>JAILZY010000050.1 GCA_023512255.1 bacterium | reverse complement strand
CTATTGTCTTTTACCTCAATACCCTTCCCCTGCAGCTTATCTACTTCTCCTAATTTTAAATATGGGGAACATCTGATTTTTTACCTTGTGGCTTGCCCTACTTTTCTGGTATGATAAAGCCTATTTACAGGCTTATATTCTTTCTTAATGCTTAACTTAATTTGGTTTTTCCGTGGTTTCCTCGCCAAGCGCGAGAGAAGATCCAATTACATAATCAAATTATAGGGGCGGCTCTTGTGTCTGTCCAATTTGGGTATTTTATTAGCGAGAGGACCACTTAATGGTTTCCTCGCCAAGCGCGAGAGAAGATCCAATTACCCAATCAATCTCAGGGAGACGGCCCCCTGTGATCGCCAAAATTGCGCGCTTTGTTAGCGAGAGGGGACCACTTGACATCCAGAAAAATTTGCCAGAGAGAGTCTTATTGACATCATGAAAACCTCACTTGAATGTTTCCCCTGTTTTATCCACCAGACCCTGAACGCTCTTGACATGCTCAATGCCGAGCCTCAGGTTAGAGAGAAGGTAGTACGAGAGGTGCTTCGATATGCCAGCCAGATTGATTTGCTTCTCCCACCACCGGCTACCGGCAGGGTCATTCATACCCTTATCCAAAGGGAGTGCCAAACCACGGACCCCTACCGGGAGGCCAAGGAGCGTTTCAATCGGCTTGCTCTGTCTCTATATCCAGATCTGGTCCGCAAGGTCAAAAACTCACCCTATCCACTTGAAACTGCCGTGCGGTTAGCCATTGCTGGAAACATTATTGATTTTGGAATTCATACCAGACTCACCATGTCCCAGGTGCACCAATCCATTCAGGATGCACTGGAAAGCCCCCTTGATCCGGCAGGATTCAGACTGCTTGATCAGGCAGCTCAAGAGGCTGATCAGATTCTATACCTTGGAGATAATGCTGGAGAGATTGTCTTCGATCGGCTGTTGATCGAAACGCTTCCAAGAGAAAAAATCACCTTTGTAGTCAAGGGAAGCCCGATCATTAACGACGCTTTACGAGAAGATGCCGAGTTTATCGGGTTGACTGACCGGGTGCCAGTCATTGATAATGGAGCCAATGCACCGGGCACGATTCTTGAGCTATGCTCGGAGGAATTTGTCCGGCGGTTTCAGCAGGCGGACTTGATTATTGCCAAGGGACAAGGGAATTTTGAAACCTTGAGCGATGTTCCTAAGAGAATTTTTTTTCTTCTGAAAGCTAAATGCCCGGTTGTAGCGAAGCATATTGGTTGCAAAATCAATTCCATGCTCCTGCTAGACTCATCTTTCTTAAAAGGAGAAAAAAATTGTTTATAAATTATATTATCATCGGGATTGTCGCCGGCATATTCGGAGGCTTCTTCGGGCTTGGCGGTGGGGTGATCATCATTCCCGCTCTGATTTATCTTTTTAAATACAGCCAGCATCAGGCTCAAGGCACTGCCCTGGCCACCCTGCTTCCTCCAATTGGGCTGCTAGCTGTTCTCAGATACTACCGCGACGGGCATGTTCATATCAAACCGGCTATCTTTATGTCTCTTGGTTTTTTTATCGGCGGATACATTGGTGCCGCCATCGCCAATCGGCTTCCCGAAGCAAAGCTGCGGTTTTTTTTTGCTTCCTTACTCTTGATTGTTTCGCTTCGACTTTTTTTCAAAAAGTAACCAAACTTAACGTTTGCCGAAATTTCTTCTTACTAGCAGACACAACTAGCGGACACATTTTATCTTCCGGTTTTGTATGTGCACTTCTTAAGTGCAGGCATTTCATGTCATTCCCACGTAGGCGGGAATCCAGAAGGGTTGCTTGCAATTATACCAGAAGGTTGCTGCAATTATACATGGATTATCACTTTCGCGGGAATGCCGATAAAAGTGTCCGGTAGTGAAAATTACTTAACCCCTTGAAATCCTTGGAAATTCCCTCTAATAGCAAATCCGGTAAAATCAAAGGGTCGAAAAAAAGTGCAAACACAGAAAAAGTGCAAACATATAGTAACCCAACAAATTAACTGCAAATTTCCTGCGACCTGCAAACGCCAAGCCGCAGGAAATCCACACTAGACCAGCAAACCTTAATTGTGGACTGTTCTTTTCTTTGACCTTTCTTTTCCGCTTTGGCAGGACGGAGAGCTATTCCAAGCCTGCGCCAACAAGATCAGCAGGAACTTGGATAGAAACCGCAGGACTTATAGCCGCATAGCCCTGCCGCTGGCTGTAGCGTAGAGAATTGGGCCGGACCGGACATTCCTCAGCAATCTTAAATCCATCAATAATTTTCTTGTCTCGCAACTCATACAGCCGGGGAACCATGATGTCTCTTAATTCGGTCAGCCCCATCGGATTGATAAAAATCTTGGTTCCACCTTCAAAGCCAGCTGGGGTATTTATCCTCCACTTTATCAGGATGTGCCAGGGCATGGGAATAATAGCATCCCGCGGACAATAATACCATTCCTCATTACAGGAGATGGCCTTGCCCATAGCCGCATGGCAGGCATGAACAAGATCGCTGAAGCCTCGTAACTCCTCGTCGGTATGTTCATTTGGCCGAAGGTGCTCGCTCTTTGAATAAACAACCAGGGTAGGATGTACATGACCGACATCAACAAAAGCCATGGCGTAATCATTTTCGGCGATAACCAAGTTATTGTAGCAGGCGAAATTGGCCGCCATATCGTTGTAGATATTTGGGTGGGACTGGACCAAAGCCAGCTCCTGCTCAATCGATGTACCCCACTCATCCAAGGCTACCAATTGCTTGTGCAAGTGGTCAAATGAGGCCCCGGCATCCCGCAGCCAATTCTGAAATATACTCACGTAGCGGACATATCGATTTTGAGCGTAAATGTCCTCCATGGCCTCGATGGTAAATTTAAAATATTGAAAATGCTCCTCTTGGGTAAGCTCTCCCGAAGAGCACAGATCAGTGTCATAATGAGCACCGGGCTTGTAGTGCTTGCGAGCGACAATCAACTCGTGGCCGCCGCAGAAAAAGGCATTGGCCATTTTCAACTTCTCATCCACAGATTTGGCCGCGATTTCCTCCGGCGTCAGACCAGACAGCTTCAGTTTCAAATCAATGATACCCAACACATGCTTTAACCCTTCTTCACTGGAAATGTAGCGCTGCTTCCACTCCTTATTGATTCCATCCAGCTTGTAGTTGTAATTTTTCTCCCAGTAATCTGTGGTTACAATTTCAAAAAGGTTCGGTATACGCCGAAACTCAGCTTCACTACTGAAGACCTGGGCGGCATCAAGACGATTAAGTGATTTATACCCTTGCTCGGTCTTGACCAGCCGAGCCTTCTCAGGCGGAGTATTTTTATAGTTAGCGGCGCAAAAATTGCAATAATCTTCCGGCTCCCGCGGGGTTATTTCCTTGGGTGCTGATTTGAAGCTATTGTAGCTAGGTTTATTTTTCCGGCCAGGGATTGTCCAAACCTCTCTTCCAGTAAAGGGGTTGATCTGCTTTCCTGTGCCGTCCGGCATCACACGATAGATCATCTTGTGTAAACGATACATCTTTGATCACCTCATTTTTAGGGAAATTTTTAGGGGAAAATGAATAAAAGAACCTCTTCCTCGATCTTCACCAGATATTCAAGATGTCTCTGGAACGATTCCCTCCTTCATCGACATCATCGAGCATACTCTCTCCTTGCACGTCAATCTCCCTCTCCAAAGCACATGATACAACATACGGTCAAAAATTCCCTTAATTTTTTCAAGCAGTCTCTCTCGTATTACAAGATAAATTACCAGTCTTGAATCAAATTTCTTTGTGGTTGTAATTTGAGAAATTATATTTTCTTGACTTATACTCCTGGGTAAAATCATTGAGGCTCATTCCGCCTGAAAGTATTATCGACATAATCTCTCGCTGAATATGGGTAAGCTGATGGAAAAATCTGCGGGGAGTAAAATTTTTTTGGAATACTCAAGATCTTGCGGCCAATGGTTAGATAAAGATAAAAAAAAATAAAAATTCCTACCTGTTCTCATCTAGTTTTAGTAATAAAAATTAATCTTTTATACTTAACTCAAATTTCTAACACTTCCTCGGTAACAATAATAATTTTATTCCATTATCGAAAAGATAGTCAAGGTAAAAGTTCACCTTTCACCTTGAGCTTTTTATTCAAAATCATCATTTTCAATACCTCTAGTCGAAAGCCGAAGAATAATGAAAAAGGGAATTTTCCTTTAGTAATTTTAGCCTTATGCTTACCTAGGAGTCACATCCTTGTGCTTATTTAGTGTAATAACCGAATATATCGAGTAAAGAAATAGTGCTAATGTTGCGATAAAATAAATAGGAAATATTCTTCTGAAGGAAATATGCTTTTATAGGAAGAGTACTCTTTCCTACCTCTTTCACTGATTATTTCTAGGTGAAGATAGATGACCTATCACTGGCTAAGTTGACCTCACAAGGGGAGAGAATTATGCAGAGGTGGATTAAGTTTCTAATAGCCAATGGATATATCGATTCCTTAGCCTGGCTCTTGGCTCTAGGGTCATTTTTGCTTGCTTATATCAGGATAGTAAAATCGCACTATTATACCCCTCTTCAGGATGCTACCGATGTCTTGCATGGCATAAGGTACAAGTTCGACATCATCAAGCCACTCATAATATTTCTAATCAGTATGGCCTGGATAATAACGCATCTAGGATAATAATTTGAGACCTTAGGCGAAATCATCCTGCCCTTGCTGGCATCATATCTCAGAGGCTGCCGCTATCGGGGGGAGCTTACCCTATCAGGCTGGGAAATAGTGCCTGATTCTCAGCCGTCGATGAAGATTCGGTTAGCTTTCCCTATCAGGTTGAGAAATAGTGTCAGGCTGGGAAATAGTGCAAGGCATAGTTGTTGCTGCCTCGGCATCAGCAGCTTTTCCCATCACAGGCTGAGAAATGGTTTTTCCTCTTTTTACCCCCTCTCTGGTTTGTTTTCTCCTGGCTTTTAAGTGGTTTTCTTGCCAAGTACGTAACACAAGTACGCTACGGATCAATTACCCAATCAATTTTAGAAGCGGCCTTTGTGTGTCCACCCAGCTTGCGCACCTTTTTAGCGAGAGGACCAGTTAAGTTAACGATAACAATCTTTAAGCGAATTTTACGGTTTTAGTCGAACTATAATAGTTAATAAGCATTCTTATTTCATAATCTTATTTTCATACATAATGAGCTTCTTTGAGGTTTCCAATTGATCAGGCTAATAACCGAAAGACTACAGGTACCTAGCTCTGTGAGGTGTTTTTTCTTGATCCTTTCCTTCACAGTTATTCTCTGCTCAACAGCGAAGACCGTGGTCGATGCTGCCGCAACAACAAGCGCCATTGCTTCTGTCTCGTCGGTCAGAAATGAGCCGATAATTCCATCAGTAATGGAAAAACCAGCCGCCTCGGCCAGCACTGCTTCTTGCCTCATTTTACCCGACCAGACAACTATTCATGCTGATACGGTCTGGTCTTCAGAGCGGGTTTATGTGCTCGATGGAAAAGTTACCATAGCCAAAGGCAGCACTTTGACTATCAGGCCGGGCACCATCATCAAGGGAGTCGATCAGGGAAGCAGGCTGATCATAAACGGGACACTACTGGCCAGGGGATCAGAGCAGGCACCCATCATCTTTACTTCTCTGAGGGATGATAGGTGGGGCGGAGACACCAACGGCGACTCAAGCGGCTCATCAGCCAGCGGCTCAAAGAGCTCATCGCCGGCAAGCGGCGACTGGGACGGGCTATTTTTTTCCGCAAGCTCGGCCTCGGCCTCTCTGCTCGATCACTGCCTAATCAGCTACGGTGGCTCAGGCAGCCAGATGAGCGCCATCTTCTGCAATCAGGCCTCCCCGACCATCACCCACTGCACCATCAGCCACAGCCGAGCCTGTGGCCTAAGATTGCAGGATGCCTCACCCACCATCAGCCACTGCACCATCAGCCACAGCTCCTCAGCCGGCATCCTCTGCGAGGGCGCATCCTGCCCCACCATCAAGCGATGCACCATCCACCACAACCGCACCTACGGAATCTACTCCCTCGGCACCTCAACCCCAGTTATCACCGAAAACACCTTCTCGGATAACGGCCTGTTTGCCGCCTTCCTATCTTGTACAGGCAAGGTGTTCATCTCCGATAACACAATCAGAGATTGTGGTGGAGGTATCTGCCTTGCAGGAGTAATCACTGCTGACACTCACCTTAACAATAGCCCGGATTGTCCATATATGCTCAACGGCCTAACCGTAGCCGAAGGCGCCACCTTGAGCATAGAGCCTGGGATAATCATCAAAGGGAAAAATCAGTGCACCTGGCTAATCGTCAACGGAACAACCCCGCTGATAAGCGAAGGCAGCTTATCGTCTGCTGCTGCCGGAGAGGACAAGGGGAGGGCCTCCAAGGAGTTAGACAGCTTACCCAAGCTGCGCTTGAGATAACAGCTTACCAAGCTGCGCTCGAGATCTTGAGATAAAGGGTAAGAGGAATTGCATGGAATTGGGGAAATTAATTGGAGAAATTGAAGAAGATATGTTTTTCTCTTTAACCCGCTGGAATGGAAGCTGATATTATGATAAAATAGTTGCGTTAAATTGTTAATCTACGATCATTGCCAATACCCGAAAAATCGTAATATTCACTTAAAATACTCTTATATTAATAAAGATTTTAGGTAAGGAACTGATATGAGAATGCCAGATACTGAAAAAGACAGCACTGCCCTTGACAATCCTGTCAAGAATGAGAGCGCCTCCTCCCTTGACTTTATTCGGGCTATCATTGCCGAGGACCTAAAGGCAGGGAAAAATAACGGACGAGTAGCTACCCGCTTCCCGCCTGAGCCGAACGGTTATCTTCACATCGGACATGCCAAGTCTATCTGCTTGAATTTTGGTATTGCTGCCGAGCATCCAGGCGGCACTTGCAATCTGCGGTTTGACGATACAAATCCGACTAAAGAAGATGTCGAGTATGTAGAGTCGATCAAGGAAGATATCAAATGGCTTGGGTTCGATTGGGGTGATCGGCTATTTTATGCCTCTGACTATTTCGAGCAACTCTATCAGTATGCCGTGCAATTGATCAAAGCTGGCAAGGCCTATGTATGTGATCTGAGCCCAGAGGAGATCAGGAACACCCGAGGCACCTTGACTGAGCCTGGCCAGAACAGCCCCTACCGAAATCGTTCGGTTGAGGAAAATCTGGAGTTATTCGAACGCATGAGGGCAGGGGAATTTGAAGATGGCTCACGTGTCCTGCGGGCCAAGATCGATATGGCCTCTCCAAACCTAAATATGCGTGATCCGACCATCTACCGCATCAGGCGAGTAACTCATCATCGGACAGGTAATAAATGGTGCATATATCCGATGTACGATTTTGCTCACTGTCTTTCAGATTCCATCGAGGGAATTACTCACTCTATCTGTACGCTGGAATTTGAGAATAACCGGCCCCTATACGATTGGTTTCTAAATGAATTGAACGTCAAGTGTCATCCGCGGCAGATCGAGTTTGCCCGCCTCAACCTCAGCCATACCGTGCTGAGCAAGCGAAAGCTCCATGAGCTGGTGGAGGGGGGATATGTCAGCGGTTGGGATGATCCCAGGATGCCCACCCTGGCTGGATTGCGTAGGCGAGGCTACACGCCAGAAGCTATCCGTAATTTTTGCGATCGGATCGGCGTAGCCAAAAGGGATAGTCTGGTGGATATCGCCCTACTAGAATACTACCTCAGAGAGGATTTGAACAAGCGGGCGCCAAGGGTCATGGCCGTCTTGCGTCCATTGCGGGTAGTGATCGACAACTACCCGGAGGATCAGGTGGAAGAGCTTGTGGCTGAGAATAATCCTGAAGACCCAAGCATGGGATCACGGAAGATTCCCTTCTCACGGATATTGTATATCGAGCAGGAGGATTTTCGGGAAGATCCGCCAAAAAAGTTTTTCCGCCTTGCTCCTGGCCGCGAGGTGCGGCTAAAACATGCCTATTACATAAAATGCACTGATGTAGTCAAGGATAAGGACAGTGGCCAAATCGTCGAGCTTCACTGCACCTATGATCCGGCAACCCGGGGCGGCTGGTCTTCGGATGGCCGAGATGTCAAAGGAACCCTGCATTGGGTCTCGGCTGCTCACTCGATTCCTGCTGAGGTGCGGCTATATGATCATCTGTTTATTAAAGAAAATCCAAACGAGGTGGAGCCCGGACATGATTTCAAGGATTACCTGAATCCTAACTCGCTCGAGATATTGACTTCATGCCGAGTTGAGCCATCTTTGGCCTCAGCCAAGCCAGGAAGCCGCTATCAGTTCTTGCGACTTGGTTATTTCTGCCTCGATCCGGTTGATTCTGTCAATGGCTTGCTGGTTTTCAACCGAACGGTTGGCTTACGTGACTCATGGGCCAAGATTGAAAAAGCACAAGGAGGCAAGGGTTAAAGAGGATGGGTGTATAGATTTTTCACAGGCTAAATTCTTATTACCATGATTTTTAACATTACCTGATTTTTCACATTACCCATGATTTTTCGCAAATTTAATTCTTAATCTCCTCCTTATCTTATCCACCTAGGGCGCACATCCCCAAAAAAGAGCCAGGAATAAGCAGCCTTTACCCTCCTGGCTCTTTCTTTGGTCAGGGCAATTGTCCTGTCCCTTTTGGTTTTAGCTGGATATTGCTCGAAAATCAACCCCTTCGGCATCAAACTTGCTTAATCTTAATATAAAAATAAAAAATTATCAGTGCTCAGGCATCTATTTTCTTTTTCTGATTACTCACCACCAGGATACAGGAGGGAGGAATTTTGACATCAATGTTTTCACCGAAAAACCTGATGGCTTTGATTGTCTTTATCCTGCTAGTCATAATTTTCTGGGAAATGGTCAGAGGTCTGCTCAGGGGAATTTTTCGCCGTTTGGCCCGATCCTCTCACCGATCTCCATCCGCCGCTGAATCACATCTTAGAAAGCATGAACAGCAGGTTTGGCAGGCCAGGAGGGAAAAATTCTTACAGGACCTGAAGAACGAGGCCGCGGCCTTAATGAGTCAGGGGCAGATGGCCAATATGTTGATTAAGGATCGAGTCTTGAAAGAAACCCGTGAGGAAGCCGAGAGGATTCTTCGGCAGGCACGGGGTCAGGCCGAGCAAATCAGGATCGAGGTCCTCACTACTATCCAAAAAGATATAGCTGAGATGATTTTCTCCCTGAACCAGCACTGGACAAAAAACTCTGCCGATAATGTCCAGAGAGAGATATATCCAAGAGCAGCCCATCATAAGGCAATCGAAAAATATCTCGACAGCTACCATGCCCTAAAAACACCCCGCACCAGCAGCCTGCTCTAAATACGCCTCGCGCTTGTCTTATCCCCCCTCTTCTTTTTCTTCCTTTTTTGCTCCCCCCTTTTTGCGTAATTTTATTCAGAATATCTGCCTTGAAATAAGCGATAAATATAATGAAGAGCGGCTTTAAGTGAAAAGTTTTTTTAATCTTCTTGGGTAGCCCGGCATATATAGTTTTCTTCTGAAGTCATCACTTTGAGAAGCTAATCAAATAGTGCGTGTTACCATGAAGGCACGGAGAATCTATTTAGAATCTATCTGATTAGCGATAAAATTGAACAGTTGAGAGCATGTTACCATGAAGGTAAGGAGAATCCATTCCCCCCACCATATACATGATAGTCCAGATAGTCCAGCTGTGCAGGAAAATCAGCTCAAAGGCTACGGCAGTCTGTATAAAAATAAAAAAGAGGAAACTAGCTCGCAGAGCCTGGCAGCAGCACTGCGCCAATGCCTGAAGCCAGAACCCGTGCGATGGTCTTCCTGCTCAGGCTGGATTATCTTTCACCTGTTTTGGATCGAGGGAATAAGTGGCATTTTGCTACTGCTATATTATCGACCTACGGTTTCAGAAGCTTATGAATCAATTCAGCAGATTACCAATAATCTGCACTATGGCTGGCTAATTAGAGGAGTGCATATGTGGGGGATTCATCTTCTCATTCTTTCCCTCTTGCTCCACTTTTGGCAGCAACTTGCTCAAATCTATCGGCTAGCCTTGAAATCAACCTGGATTCTGGGCATTATCCTGATGATTTTGATAGGCGTAATCGGAACTTCGGGACATTTGCTTCCCTGGACCCAAGGCTCCTATTGGGCAACTACCTTTCTTACCCAGCTTTCAGCAGCCGTTCCCTTGGTTGGAGAGCCAATCAAAATCCTTATTCGTGGGGGGAATGAGGTCTCGCAGATGACTCTGTCGCGCTTTTTCGCCCTTCACATTCTAATCGCTCCCCTACTCTTTATCTTCCTGGCGCTAGGGCATATATTCTCGGCCAGAAGGTCCCTGATACCTGCAGATCTACTACTCCATGTCTTGATAGTTATAATCCTGACGGGCATTTTATTCTCTCTGGCCACACTCTACCCAGCCCGCATGGCTCAAAAGGCCGATCCCCTAAATTCAATCCTGAACATTAAACCTGAATGGTATTTTATGGCCTCTTATGAGGTCTTTCAGCTTCTTAGAAAAATCTCACCAGAGCGACAGAATGTCAGCATTATTTTTGGTATTATGCTCCACATTGGGATTTTTCTGCTGCTTGGGCTGCTCCCTTTTTTCGTTCCCTCACAACAAGGCGAGAATACATGGATACGTCCCTTGACCATTGCCTTGACTGCTGCTGGGCTGCTCATCTTCCTGGCACTCACCCTGTTAGGCGTCTGCTCATGAGACCGCTATCCTCCCTCAGAGAACCTCAACTGCGGCCGGCCGCGGCGGCCTCTGCCTCATCCTTATTGCCTATTCTGTCGCTTCTTCTTTTCCTTATATTCATCATGGCCACTTTGCTTGACTGCCAAATCTCCTGGGCTATTCAAAAAAACACCTGTCTTAGTTGCCACCTGGGATCATCAAAACATGAATTAGCTCGCTGCGCCCAACAGTGGCTTAAAAGCGCTCACGCGCTTGTTTCAGTCTGCTGTGAAGAATGTCATGGCGGCAATCCTACTTCGCCTAAAGCGCCAATAATCGGAAAAGAAGGCTTCATCGGCTCACCATCCAAAAAGCAGATTCCTGGACTCTGTAGCCGCTGTCATGACGATCCTCTCTACATGCGAAAGTATGATATCCGAATTGATGAGGAGAATCAGTATAAAAACAGCGTTCATGGACAGCAGCTGCTTAATAATAATAACCAGGATGTAGCCAGTTGCGTGGACTGTCACGATAGCCACGATATCAGAAAACCAGATGATCCCCAATCAAAGGTCAACCACCAGAATATAGCTTATACCTGCGCCCGCTGTCATGCTGATAGAAATCTAATGAAGCCCTACGGTCTTCCCACCGACCAGTTAAGCAAGTATAAGAAAAGTTATCATGGCCAGATCGTCTATCAGCAGATCGAGAGGGAAAATCCCCGTCTGGCACCCTCCTGCCCGGGCTGTCACGGAATCCACAGTGGAAAGCCAGCTGGGGTGTCTGAGGTCGCTGAGGCTTGCAATAACTGCCATTTGAATTGCAAGCGATATTTCCAGAAAAGTATTCATAGCCTACTGCTGAAAAAAAATCGAAAGCCCCGCTGCATTGACTGTCATGGCTATCACGATATTCCAATTCCGAGTGAAGAGCTTTTTGCTGGCAAGGCCGCCTCACACTGCGGATCCTGTCATCCGCCTGAGTCAGCAGAGTATCAGTGTGGTCTGAGGCTTCGGGCTCTCATCAAACAGGCCAAACGAGAAGCAGCTCTAACCCAAAGCAAAATCAACCAACTGAAACAAGATTTAGATATCGATATTTCCAGTCTCAATCTAAAAATGGATGATGTTACTGAAAATCTCAAACAGGCCGTTAAGGCTACTCATTCACAGGATATCCAGATAGTAAGTCAGATTATAACCAAGGCCCGCAAGATCATGAATACCATTGACCAGCGGATTGATCGGTGCTACCAGGAGGCCAGGCAGAGAAGAGAGTGGTTAGAGCACATGCTTTTGTTCATATCAGCCTCCTTTGCCCTGATTGCCTATCAAAGATCCAGGCTGAAAAATAAATTACAAGATATTCACTGAGGAAGCCTTGAAGGTCAGATAAACCGGAGAGCCAATCCCAAGTCCTATTTCCCGTAGGGAATGTTCGGTGATCAAAACCTTGAATCTCTCCTGAGAGCGGATTTCAAGAAGAATTCTCCCGCCCTGGTCAATAATCTGGGAGACAGTTCCCTCAAATCTATTCCTGGCGCTTGAGGCAAATGGTTCTTTTGAGACGATGATATTTTCAGGATCAATGGTTATATGGGTTGAATCGGAAGGGATGGTCTCGGCAGATACCCAAATGCGAACTGCCCCGGTATCAAAAAAAATTCCCTCTTCGGTCTCCTGAAATCGGCCTGAGAAGAGGTTGTGCATGGCTGAAGTTACTAAGGAGCCTTCAAAAAGGGAGAAAACCTCATCCGCCAGCCGATAAGCCTGCGAAAGATTATGAGTGGTCATAACTACCGTGGTTCCACGATCCCGGTTGATTTGACTGATAATGCTCTCGATCCGGTGGATATGCCGACTATCCACATTGGCCGTCGGCTCATCAAGAAAAATGATGGCCGGATCAAGAACCAGTGCCCTAGCCAAAGCCACTAGCTTGATTTCACCGCCGGAGAGCTCCCTAGCCTTTCTTTTTTCAAAACCCGCAAGTCCAACCCAGGAAAGGGCCTCCTTGACCTTGGCCGATCGAGCCTTGCGGGAAAGACCACGGACCCGCAGCCCATAGGCAATATTTTTAGCCACTGACATATGGAAAAGATAGGGATTCTGAAACACCATAGTCATGGACCTTTGAATAACCATACGGGAGATTTTAGAAAGGCCGGAGATCGGCTGGCCTTCAAAATAAATCTCTCCGCTGCTCGGCCTGAGCAAAAGAGCCATGATGGACAAAAGGGTGGTCTTGCCTGAGCCGTTAGGTCCAACCAGGCCGTAAATCCGGCCCTTTTCAAGGGAAAGGCTAGCAATATCAAGCACCTTTCGCTCTCCATAGAAATGGGTGATATTTTTAAGCTCGATAATCCTGCTCATCGCCTCCTCAAAAAATGTGGGGGAGCTATTCCCAGAAGCCCTTGTTTTTGGGGCGCATTTCTTACCGATATAAGTTGTGAGTCCCTTCCCTGATTCCTTCCTACCGGCTCAAGCCCCTTCTCTGCAAGGCATAGAGGAAAATATTGATCAAGAATACCACCAGGAGAAGGAAAAAACCAAGGGCAAGCCCTAAGCCAAACTCTCCTTTGCTAGTCTCAAGAGCAATGGCTGTAGTCATGGTTCGGGTATAAAACCTGATATTTCCTCCCAGCATCACGGCCGCTCCTACTTCTGACACTGCTCGGCCAAAGCCAGCGACAATTGCGGCCATCAGGGCAAACCGCGCCTCCATCAGCACGGCCCAAGCTGTGCGGATGCGGCCTGCACCCAAAGTGCGGGCCGTAATCCTCACCCTATGATCCACTGACTGGACAGCCGCAATGGTCAGGTTAGTGATAACCGGCAGAGAAAGGAAAAACTCACCTAGGATAACCGCCTTTGGCGAAAACAGCAGATCCAAAAAACCTAAAGGAGCACTGCGGGAAAAAAAGGCATAGCCAATAAGTCCCACAATGACCGAGGGCAAAGCCATGGCTGTATTCAAAAGGATAATGAGCAGCGACCTGCCCTTAAAAGAGCGCGATCCCACGAGAAAGCCGCAAGGTACCCCAAAGAGAACAGCCAGGGCCGTAGCCCAAAAGGAAAAGTCCACAGAGCGCAATACAATGCCGTAAACCTCTCGATCAAAAGAGAGGATCAAGCGCAATGAAGTTCTGAAAGCTTCAAGCAAAAAGTGCATCTGGCTTCTCCTATGGTCATAATAAAAAAGCTCTCATATAGCAGACGGCAAAATGAGGAACCCGAAAGTGGAAAAACCACTAATAACTGAGAGTGAATAAAAAAGAAAAGCCGCGATAAAAAATAGAATGATGTATAATAGGCAGAGAAAAAGGTAAAGTCAAGAGTGCAAAAAGGAGAAGAAAATATCGCCATGAAAAAGATGAATATCATCCTTTCTTTTATCCTAGCCATAATTTTTATTTTCACTATCCTCTCACCTCCCCCGACCAAGGCCAAGCAGAGGAGAGATTGGCGGCTTCGGATCTCCAGCACTACCAGTACGGATAATACCGGCTTGTTTGCGGCTCTCAATCCACCTTTTGAAAAAATGTTCAACTGCCGAGTGGACGTGATCGCTGAAGGCACGGGGAAAGCACTCAAGACAGGCGAGATGGGTGACTGCGATCTGGTCTTTGTACATGCCCCTCAGGCTGAAGATAAATTTATTGCCAATGGATTTGGGGTCAATCGCCGTGAGGTGATGTACAATGATTTTGTTATTGTTGGTCCTCCAGATGACCCCGCGGGGATCCGGGGCTCTAAGGATGCATCCCAAGCCTTTGGCAAGATCGCCAAGGCTCAGGTTTTTTTTGTCTCAAGGGGAGATGATTCAGGAACCTACAAAAAGGAAATGGAGATTTGGGCTAAAGCGCACATTATTCCCCAAGGGAAATGGTATGCCCAGGCTGGACAGGGCATGGCCGCGGTTCTCCAGATGGCTTACGAAAAGAATGGCTACACCTTGTCAGACCGTGGCACGTATCTAGCTTACAAGGACAAAATCAGCCTTGAAATCCTCTGTGAAGGAGACCCTAGCCTGTTCAATATCTATGGAATTATGGCTGTCAATCCAGCCCGCCACCCCAAAGTAAATTACATTCTGGCTATGGCCTATATCGGTTGGGTAACTTCGCCTCAAGGGCAGAAAATTGTCAGGGAGTTTGGAAAAGCTAAATTCGGCCAGCCGCTCTTTGTTCCTTTGGCTATCCCTTAATTGTTTTCAAAATTTGCTATTTATACGCGACTAACCATAATGAGTTATAACATCCCGGCTAGGATAATTATTTCACTTGTCCAGTTGTGTTACTCACTTAGCGAAAGAACCAACTTAGCTATTTGCGCCTCTCAAGGTGCGCCCTCTCTCCCCTTAGAAAGCTGAGGAGAGAGGGCACACCAAGGTGTGGTTAGGAATAATTAATTGCCGACAAAGTCTATTTCTCTGACCGTATCCTCACTCAAAGGTCCCTGTCCGGTAGAGAGCTTGAGATATCTTCCCGTTTTTGTAGTAACTGATGTACTGACCCAGACCGGCAAGTTCTCGGTCGGAACGAGTCGAATAGCATCAGCTATCACCAAGTAACCTTCGGATGAGGATCTATTGCCCAGGACAATATTACCAGAGGTTCCCTGCACAAAATAATAGGTGCCTAGAAGATTCCATTTTCCTCCATTTAGCTGCTGATTTACCAATATCGTTTCCGATCCACCGCTATAGTTTATGGTGTAGCTAGCATCTTGAGCTCGGTCAGCACTGCTGGTCCAACGAGCATAAACCTGGTAGGTGCCATCAGCAGGAATCTCAGGAGTCCAGGTACAGGTAGCAGTATCGTCTCCAAGCACGGTAGCATGAGTTTGGTAATCAGTGCCGTAATAGCCACTGATCGCCTTCGAGGAGGGCCAGGAAGCTGCATCTGGGGTAAATTCTGCTTGGGTATTGTCTACCGTAATCGTAGGTGGCTCAGCCAGCCAGTTTGTTTTTACGGCTGTTCCAAAGTTAGCCGGATCATCACTCACCCATATGGTCCAAGTTCGAGCCACCTCAAGCGAAGGAATCAACAGGCGAACCTGACTGACTTCATAGCTCTGTCCCAAATCAAATACTATCCAGTGACTAGCACCGGCCACAAAGGGATTTCCTGTCTCATGAAGATCGTCGATCAGACGCTCTGGATACCAGAATAAGCCAGCTGAGTGGATCGCCTGCGGGCTCTTCCAGATTACAGGAGAAGATCCGCCGGTTTCAAAGTACCAGGAAGGAGAGGTCAACTTATGGCCTCTGTTGTCCCGAACCGAGATAGTTACCGTAATTCTCTCATAATCGCCAAAATTGGCTGAAGGGAAAACTTTCACCTGATAATCCATGGATCTAGGCGACGGCAAAGTGGAGACTTCAATCTCACTGTCTCCGTATGTATAGAGCTGATCATAAGAGATCGACCCTCGAAGAGAGACTGATAAGGTAGCAAGGTCTAGGGCATCGTGTCCGTTCGACAGGAGTAGGAAAGATAACGATCTGTCTGGAGCTACATCTTTGCTGCCTGAAGCTGGGCTCAGCATCCGCACTGAGGGTGGAAGCGGTGGTCTGGCCCAACTACCCGAAGGCATCTGGATAGACTGATAACTCCGGTCATAGACAATAGGATTGGGGCCGCCATGACAGCCCTCGCACACCTTGCTGGCTGCTAAAGAGCCATTCCCTGGTCCACCAAGCGGTGGCATATCTCCATAGCGGCTCTCTTCAGGAAATACGGTCAGGGTAAAACCATCCTCTTTATACCAGCGAAAATCTAAAGCCGGCACCTTATCCTGAGTGCCAGGAGTGCTGATTAGCTCACCATGTCGGATCATGATCGGATTGGGCGCACCGTGCACATTGTGGCAGGCAGGACAACTCATCCGGGAGTCCAAAGCATCACCTTCTGTCTGGAGATAATCCCAGTCAGAATCCCAGGCTACATTTCCAGAAATCAGGTGAGAGCGGTGCCGATTAATCCGCTGATTAATATTGTTAATCATATCCTCATCCTGAAAATTGGTCTCAAAAGGCTCGCTGTTATCCATGAGCTTATCATAGTCATGACATTCAAAGCAGAGGGCAAACTTGTCTCTGCTGGTTCCTCCTCCAGGGCCAGTGGGCAGGGGGATAACCATCCGGTATTTCAGCCGATATCCATTCTGGTAATTATGGACATCGCTCGCGTTCAAGGGATCGGAATTATGGGAATAGGTCCTGGCGTCACCATCAGTGTGGGTAGTGGTCAGGTCATGACAGGCTGAGCAGGCGATCTTGTGGCCATTAATATTATAACCATAGGTGGCGTTATCTCCCATGACATTCGGCGCTGAGACTCCAATGCAGACCGAGGTGCCCTGATCATGGCATCCAGCACACCAGTTTTCCAGCCCTGGCTTTAGGTCAACCCGCTCCGGCTTCTGATACACTCCATCCTGCCAGTTAACCTTAGCGCCGATCAATGGATCATTTATTCCATCAAAGGCACCGTCTTTGCTATGGCATGGATCACAGGCCGTAGTTTGGGCTAAGGGCTTGCCGTCAGCCATCAGCTTCAGATGAGGGCTGCCTTGGCTGCAATTACTATGACAAACCGTGCAGGCAATGCTCGGACCACGAGGATCAACCACCAGGTGAGTGGCATGACTCGGATTAATAGCCGCTACACTAGCCAAAGTATGACAGTCAAGACACTGAGCAATGGGTGAAGATACTGGGCTGCGGTGGTAAATGATCTGATCATTGTGGCACATGGCGCAGATCTTGTTTTTGGCTACTGTTCCTGGCCCTGATCCCCAGAACTGGGTCTGCCCACCCGTACTTTGGGAAGTATTCTGCAAGCTAAAATCGGCTTTTCCAGCCGCGTTCAGGTAGCGAAAGTTGAACATAGGGGCCTTCTCAGCGCTGCTGCCCGCTGGACTAGCCAGCTCTCCATGCCTGGTCATGGCTGGTGAGGGTGAGCCGTGAACATTATGACAAGCTGGACAGCTCTGCGGTGAGTCAGCCACTCCATCCCAGTCAGAATCCCAATCCTTGGTGTTTCCGCATGGTCCCCTTCCCCGCAGGTGGCGAAGATGCTCATTTTTAACCTTGCCATTTTCATCGACATGATCCTCATTGCGAAAATTCGTAGCCAGAGGATCCTGATGAAAGCTGCCCGAGCCATAGGCATCGCCAAGAAGCTTATATTTATCATGGCAGGAAAAACATAGGGCAAAGTCATTGTCGGTCCTAGGACTTTCTCCACTGTTGCAGCCTACCCGCGGAATCTCCATGGGCAGAACCATCTGCCCGTCCACCTCTACGCTCTTTAGGCGATAGCCGCTTTGGTAATTATTCTGGCTGGCGCAGTAGGTCCTGGCCTGGCCATCAATGTGGTCGCTGGCCAAATCATGACAGTGGCTACAGCCAATCTTGTGGCCGCTAATGTAATATCCATACTGAATATCCTTTTTGAACTCAAACTCACGTAGGTAATTTTTGCTAAGCGGCCATGAGCTCGCCTTGACCAATTTGAGATAGCGAATCGGAATGAATTTATCCAGCCTGACCTCACTCCATCCACCCTCAAGCCCTGTTAGCCAAGTTGGGGCAGAATAAAGTACTGATGAGCCAAATACAACCCTGCTCCAGGAAATACCATCAACTCCTCCCCAAAGCTCCCACTTGGCCTGCTCCCCAGCCGCGGTATATAGCCTAACATGAGATATCACCGCGGTCTCACCAAGATCAAAGATGATTACCCCGCTATTGTTGCCTGTTTCAAGGTCCTGATCGAGGAGTCTCTCCGCCCCCGGCACACTCGATGAAACTATAGAGGCCGAATTCTGCCAATCTCCGCTCATGGATAAGCCAGCAATATTAGCTGCGGCTATACCCAGAATCGTACAGCTTCCATCATCATGGCAGCCGACACACCACTTCTCCTTCCCCGGCTTCAATTGATTGCCCTCATACCCCCCCCCAGCCTGCCAATTGGCCCTGGCTCCAATGACCGGATC
This sequence comes from bacterium, assembly GCA_023512255.1. Lineage (GTDB taxonomy): Bacteria > SZUA-182 > SZUA-182 > DTGQ01 > DTGQ01 > DTGQ01. The sequence goes on along the minus strand of JAILZY010000050.1, from coordinate 6,349 downwards.
ATCCACCCCGTCAAATTGTCCCCCCGGGCTATGGCAATCATTACAGACAGTGGTGTTTGCAAGGCCTAAGCCGTCTCTTAAGCTCCCTAAATCAGGATCATCATGGCAATAAGTACAGTCAACTTTAGGCCCCCTTAGGCTCTCCTTATGCATGGTACAGAGCTGCTGAAGAGCATAAGAGGGAATTGCCCAAAAAAGGATAAGGGATAATACAAGGGAGAAATGGACTGATTTTACTGAGAATAATACTTTTTTGGTTTTAATAGACATATGTAAGCCCTCACTAACCTTAAATAAGTTAATCTTTTGGCTACCTGCCAAAACCCTCTCCTTCATGGAGAGTACCGATAAGGAGAGCACCAATGAGCTGAGGAGATGAGATTTTATCTATTCCCCGGGTCTGCTCTCATATAACAGTAATAGACACCAAAATGAGGAACCCACAGAAGAAAAATTGTAAACATGGCATCTAATTGGTTTTCTCGCTAAGTATGTAATAACTAAAATTAAAGGCTAATCTTAAGGTTTTGGCCTCTAAGAGGTTATCGTTAATGGATATTTACTTAGCGAAAGAACCACTAATAAATTAAACTGAATATAGATTAACCATAATTAGGATAACTCTATATAACATATTGACTAGCCAATTTCTCATGCAATCGCCCTGCCACCTCCTCGATGGGAAAGGCTGGGTAAGGAGTGAATAAAAGCACCTCCCTCCCCTGGCCCTTTCTATAGGAGGGAATTTAGGGAACATCTGTCTTTTAATCTTCAAATTTTAAGGGGAAGGAAACAAATAAAATTAACCGGCAGATTAACCACTACTTAAAACTTATCCAAAATAGAGACTAAAAAATACGCTAAAGAATAAAGAAAATGAGACTAGAGTTTCGACATAACCTCTTAAAATAGGTAATTTGTTATATTAATGATTTTTTATATTATAGTGGATAAGATCAAAAGCTGTCAAATTTTAAGTCTAAAAATTTTCAGATTGAAATATCATTGAGTGAATAAAGATTACGACTCAGTCAGATCAACACTCAGATTGAGCAAAAATCTTTCAACAGCTTTAAGCTTTTTCTCGATATCGATTATGAGTCTTTCTCTAGGCAGGACGGAAAATTCGATCATATTCTCCCTGAAGGTGGGCTCTTTTGATTTTGTAGGCATGACCATATAGTTTATATTGCAGCCTTGTTCGATATTCATAAAGCTCTCCCTCATTTTTCCCCTCACTGGTTTACTGCATACTTCACTCCCTATCCCCAAGATAAGCGCCCGACCATAAAGATCTATAACTTACTCAGGTAGCGCAAGCGTCTCGCCTGTGCTTGACCAGCGAGGCGCTTATCCTACCAAAACGTTATAATTTATGGTCGGATACTTATAATTACTTATCGGAATATATCCAGGATTTATTCGATTCTCTGGGAGAAATTGTTTTTATCGGCATGATTGAAAAATTTCCTGGATATATATTCCCCCTGAATCTGGATATATATATATTCCCTGGATATAGACCTGCCTAGATTCATAAGGCAGGGGGATGGGGTAGTGGTCCTCTCGTTAACAAAGTGCGCAATTTAGTAGGAGGACATAAGGTCCGCCCATACAATTTCCATACAATTTTTTGATTGGGTAATTGGGATATACTCTCGCACCTTGGCGAAAGGACCACTAAGTGGGTATCAGATTATCAGATAGCATAAAAGGCACAAAAATCTATCCACCGCCCGCAGCACCCTGTTGACCTGCGCCTTGTTGAGAAGAAGAGATTAGCGCCGAGAGAGCTTTGCGAGCCCTGACGTGATCAGGGTTAATTTTAAGGGATTGCCGATACTCTTCAATAGCTTGTTTGATTTCTCCCTTGGCTCGATATGCCTCTGCCAGATAAAAATGAGCATCTGGGTTGTAAGGCTCGATCTTAACCATTCGACGATATTCGGTCAAAGCTTTCTCAATTTGACCTGCCCGCAAATAGTTTGAACCAAGATAGTAATGAGCCAGCATATTGTTAGGATCCTGGGCCAGGACCTCATACAGGCACTTTCTACCCTGCTCGGCCTGCCCACCCTGGAGATAGATGACAGCCAGATTCAGCCGTGATTTAATATCCGAAGGATCATCAGTCAGAATCTTTTGATACTCTGCTATGGCTTTATCTAAAGAGCCGACATTCAAATAAGTGATCCCAAGATTTATTCTGGCATCTCGGAAGTTAGGATCAATCTTCAAAGCTTGCTCAAAAGCCTCTTTGGCCAGGTCAAAGGCTTGCGCCGGATGCTCTCTTAGACCTGGAATATGGCCGTAGATTTTTTCCATCTCTTGTGGGCTAATAGGAAATTGAGGCATATTCTTTCCTTCCTTTAGCAGAATGCCAAGCTCAAGGTAGACGCAACCTAGGTTATTGTAGATTTCAGCAATCGCAGAGCTCCCTCTCAGAGCAGCCTGAAACTCCTCTATGGCTAGAGCATAGCTCTTTTTTCGACCATAGGCTAGGCCAAGGTTATTATGGGCCCTAATAAAGTCAGGCTTGAGCCTGAGGGCTTCCTTAAGTTGCTCAATAGCCTCATCATAGCGATTTAGATCAATATACACCGTGGCCAAAAGATTATAATTTTCCGCACACCGGGGATAATTTCGAATGGAGAGTTTGTATTCTTCAATAGCCCGCTCACTTAATCCCTTTACCTGATAAACCGAGGCCAGGCGGTTATGAATGTCCATGTACATATCGTCAATTCGAGCAACAGTGAGAAACTCCTGCAAAGCCAAATCGTAGAGTTTGACTTGGCAGTAGGTCGAGCCAAGTATCAGGTGGCCGAAAGTATTGTTTGGATCCATCTCAACCAGGGTCTTGAACTCTCTGATAGCCCGATTGGGGTCTTTAGCCTCCAAAAAGCCCATCCCACGGTTTAAATAATTCAAAAGCCCAATCTTATCTTTCGGATCAGCCAAAGAGCCCTCTTTAGGTTTTATGGATGGAGCAGTAGAAATGTAGCCAAGGCTCATTAACCTCTTTAGTCTATCCTGATTCGGCACAAAAGCTGCCTGGTTGCCCCCTGCTGCTTCAGTCTGGCGGTTTTTCTCGGCCGTGGGTGGTGGAGCTATCGAAGAGAGCAGGCTGTTGAGCTCATCTTCCATTTTTCCCCTTACGGCTGAAAGCTCCCCGATCCGGTTGCGTCTCTCTGCCGGGTCTTTCCGAAGATCGTATAGCTCCGGTTTTGGAGCCCTGATGTACTTCCAATCATGAGTGCGGATTCCGCTCAGCGGGCTCCATCCATGATTATAGTAAGGCAGATACGACTCGCAGTACAAGATTCGCTCCTTTTTATCTGGCTGACCATTAACTAAATTCAGAAGGCTTTGTCCCTGAATCTGGCCTGAGAGGTTGATCCCCAAGATCTGTAAAATAGCGGGCAAAATATCTATTGTTCGAACCTGGGTTGAAACCGTTTTGGATGATGGAAGCTGACCGCCTTTGATGATCAGGGGAATCCGCAGGGTAGAATCATAGATAAATACGCCGTGAGTCAGCTCATCGTGCTCGCCAAGGCTCTCGCCATGATCTGAGGTGAGAATGACCAGGGTCTTGGCATCGAGCTTCTGTTTTTGCAGCTGACGGAACAAAACTCCAAGCCAGTAATCAGTGTAAGCAATTTCTCCATCGTAGAGATTCTGGCTATATTCTTCCCGAAAAGGAGAGGGTGGACTATATGGTGCGTGAGGGTCAAAATAGTGGAGCCAGATAAAAAAGCGATCTTGGCCATTTTTCTCTAGCCACTTCACCGCCTTCTGAGTAACCTGCTCGGCAGTCTTTTCCTGATATAATTCCTGCTCATTACTTTTACCTTCAGAAAAATCATCATCATAGGTTTGAAATCCCTGATCCAGCCCATAGTATGAATCTAGAACATAAGCTCCGATAAAAGCCGCGGTTCGATATCCATGCTCAGTTAGAATTTCAGCCAGGGTAAGCGCTTTGCTGTCGAGGATAAAATTCCCGTTATTTCGGATCCCATGAAATGGAGGATAGGTTCCGGTGAAGATGGAGGTATGAGAAGGGAAGGTAACTGGAGTTGGGGTATAGGCTTGCCAGAATAAAATTCCCTGTCGGGCCAGAGCGTCAATATTAGGAGTCTTGACCGCCCGGTATCCGTAACAGCCAAGATGATCAGCCCGCAAGGTATCAATTGTAATTACGATAACATTAAGAGGCGAAAAAGCTGACGCCTGATCTTTGCCCCCTGCTGCTGCATAACAGGGCATAATTTTAGCAGCCACAGTTACAGTTATGGTTAATACCACAATCAGGAAAAGAATAAGCCTGCTGCCGTGCTCCAAAAGCCAAGCTAATTCTGTATCGAGATGGCTAATCTTTATCCTCACAAGATACCCCTTTCTTATTTTTATTAGGCTAACTCAACGGTTGAGATTATATCATCATTATGAGTGAGATGATATAATCTTAGCACCTAAAACCAAGAGCTATCTTTTCAATATCCCCTTTTTGTTAAGGTATCTTCTCTATCTTTATTTTTGATCGGCTGCTGGCTAGCTGATAATAGTCAAAAAATAAAAATTCGCCTTTCCGGGCCCTATACCAGAACCCGAAAAGGCGATAAAGGAGAAATACAGTAGAGTAGAAACGCAATTATAATTCAACTAAAACCTTTTTGATAATTCTCTCTTGGGGAAAGCCTTAAATACCGAGAGCCAGTAGGGTTGTGGTGGACACACCTCCGAGCAGGAGAGCTGTCGTTGTCCCAATGGTAGAGGTCGTGGTCGGATAGGTCGTAGTAGGAGTTGTCGAAGAGAGCAAAAGAGCAGTAGTTGGAGAAATCGATCCTCCGAGCAAGAGAGCTGTCGTTGTCCCAATAGTAGAGGTCGTGGTCGGATAGCTCGTAGTAGGAACCGTGTAGGTCGGCAAAAGTGTGCTCGTGGTACTTGTCGTCGGCAAAAGTGTGCTGGTGGTTGTAGTTGTCGGCAAAGCTCCCAGGAGGGCTAAGGTAGTAAGCAGCGCATGAGCACCACGATACCCATATGGAGCCACAGTGGCTGAGGAGACCGGTGGATAATATCCAAAAGCGGGCGACACCGGGCTATAACCATAAGTATATCCATAGAATGGAGGTACGATCGGAGGATAAAATTGGGCATTAGCTGCACTTGTTAAGGCTAAAAATACCAAGATCAACAAACCAAAGGTTAACCAGTTCTTTTTAATAGAATTCATTTCAAACTCCCTTGAAAATATAAGATATTGGTCTATACAACATATAAGCTGGGGATAAGTAAGAAAATTGCTACTCCTGATGAGCAGAGCTTTCCCACAAGCCCGCCGCTGGGGAAAATTCACTACTTTTAAGCCTTTTATGTTATTTTATGAATAGATCCCTCACCTCCCTTGACTAGAGTGATCGTCATTTGTTGAGTTATCATATTGTTGCAAAAACAAGAAGAAAATGCAAAAATTACGGAAGAAGTGCACGTCAAACTCCCTTTAGAAGACGAAGAAGAATGGCTTTGAATTACTGTTAATAGTAAAAATTTTTTTGATAGAAGTTAGACAAGAATAAAGATGAATTTTTTGCTTGATATAAAAATAAAAATAGATTAAAGATAGAAAATGATAGAATCTAAACTTTTTCATCTGGAAAAGGCGGCTTTGTGAGCTATGAGTATTAAAGTAAAAGAAAACATCAAAGAGGGTATAGATAAACTAACGGGGCCGATTGTAGCCGTGGGAAAGTCGATCAAGCGAATAACTCTTGATGATATCTACACTGCTATTGAGAAGAATGCCGAGGACTTAAGAGAGAAGCAAGAAGAATCTTCCCGGTATTTCAATCAACGGATAGATACGCTGGGAGCTCAATTGAACCAGCGGATAGATACCCTCAGCCAAAAAATCGATTCTGAAACCAGACAAGTCAACCAGCGGATAGATACCCTCAGTCAAAAAATCGATTCTGAAATCGGACAGGTTAGACAAGAAATTGGCAATATAAACCAGCGGATAGACACCCTCGGCCAAAAAATCGATTCTGAAACCAGACAAGTCAACCAGCGAATAGACACTCTAGGCCAAAAAATCGATGCTGAAACCAGACAGGTCAACCAGCGGATAGACACTCTCGGCCAAAAAATCGATTCTGAAATCGGACAAGTCAACCAGCGAATAGACACTCTAGGCCAAAAAATCGATTCTGAAATCGGACAGGTTAGACAAGAAATTGGCAATATGAACCAGCGGATAGATACCCTCAGCCAAAAAATCGATGCTGAAACCAGACAGGTCAACCAGCGGATAGACACTCTCGGCCAAAAAATCGATTCTGAAATC
>JAILZY010000158.1 GCA_023512255.1 bacterium | reverse complement strand
CTTTCTTCTCTCTTTATTTTCTCTCCTCCCCTTTATATTTTCAACATTATTTTTTCAACATGGGGAACATCTGTGCATCTACCTTTGAGATTGAGCTTGAGGTCAATTAGTTGTATAATAAACATATAAAAGATATGCCGCCTTCTTGGACATTTATAACCGGTCTTTTTGTCTGGGGAAATAGTAAATAATAAGTTAAATAATAAGCCGGGGAAATATTAAATAATCACTATTATCCACCAAAACTATACCTCTCCAATGACTATACCACGAAAAGAGCAATTTAGCGGCTGCCTTATTGGTCAGTGTCTGGGTGATGCCCTTGGTTTTCCCGTAGAAGGTTACCCTCCCTCGGTTTGTGGTCAATACATTACCAGAATACTTACCGGTATAATGAAATCAGGGCAGGTGGAAGAGCCTGGCCGTCCGCCATTTCCCTTTGGTCAGTATAGCGATGATTCACAGCTGGCCCGCGAGCTACTTCAAAGCTATATTGTATGCCAGCGGTTTGACCCAAGCGATTATGCCAGCCGCATCGCTGCCCTCTTCACCGAAGGGAGAATTGTTGGCGCCGGGGGGGCCACTTCAGAAGCTGCCTGGCGAGTTGCCCGCGGCATTCCCTGGGATAAGGCTGGCACTCCTGCTCCCTCGGCTGGCAACGGCAGTGCAATGCGGGCAGGCCCTATCGGGCTGATGTTTTTCGATCAGCCGCAAGAGCTTATCAGGGCTGCACATGATCAGAGCCGCATTACCCATCAGGACAGACGATGCTCAGCCGGAGCCGCAGCCATAGCCGGTGCGGTCGCTCTGGCCCTTGTTCAGAGGCCGATTGATGTTTCTCGCTTCCTTGTTCAGCTAAGTGACTGGTGCTTGGCCATTGACCCATCTTTCGCCGATGCTCTAAAGGGGCTGGCTGAGTGGGTATCACTGCCGCCTGATGAGGCAGCAAACCGCATTTGTGAGGCAAGCGGCATAGCCACTCACTCTGCTGACAGAAGCTGCTCTGCGGCTGGAATTTCCCCTTTTGTGGTCAGCAGTGTGCTCTTTAGCCTATATGCGTTTTTGAAAGCCCCTTCAGATTACTGGCAAGCAATCGCTACAGCGATTGCTGCCGGTGGAGATACGGATACTCTAGCTGCCATGACTGGGGCCATCAGTGGAGCCTATCTTGGGCTTGAAGGGCTCCCTTCGGCTCTGTTCCCTTATCTGACTGATCAGGGAAGTTGGGGATGGGCTGAACTTGTCGAGCTGGCTCACCAAAGCTATGAACTTAAGATGCGATGCCGAATTATTTAACTCCTCAGCGGATTGAGCATAAAAAAGGCGCCAAAAGAGAACCAAATAAAGTCATACCAGGCCGGAGTGGAGATACTCTCAGAGGTCAAAAGGCCATGCATGCCAAGGAAAAAAAGAGCTAGTGGCAGCATTGTCTTAAGATCAGCTCCGGTGGCTTTTTTTAGCCGCTCATTCAGTGCCGATGAAAGCTCGCAGATTTTCATGGCCAATGGGTCTGTGGCCCCAGCGGCAGTGGCTGATGAATCAGCGGGTGAGGTCAAAAAATTTTTAAGCTGCTCAATATCAACCTCAGGGAAAAGATTCCGGAAAGAGCAGAGGAGTGAGAATAAGGTGCTGGGAAGGGAAATTTCCTTTGGATCATAGAGCACCAAAACGCTTCCTGTAACCTGATTTACCTCAATCTGCTTGATAGCCTTAATGGCCGAAAACTGCTCTTTAATTCTAGTCCCAAAGGAAGGATCCTGTTTTAGCTGAGGCACCTTAAGACGCACCCGGCCAGGGATAGCGTGAGTAGCCCTCACCTTTTCATTATTCATAAGACTTTGAGCTCCTCTAGTGAGTGAATTTACTAGTGATTGAATTTACTGGTTTCCTCGCCAAGTGCGAGAGCAGAATCCAATTACTCAATCAATCGCGGGGACGGTCCCTTGTGGTCGCCAAAATTGCACGCTTTATTAGCGAAAGGACCATTTAGCGGTTCTTTAGCTAAGTGCGAAGAAGCGCGTCACACAACTGGGCAGCGGATCAATTACGCTATCAACTTAGGGGCTGACCTTGAGGTCCGCCTAGCCTTGTGCACTTTATTAGCGAAAGGACCATTTAGCTAATAAATTCTGTATACTACTCTATCCCTATTGTTCTTTTTTCCCTGTCGGATATGCCCCTCCCTGTTGGCCCCCACCTGCTGGAGCCTCTCTTGCTGGAGCCCCCCCTGCTGGAGTCCCCCCTGCTGGCGTTCCCCCTGCTGAAGTCCCCCCTGCTGGAGTAGCCCCGGAAGGGGCAGCTTGACCAGCCAAAGCCGCGGCAGGCTGTCCTGCGGCGCACTCTGCCTTGATCTCAGCTACAAGATCGCTGAATTGTTCCCTGACCTCAGCCGTTGCTTCCTTTAGCTTGTCGTTGATAGCAAGACCTGCTTTGATCATTGATTTGGCTAAGGGCCGAAGTACAGTCCCTAGCACAGGTAAGATAACAGGAGCAGCCATTGTTATACCCACACCAACCAAAATACCCGGGATCAATCCTTTCGACATATCCTTGAGCACGGCCATAAGTATCCTCCTTGCGGCTAGATTGACTGGTTATTATAAAAATTGCTATTAATCATAGCAACCTATTAATAGCAGAATTATGAAAAAAAGTCAAATAAAATTTTAACAAAAATTGTATGGATAACTAAAATCATATATCCAGCCCTTAGTGGTTCTTTCGCTAAGTGCGTAACAAAAGTTGCGCAGCGGATCAATTACGCTATCAAGTGTAGGTGCGGATAAGCTAATTGTAGGAGCAGACCTTGTGTCCATCCAGCTTTACGCATTTTATTAGCGACACTTTATTAGCGAGAAAACCGCTTAGATTGCAGCCTAATATCTTTATAATCCTCAAAATCCATAGAATCTCAGTATCTATCCATAGATTTTATGATGTGGGTAATTAGAATCTATCATCCGAATAACCATTAGTTTTCACCCTTTATTCGGCAATCCTAATTAGGTCATCTCTTGATTTTTATGGTTCGGTTTTCTCTTCAATTAGCTTATATAGCCTAGGATGGAAAACTTTATCTGACAAGAGGAAGTCTTCAGTAAAATAACATCTTAAGGGTAGTTTTCCCCATCTTCCCCCGAGGTGTTGGAAGAGCAGGGCATAAAAGTTGCTCATCATGGAAAGTAAGTATATGATTTTCTTTATACTACTTCCCGGGAAGACCTATATACTATTTAGCATTTAGCATTTAGCATTTAGCATTTAGCATTTTTGGAAAGGTGGGATAGCTAGAAAAAGGTTAGATAAGTGCCCGACCATAAAGGCTTATAACTTGAAAGGCAGATGTTCCCCATGTTGAAAAAATAATGTTGAAAATATAAAGGGGAGGAGAGAAAATAAAGAGAGAAGAAAGT
>JAILZY010000049.1 GCA_023512255.1 bacterium | reverse complement strand
ACAACCATAAACCCTCGAAGGGGCTTAGCTCTTATTAGGGTTATGTCTCTCAATGGTAGCTAATAAATAAGAGCGAATAGAATTATAAATAAATATTAGTTAGAATATATAAACTAGAAATATAACTAGAGCAGACCTTATGAGTCGAAGGTTTTGGAATCTATCGCTGATCATCACTATATTTATCATTCTCTCGGTGGCATTCAGCCTGATTATTCCGGTATTTAACGCGCCGGATGAGCCTTTCCATTTCGAATACATCCGCTTTCTAGCCAAGGAGAAAAAGCTACCTAATCAGACGAGCGAGGCTCTTTCGATCACGACCGAAGGATTCAATCCCCCCCTATATTACCTGATCGGAGCCTTAGCCTTAGCCGCTATATCCAAAAACAAGGCTTCAGACATCGTCCTTCACAGCGAGCAGGATTTGATTCAGTTTTATTATTATCCAGAGGCTGGATTTAGCGAACGGATCTATCCACCGCTAAATCCCCGCTATATTAAATGGGGCAAGGGGAGCGAGAGGAATATGTTTTTGACCACTACCCAGGAGAGGTTTCCCTTCTCCGGCTCAATCAGGGTAATTCACCTCCTGAGACTGATTTCTATCTTAATAGCCGCTCTGACTGTTCTGTTTATCTTTAAAACTGCCGAGGCCCTGTTCCCTGAGCAAAAGGGTCTCGCCCTTTTGGCGGCTGGCCTGTGCGCCTTCAATCCTCAGTTTACCTTCCTGAGTGCGGTCTTGAACAATGATAATCTGGTGGCTCTATTTTCAGCTATCTCTTTGTATCTTTTAACCAAATTGATTATTTCAGAGCATGGGAATCCAAGGCCGCGGCTCATCATGCTTGGTGCGGCCCTTGGTCTAGGACTGATCAGTAAGGTAAACATTTCTTGCCTGGTGGTGATCTCCATGATCGGAGTGATCTATCAGGCCCTGGTCTCTTATCGCAAGTCCAGCCTAGGCCACAGATTGGTCAAAGTGGTCCGAAATTTGCTCTTTTTCCTGATTCCGGTAGGTATAATTTCCGGCTGGTATTTTGTCCGAAGCATTCTTCTCTACGGATTTGACGATCCATTGGGGTGGAAGCTTCAGGCTATTCAGAATCCTGGCCTGGTTTTGCCTGCTCAGATCAGAATGCAGTTTCTTACCCGGGCCTTTGCTCCTGGGCTATTTACCTCTTTCTGGGGACAATTTGACTGGCTGACGATCAAGCTTGCGGGCTGGATGTACGGGATTTATGGCCTAATCAGTCTGGCAGGTTTGATCGGAGTGGTTATGTTTTTGTTCCCTGGAGTCAAGAGGAAAAATAAGATGGAAAAGAAGACCGCGGTTTGTCTTGCTCTCTTTCTTGCGGCCATAGTGTTAGCTTTGATTAACCTTATTATCCTGAATTTTACCTTTCTGTCTGCTCAAGGCAGGCTGATTTTTCCAGTCATGGGCCCGCTGTGTATCTTTATGGCTATTGGAGTGGCGGCCGGGCTTAAGAGAATCTGCCGGCTAATCGGCGTGCGGCAGGAGCTTGCTACCCTTGCCTTCCTTGGGCTTTTGATCGGCTTGAATCTATATAGTCTGATTGGGATAATATATCCGGTTTACCACTAGAAGTTTGAGGATATTGCGTCGCTGTGGCCCTTTTTTGCGGGCTTTTACATAAGTTTACCATTTTAGCCCTAACTGGTCTTTTCGCTAAAAAAGAGCGCAAGCTCTGGGCGGGCACAAGGTCTGCCCCTACAATTGATAGCGTAATTGATCCGCTGCGCGTTCGTGTTACGCACTTGGCGAGGAAACCACTAAAGTTTGAAGATGCTGCCTCAGGACGATCGCGTGAGAAATTGGTAAGTTTTTCAGGCGATTGCCCTGGATGTTGCCTTACCGGATACTGCCTTAATAGACTGGATACTGCCTTAAATAGGGAGATCGACCAATAGTTTATGAATCCAACTGTTTCACTATCAGTTCTGATGCCTGTCTACAATGAAGCCTATACAGTGGGAGAATGCATCAGGCGGGTTTTGGCGGTCAGAAGTGCTTTTATTTCCGAGATAGAAATCATTGTGGTCGATGATGGATCAACCGATGGCAGCCGGGACATTTTGAGGCGGTTAGCTGCCAGACATCCTGAAATCATCCTGATTGAGCAGCCAACCAACCGGGGAAAGGGCGAGGCTATCCGCACTGCCCTAGCCAAGGCATCCAAGGATATTTGCATTATCCAGGATGCCGATCTTGAGTATAACCCCAAAGACTATGAAAAGCTGATTATCCCCTTTGTCCGAGAGCAGGCCGATGCAGTTTTTGGCTCTCGCTTTCTGGTAGGGGACTACTGCCGGCTACTCTACTTTCGGCATGCCCTGGTCAACCGTTTTTTGACCACTTTGGCTGATTTGATCACTGATGTCAACTACACCGATATTGAGACCTGCTATAAGGCGGTTAGAACTAGACTGCTCAAATCAATTCCTATCCGCAGTCACGGGTTTGACCTTGAGCCTGAGCTGTCAGTCAAGCTGGCCAAGCGCCGGGCAGCCATTTTTGAGGTGCCTATTTCCTATGCCGGCAGAACCAAAGAAGAGGGAAAGAAAATCGGCTGGTGGGATGGGGTAGTTGCCCTCTGGACCCTTATCAAATACTGGCTGATAGATGATATCTACCAGGAGGATGAATATGGCTCAGCTATTCTCCACAGTCTAGCTCAGGCTCCGAATTTCTGCCGCTGGATGGCGGAGACCATCCGGCCCTATGTTGGCGATTATGTCCTTGAGATCGGCGCCGGGCTTGGCAACCTGACCAGTCATCTCATTCCTAGACCCCACTATGTGGTCAGCGACATCAATCAAAATTACCTCGACTATCTCAAGAACTACTGTCTTTATAAACCATACATGGAGGTTAAAACTATTGATCTTAGAAGGGAGGAGGACTTTATTCCCTATCGTGAGCAGTTCGATACCGTCATCTGCCTCAATGTGCTTGAGCATATCGAGGATGATCTTGCCGGATTGAAAAACATCCATCAAGCCCTAAGAGCTGAGGGCCGGGCTATTGTCCTGGTCCCTTACGGAGAGTGGCTCAGATCAAGCTTTGATGAAGTGCTGGGGCACTATCGCCGCTATTCGGACTTGCAGCTCCAGGAGGTTATGAAGAAAGCTGGCTTTGACCTTGTCAAAATTATCACCTCCTTTAATCGTATCGGGGTCCCGGCCTGGATCTTGAACGGCAAGATATTAAGGAGAAAAAAATTTTCTTCGATTCAAATTAAGATCTTAAATACCTTTCAAGGTATCTTAAGCAAGATAAACACTATCTTGCCCTGGCATGGCCTATCGACCATTGCTATCGGGCGAAAAAGATAGAGTTAATTACAATTGCACCTTTGCAGAAATTTCTTAACGACTTGAAATCCTTGAAAGTTACCTCTAATAGCAAATCCAGTACAATCAAGGGTTCGGAGAAAAAGTACATTCGGAGAAAAAAGTACAAAAGCATAGATTAATAGATTATAAATAAATTAATAGATTATAAATTAATAGATTATAAGAAATAGCAAAAATCACAATAGGTTAGAGCGCATAGGTTAGAGAGAGATGAGGAGGTTTTCGCCATGCTGGTTTTTTTAAGTGATGTCCACCTTACTGACGGCTCATCAGGAACAACTATTGATCCAAGGGCCTTTCGTAAATTTTGCCAGTCTCTGAAGAACATCGTCGGAGATGCCCGACAATCCAATATCAAGAAGATCGAGATCGTTCTTTTGGGCGATATATTTGATCTGATTCGATCGGATTTTTGGCTGCGGCCAGAAAATGAAGGGCTCTCTCAGCCGGTGAGACCCTGGTCAGCGCCTAACATCACTGACCGCAGCGGCTGGAACTTACAAGCCTATACCGAGGCGATCGTGGATAAAATCATCACCCATCCACGCAACATCGAGATCGCAGGTTATCTAGAGGAGCTTCGGACCGAATGCCTTGGTGAGGATGTGGAAGTCCAACTCTCCTACCTGATCGGCAATCATGATTGGCTGATCAATCGCTATCCTTCAGCTCGACAGCGGATAGCGGATTTTCTGGGCATGTCAGATTCGAAATTTTACACTGAAAACCGCTTCCCTTATGAGCGAATATTTGAAGGCTACTGGTGCCTAGCCCGTCATGGCGACTGCTATGATCGGATCAACTATGAAGGAGAAAGAGATGGGTCCTCACTCGGTGATGCTATCGTGATTGATCTTTTAACCCGTTTTCCAGAGGAGGTAAAAAACGACCCTACTCTTGGCCGTGATGCTGATCTGGTAAATAAGCTGAAAGAGATTGACAATGTAAGACCGCTTTTTGATATCCCTGCCTGGATTCAGAGCATATGCAACCTGCGGCCTGGAATTGAAAGGAAGGTTCATGAAATCTGGAACAGCCTGGTTGATCAATTTTTCAAGATCCCATTTGTGAAGAAGCATGACCGGTTTGGCCCGGATGTGATCGATTGCCTTGAGATGGCCATGAGGCTATCCTCTGGCTTTTCTTTCACCAAACTCAAAGAGATTTTAAGCAGTCGCGCTCTTCGGTTTTTGGTCCAGCAGACCGAGAATTTTCGAAAGTTTGCTTACCAGGAGGCAGCGCTTCGGAATAACGAGGTCCGCTACGTAGTCTACGGCCACACGCACACTAGTGCTCAGGTTCCCTTGGATATTGCGGCGATTCCGCCGCACACTAGTGTCGAGCGAATTTACTTTAACACCGGCACCTGGCGCAAGGTCTTTGAGGCTGCCTCCTTTGGAGGCGGAAAATGCGCCTTCATTGGCTGGCATGTCATGACCTTTGTCGTCTTTTATCGGGAGGAGGAAAAGGAGAGGGCGCGCAATTACGAGGTCTGGTCTGCATCTTTGGGCTATGGGCAGTAATGTAAGTAGGGATTTTACCCTCTCTGTCATAAATCTAGCCTACATAATACTTATGATATTCCTTCAGGATATTCTTTCCATGGTTATAGGGGGCGCTTATAGCTATATTCCCTCTTCGGTTTGCTATATTCCCTCTTCGGTCTTAGCTGGCACACTCTTTGCTGCTTTTTGAGCCTGATATGGTGCCATAAGCATATCCCTGCAAAGAAGATAATAGGTATGTGGGGTAGACACCAGGCCAGGATAAAAAGTGGGGGGGTAACTTACAGGTTCTCCCCAAAAAGATGGAGTAGCGCTCAGGATAAGCTAAGCGAAGTAGCCTCACCTGGCTTTGCTTTTTCTAATCATCGAGGGGGGATAATCCATGGCCCTTGTAGCCGTCAGAAAATTGAGTGCCGTTCACTTCTCCAAATGGTTAATCATTTTATGGTTTTCATTTTTTATACTGATGAGCGGCTCTTTGTATTCATACGCTTTCTACAATCTGCCTGGATGGGGTGGATATCCTGCTGCTTTGCCTTTTGGGCCTCTTAGCCTTGTGGGGGGGCTACTACCTTACTACTACGCACCGGCAGGCTACCACGCACCGGCAGGAGTTTTCGGCAGCCCTCTTTATGGACCTGCTGCCTTGGCCGGATTGAGCGGATTTGACGGCCTTGGACCCTTGGGCATTTTGTTAAGCTTTGGCGGACCACCTTGGGGATATAGCCCTTACGGCCTCTATAGGCCTGGAGCAAGCCTAGCCTCTGTATTAGCCCTTGGTGCTTTGGCTGGTCTTTGGAACAGTCAGTGGTTAAATCCTCCCTCGGTCTCTAATGTGAGTCCGTCAGCCGAGCCGGTTATTGAGCCAGCGATCATAAAACAGTCGGGAAAGCGGGTCCTTAAGTCATTTGCTGTCGCCGAGCAGGCCGGATTGTGGGAAGGGACATGGTTCAGCCTAATTAAAGCATCTTCAGCTGGCAAGATGAGCCTTGATCTGGTTGAAAACCCCATTAGTCATGAATTGTCAGGAACATGCACCATGCTGCTAAACAAATACATAACCGGATCGGTTGATGTGTCAGGGACATTCGATCCAGCAGCCGCTACCTTTACCCTCAGCGGAACGTATACTGATTTAGCTTTAAGAGAATGGTCTCTGAAATTGGACTGCACCTTGGCTGATTCACAGACTGTCAGCGGAAAGTATATCATCTACGATCAGCTCTATACCAGAGGGGATTACGGCAAATTCGATCTTTCCCTGACTGCGGCCGCGCCAGTTATACCTGCTCCTGGGCAGTCGATCAGCGTGCCCTCTGCCCTAACTTCACCCCTGCCCGCAGTTCCGACAGCTACAACTCCTGCTCCGGCAATCCCTACTACTCCCACTTTGCCCCTGACTCCAGCTCTGGTCTCGCCCGTGCCGCTTGCTCCCGCTCCAGCAATAACGCCACTTTTCATCCCCGGCATTTTTGCTCCATTGCCACCCATATTACCGCCGATTTAATTTTGTAGGCATACATCTTAACGCTTAGCCAAAAATCAAAGAATAGATATAGAGAGAGAACGAGGAAGAGATAGAGAAAGAGATATTATGGCTAAAGATATTATGACTATTGATGATTATACCTTCGGTTCCATAGTCATTGATGGACTGCGCTATGATTCTGATGTCAAAATATTCCCCGATCGAATCATCTCCTCCTGGTGGCGGAAGGAAGGACACCTGCTTAGGATTGAAGATATCGCGGATGTGCTAGAGTCAAAACCAGAGGTCTTGATTGTCGGCACCGGATACTCTGGCTGCCTGCGGGTGCCAGATAGTCTCAGGAGGCAGATTGCTGATCAGGGAATTATCCTGATTGTTGAAGAAACCACCAAGGCCTGGAAGACATACAACAGGCTGTCATCTGTCAGGAGGGTAGTGGCGGCGCTCCATTTGACGTGCTGAAGAAGAAAACCGAATAAAGGTGGGGTTCGGATTAAAATCGCCATTGGATTTCGCCATTGAATAATGATTGACAAAGAGGCTGCTACCTGCCATAATTTCGCTTTCATAATAAAAAAGAAAGTTGATTTTTTTAAGTGTCTGTTCTTTGGCCAGCAGTCTATTGTCGTTAAAAAAACTAAGGAGGAAAACGATGAATCGCCAAAAGACTGTCAGATTTATTACCGCACTTTTTGCCTGCCTCTCTCTATTTCTTTATTCCTGCCACTCTTCTCCCACGCCTGGCAAGAGTGGTGAGGATAAGGGCACACCTTCTTCTCCCGCCGCACCCAAGGAGAGTGGAGAAAAACAATCTTCGTCGGCTCAGGGTGAAGTCATTGCTACCGTAAATGGGGTAAATATTTATCGAAAAGAGCTTGACCGAACCTTTAATGCGCATGTCTCACAGAATCCGGCTTTGGCAGATAACCTCCCCCTGGAGCAAAAACAGCAGCTTCAGCAAATGATTCTGGATCGGCTCATTGAGGGTGAGTTGATTTGCCAAAAAGGCAAGGAGCTCAACATTACGATTTCGGATGAAGAGGTCGCAGCCCGGATCGAGCAATTCAAAAAGCAGTTTTCTACTGAAGAGGAGTTTCAAAACAGGCTAAAAGATAATAACATTACCTTGGATGATCTCAAGAGAGAGATTAAAAGGAACATGATTATCTCTCGGGTCATTCAGCAACAGATGGCCACCCAGACAGCATCCCAGCCATCCAGTGATGAAGAGCTTAAAGCATACTATGAGGCTCATAAGGATCAGTTCAAACAGGAAGAGATGGTTAAGGCCAGTCACATTCTGGTCAAGGTTGAGAAAGATGCTGATGAGGCTACCAAGAAAAAGGCTAGAGAGAAAATTGAGGGGCTTCTCAAGAAGGCCAAGGCAGGTGAAGATTTCGCCACCCTGGCCAAGGAGAATTCCGATTGCCCAAGCTCCCAAAACGGCGGAGATTTAGGCTTTTTTACCCGCAAGCAGATGGTTCCAGAATTTTCTCAGGTCGCCTTCAGTTTGAAACCTGGAGAAATCAGCGATGTAGTTGAAACTCAATTCGGCTACCATATCATTAAAGTTACCGATACCAAACCCGCGGCTGAAAGCTCCTTTGAAGAAAGTAAACCCCGAATCCAGCAATACCTAAGTGGTAAGCAGAGGAGCGATTCGATCAAAAATTACATCCAGTCCTTACGCGAAAAAGCTGATATTAAAATCTTTTTACCCAAGCCATCCCCGGCAGCGGAAAATCCATCAGCTCCAGGGGAAGCAAATCCGTCTGCTGCGCCCTCTTCTCAGCAGGGTAATTAGTAGCCCCTCTGGCTGAATCTTTGACAGGATTGATTAGGAGGCGGGACAGAGACAGTATTTGTCCCGCCATTTTTTCTCATCTTCCGGTAACCCCCTCTCTTTTTGCACTATTTTGTTGCATCTTAATTATTTTTCCTTGTATTTTCTCTTATTCTTAATTTCTTAATTAATTCAATATGTTATTAATAAAAAATAAAGCATAGATTATAACAGAAAAGGAAAATCTTTCTCTTGTGCACTAAATATGTGCATAAGAGTAGTTCAAAAATTAATATTAAGCATTTATATA
Source organism: bacterium (assembly GCA_023512255.1). Taxonomy (GTDB): domain Bacteria; phylum SZUA-182; class SZUA-182; order DTGQ01; family DTGQ01; genus DTGQ01. The sequence continues at coordinate 16,970 of JAILZY010000049.1, read as the reverse complement.
AATATTCCTCAATGCATCAAAAATGTGCAATTAAGTAAGTTTTTGCTGATTTTATTTATCCGGCATCATTTTCTGGTATAGTCTCCAAATTTACCATAATATATTGTTTTTATTTATAAAATATGAACTTAATCCCAGCCTAACTCAGATCAAATCTCTCCGGTTACCTCCTAGGATTTAGCCCAGTTAGAACTCAAAATTTAGCTGATTATGATATTTTATATAATATATTTTTATTAATCATATTATTTAAAATAAGTGGCACATTTATTGTAATGTATATTAGATGAAATAAAGATAATATTAAATTTTTAAGCTTATATAGAAATAGATAAATAAATATAAAATAAGTCTTATATATATTTTATATATATTTATACATATTCTAAAAATAGACACTTAATCTAAAACTAGCTCTCAGACTAAAAAACAGTAAGGAGGGATAAGAGCTATGTCAGCAAAAGAGTCTATCGAGGGGTTTTGGTTTTGTATAAAACTGGCCAGTGTATTTTTTGCCATTTTGGGGTTCGTGGTTGGCAGGGAAGTTGGTGATTTTGGCTGGCGGAGGAGATGTCGCCAATGTTCACAAACAGAAGGAAAGGGGAAAACCCTTTTGCTAAGGGGAAAACCCTTTTGAAAAAGGGTTTTCCCCTTAAGAATCCTTTTCCTAAAACTTTAATCGCTCTTATATATCAGACACCCCCTCGAAGAGGCTTAGCTCTTATTAGGGTTATGTCTCTCAATGGTAGCTAATAAATATAAGAGCGACTTTAATATTAAATTAAAGTCTTAGGAGGATGAAATGAGCGAATCATGAGCAAAAAAGGAGTAGGAGACATGAGAATAGCTACTGACAATAAGGTATCCGATGTTAACTCATTTGCAAGATACAATGATTCAAAGTCGCATGTGCTGCAGAGCATCAATAAGGAAATTTCAAACAAGATCGAGAGCAGGTTTACGGGCAAACTCATCTTTGTTCTAAACCTTTCCCAAGGTGGCATAGGTCAATGCAGTATCCAGACTGATACCCGGCTAAATTGAAAATTTTTGCTTAAGGACGCACAAGAGGGATCGGGGCAAAAAATCGGCCCGATCCCCTCTTGGGCCTCTTTGTGATCCATTAGCCACATAGTAGATATTGGCTTTTTGCCTTTTCTCTGACTTTTCTCTGATCAGAGGTGTTCTAAAATTAAACACCTCGGTCTTTTCCCCTCTCCCTTGACTTGGTTTTTTACCGTCGATAATATTAAAAATGATAACCCGTCTATTAAGTTAGTTACGATATTGATCTCTGAAATGGTAGTAAGTAAAATTCGGCCTTGATGGAATTATCTTGGCAAGATTTATGCATTTCCTTTTAATGTACTTTTGCTTGCGCAAGATCCCCATTATGGCCACACGGGGGGCGATTTTTCACCACAAGTCAATTTTTATGAGAATTTTCGACTAGACTCTTTATTTTTGGAGAAGTCGCAGGGAGGAAAAACATGTCTGTGTCGAGCAGCATAGATTTTAAATCGCTGATCAAAAAAGATCGCGAAGAGCGCAATCGAAAACACTTTGAGGGAACATTTCTCGATTATCTGGAAATTGTCAAGAAAGATCCTTCTGTTGCTCAACTGGCTCATGCCCGTCTCTACAAGATTATCACCGCACCTGGCGTGCGGGTGGAACAGCCGGAAGATAATCCAAGATTGCGCAGACTTCGTCGGCACGAGCCGGTTCGCAAGTATGCCTTCTTTGAGGATGAATTCTTTGGCATGGATAAGGTAATCAACCAGATTGTCCGCTACTTTTACTCTGCCTCCATGGGAGGTGAGGAAAGCCGCCAGGTGCTGTATCTGGTTGGTCCGGTAGGGGCAGGGAAGTCCAGCCTGATGGAAAAACTGAAAGCCGGGCTTGAGCAGTCTGACCCTATCTATTGTCTAAAGGGCTGTCCAATGCATGAGGAGCCGCTCCATCTGGTGCCGCACCATCTGCGGGAGGAGTTTTCAAAGCTCCTTGGGGTTACCATTGAAGGAGACCTTTGCCCGGTCTGCCGTTTTCGCCTGAAGAATGAATTTAATAAGGAATATGAGAAATTTCCGGTTGAAACCGTGGAATTTTCCATCCGCTCGCGGCGGGGGATCGGGGTTGTTCCTCCGGTTGACCCTAATAACCAGGATACTTCGATCCTGATCGGCAGCGAGGATATTTCTAAACTTGATCTTTACTCAGAGGATGATCCGCGGGTTCTTTCTCTGAATGGCGCATTTAATGCTGGAAATCGCGGGATCGTGGAATTTATCGAGGTGTTCAAAAATGAAACCGAGTATCTACATACCATGATCACTGCTACTCAGGAAAAGATGATCCCCGCACCTGGCAAGCACTCAATGATCTATTTTGACGGCGTCATCTTGGCCCACTCCAATGAAGCCGAGTGGGAAAAATTTAAAGCCGACCACACTAACGAGGCTATTCTCGACCGGATCGTCAAGGTGGAGGTCCCCTACGTGCTGGAGCTAGATGAGGAGGTTAAAATATACAAAAAGATCATCCAACGAAGCAAATTTACAGCCCATATTGCTCCTCATACCCTTGAGATTGCCTCCATGTTTGCCATCCTGACCAGGCTTCAGCCTACGAACAAGTGCGACCTGATGACCAAGCTTAAACTCTACAATGGAGAGGAAATCGTCGAGAAGGGCTATCATCAGAAGATCGATGTCGAGGAGTTGCGAGAGGAGGCAATCAATGAAGGAATGTCTGGAATCTCGACCCGCTTTGTCATGAAGAGCATCGATAATGCCATCTCTGAGGCTGAGCACAACTGCATCAATCCCATCTCTATCCGCGAGGCCATGATTGCTCAGGTAAAAGAGATGAGCCTGCCCGATGATGTCCGAAAGCGCTATCTTGGCTTCTTACAGGATACCCTGCACAAGGAGTATCTGGACATTCTGGAGAAGGAAATTACCAAGGCTTTTGTCCACTCCTACGCCGAGCAGGCTGAGACCCTATTTCAGAACTATCTGGATCATGCCGAGGCCTATGTGAATAGAACCAAAGTCAAGGACCCCAACACTAAGGAAGAGCTTGAGCCTGACCAGAAACTCCTTCGTTCCATCGAGGAGCAGATCGGCATTACTGTGTCTGCGGCTGAAGGCTTCCGGCAGGATGTTACCAGTTATATGTTTGCTTTGCTGCGCCGCGGGGAGAAAGTAAATTATAAATCTTATGCTCCCCTTCGGGAAGCCATTGAGAAAAAACTGATGACCTCGGTTCGGGACCTCTCCCGCATTGTTACCAAGTCTAAAACCAGGGACAAAGATCAGGCTGAAAAATACGAGCTGATGGTCAAGACCATGATTGAATTCAATAACTACTGCCCCCACTGCTGTGAGGTAGTTCTTCGCTATGCAGCGAATAACCTTTGGAAAGATTAAGGGAGTGATTTTCCCATGACTGTATTTCGCACCTTCCAGCGCGGTGCTGCTCACGGAAGTGATCGGAGCGCTAGAGATCGCAAGCGTCACAAGGAAAAGGTGAAAGAAGCGATCAAGCAGAATATCCAAAACATCATTTCCGAGGAGTCGATTATCGGCCAGAGCGGCGACAAGCGGATCAAGATCCCTATCCGTGGGATTAAGGAGTATCAGTTTATTTTCGGCCATAACAATCCTGACGTGGGTACAGGAGATGGCCATGCCAAGCCCGGAGACGTGGTCCAGAAAGGCAATCCTCAAAATGAGGGAACCGGGCCGGCTGGACCAGGTAATCGGCCAGGTGAGGATATCTATGAAACCGAAATTACCCTGGAGGAGGCGATCAACTATCTGTTTGAGGACCTTGAGCTGCCGGACATCGAGCGAAAGCGTTTTCACATCATCGAGTCCGACCGCCTGATGAAGCCTAAGGGGGTCAAGCACCTTGGCATAAGACCTCGGCTGAACCGCCGCTGGACCATTAAGGAGCATATTCGCCGCAAAATTGCAAGTCATGTGGATGATGATGAGCGCTTCCCCTTTCATGAGAATGATCTTCGCTACAATCGGATTGTGGTCGATGTCAAGGAGCACTCAAATGCGGTGGTTTTCTGCATCATGGATACCTCAGGGTCAATGGATATTACCAAAAAATATCTAGCCAGAAGTTTCTATTTCCTTCTCTATCAATTCGTGCGCCGCAGATACCAGAATGTGGAGGTTGTATTCATTGCTCACCATACTGAGGCCAAGGAAGTGACTGAAAATGAGTTTTTCCATCGGGGTGAGTCGGGCGGAACCATGATCTCGTCAGGCTACAAAAAAGCCCTCGAGATCATCAAGGAGCGCTATCACCCCTCGCTGTGGAATATCTACGCTTTCCACTGCTCTGATGGGGATAATTTTACCGAGGATAACCAGGATGCGCTCCGCTACGCTCAAGAGCTTAAGCAGATCTGCAACCTGTTTGGCTATGGCGAAATCAAACCCTTTGACACCTTCTCTTGGGGGTCGATGATGAAGATCTTCGAGCCCCTGGCCACTGATAATTTTGTCATTCTCGGTATTCGCAGCAAAGAAGATGTCTGGCCTGCTCTCAAAAAATTCTTAAGTCGAGATCGGGCCAAGGTGAGGAATGAAGGATGAATTATCAACTCAAGGACCTAAAAGAATGGGATGAGAAAATCCTCAAAATCGTCCATGAGGTTGGGCTCGATTGCTATCCACAGGAGTTTGAAATCTGTGACCACAACGACATGCTCGGCTATATGGCTTACACGGGTATGCCCTCCCACTATCCGCACTGGTCTTTCGGCAAGGCGTTTGAGCGCCAGAAAACCATGTACAAACTTGGGGTCAGTGGTCTGCCCTACGAGATGGTCATTAATTCTAACCCCTGTCTAGCTTATCTGATGAAGGATAATACCCTTCTGCTTCAGATTCTGACCATTGCTCATGTTTACGGCCACAATGACTTCTTTAAGAACAATATCACCTTTGCTAATACCCCAGCAAACTATGTGATCGAGATGTTCAAGTCCCACGCAGATCGGGTTCGGCAATATATTGAAGATCCCAGTATCGGCGAGCGGGCAGTAGAGGAGATCCTTGATGCAGCTCATGCTCTGCGCTATCAGTGTCAGCGCAACCTCAGGGTCCGTAAGCTCTCCCTGAAAGAGCAGCGTGAGCAGGCCCTTGCGCGTGCTCAAAGGCAGTACGAAGACTACGATTATCTGAAGGGAAGACCCCCTTATGTGCCGCCCGATATTCATAAGATTCCCCTTGAGCCAGAAGAGGATCTGCTGCTATTTATCCGTGACTATAATGCTCAGCTTGAGGACTGGCAAAAGGATCTTCTGACCATAGTGGCTGAAGAGACTCGCTACTTTTTGCCTCAGATTGAAACCAAGATTATGAACGAGGGCTGGGCTAGCTACTGGCACTATCAGATCCTAAATCGGCTGGAACTTCCCCAGGGGCTTCATTTTGAATTCATCAAGCGACACAATCAGGTGATCTGCCCCCAGGTGGGAGGGCTGAATCCTTATCACCTTGGATTTAAGATGTTTGAAAATATCTTCCAGCGCTGGGAAAACCCAGATCCCAAGGACAGGGAAGAGTTTGGCCTCACCGGCGGTGAGGGGCTGAAAAAAATCTTTCAGGTTAGAGAATCAGACCGTGATCAGTCCTTCCTGCGCCAGTATCTGACCAAGGAGCTGATGCAGGAGCTCGACCTTTTCCAGCATGAACAGCAGGGTAATGATCGGGTGATTACCAAAATTTCCGATGAGGAGAACTGGAAGAAAATCCGTGATACCCTGATCATGAATGTGGGTATGAATCGGGTGCCGGTGATCCATATTATCGATGCCAATTACGAACATCAGCAAAAGCTTCTTTTGCGTCATCAATATGATGGCCGTGAGCTGGACCTTGGGTATGCTCAGCATACCATGCGCTATCTGTATCGACTCTGGAGCCGTCCAGTAGTGATGGAGACGGTTTTGAAGGGCCGCAATTATCAACTGCAATATGACTATGGGGATCAGTTCGAGATCAAGGAAATTAGGCAGCCAAGCTCATCTCGCTGGAATGATTGATCTCGAAACGACTCTGCCTGATAGGGTTAACGGTTATTCTAGGGTTAACAGTTATCGCTCTTATTTATTAGCTACCATTGAGAGACATAACCCTAAGTAAGAGCTAAGCCCCTTCGAGGGTTTATGGTTGTTCTAATATAGGGTTTATGGTGTCTGATATATAAGAGCGACAGTTATTCAAGGAAGAGACAGGGGGAACAGGCAGAATGACCATGAAGGAGAATGCTCATCTGCAGTGGCAGCTTGAGCAGGCAGGAAGAATGCATGGCCATATCTGCCCAAGCTTATTTTACGGCGTGTGTCTGGCGCGGCGAATCAAAGAGTGGTTGAGCAAAAGAAAACTCTTGCAGCCTCTTGCGCTTATTTTGGAGGGAAAATCAGTCTGCATCCGTGACGGGGTCAGGAGTGTGCTCAGCGAATATGCTCTTCCCTTGAGGTTGGAGAGCAACGGCCAGTGCGCTCTGACGGTCATCTGTCAGGATCAGCAGCGCTATCGAGTTAGCATTTCCCCTCCGGTTCGCCTAAGGATTAATGAGCTTAACCAATCTCTTCCTCTTGAGGAATTCAAACAGGTAGGGGTAGCTTATTTGCAATCCCTTTCCGAAAGGGAATTGTTCGGGGAATAGGGTCATCTCCTCCCTGCTGGCCTTTTATCCTCGGCAAATCCCTCCGGAAAGGTCTTTCCAACCAAGGCGCAAGCAGGCTATAACTTATCCCATCAAAGCAAGAAGGAAGCTCCAAATACCTTTGAAACAGACAGAGGGCATCCCCAGCAGTCACCTGGCCATCATGGTTTACATCGGCACACTCAAAACAGGGACCAGAGCCAAGGTAGCACTGAAAAACGATCAGGGCATCCTGCGGAGTAATGCTCCCGTCCTGATTTAGGTCTCCCCTACAGTCTGCTGCTGCTCCCCCAGGTTCTTCTTGCCCTGAAGCCGTCGCGGCTGATCCCGGATCCCATCCAGCCAGCCTGGCCATCATCCACCAAAAGGCTCGGCCTTTGAGGTCACAGTTCAGGGATTGCGAATGAGCACAGGAGCAAGATGAGCATTTGCCTGGATTGACCGCACACCACTCCTTGGCCCAATTTCCCTTTATAGATCCGATCCGATAGTCGCAGTTGTCGTCGGCTCCCTTATCAAGGAAAAAGTTGCCGTCAGGATCGTAGCTTTCAATATCAGCAAAATCAAACAACACCTTGTTGTGGGTCCGGCAAAACTCACGAATCTGCTCATTGCGCTTGTGCAGATTTCCACTCAGGCCGCTTCCATCGAGGTGGCCAGTCATATAGACAAAGATTACTTCAGGATAATCCTTCTCCAGTTGGCTCATCAGATTAAGATAGGTGTTTATATCCCGCTCTGAGGCATTTGATACCTGCCCGCACCAGGACCAGATAATCAGATTGCGATCATTGTCCGGCCTGCTGAGAAGATCGCGGGTTTTCTGGGCCCAGCTTGTGCGATCAGGATTTCCAAGATCACCGCTCGGCTCCCGGTCATGGAGCGAGAGGCCGCCCAAAGTGCCGTCATGATCGAACCAATACAGAGAGCCCGGCTTACCCTTGATGACTTCCATCCCGCTGATAATTTGACTACCATGAGAGGTGTGTCCGTAGCTTATCCTAAATTTGCTTTTGGCCTTTTTGATCCAGGCTTCAGGAATTCGGCTAAGGTCAGTGCAGGTATGATCAATGATGATTCCTCCCCCTGGGGTTGAGGTGGCTGCCCGGCAGCTTGCGGTTATGGTGATAAGGCTAAAGTAGGCCAAAGTGAAGACCAAAGCTGAAAAAATTTTTAATTCAGGATGTTTTGATCTTGGCTGTTGTTTCATGGCTAATTACCTCTACTTTACTAACTCCTTGCTTTTGTTGACTAGTTATCTTGCCCTGTATATCTAATTTTAGAGATAAAAAGTAAACAAAATACTATTTCTAAATATTATACTCAACAAAATATAAAATGTCCAGAAATCTTGATAGTTTTTTGACCATAAACTCGGAAAATTCAGAAGACGGGTGAATTTTAAGCAGATAAAATGTATATTCAACTTAAAATGATATAATACCTTTATATCTTTTTAACCGAAAAATAGTAATTGAAAGAGGCTTTAATCAATAATCCCAAACCATAACCAGAGGAGGTGAGCACATGCGAAAAAAAATCCAGTATATTACTATAACATTATTAATCTGTACCCTGATCAACTGTCTGTTTGCGGTAAATTTTGCTTTTGCTGAGGATAACGCCCTTTGGGGAGAAATAATTCTAGAATCGTTTGAGACTTTTATCGACCTGCGAGATGAGTTTATTGATATTGTGGCTTATTTCAACCCGATGAGAAGTGATCGAATGCTAAGAAACAATGACCTAATGGAGGATCTGCTGGAGGTGGTGAAAGATCTGTACGAAAGCAGGCAGCGATATCAATCCACTTGGTCATCACTACGCGGCGCTCTAAAATAGGGGGGGCACAACCAGGCCCCACCTTCTCCCCCCGCCTTCTCCCTCTTCTCCTTTTTGTAATTTTTTCGCTCTTATAATCAGACACCATAAACCCTATATCAGAACAACCATAAACCCTCGAAGGGGCTTAGCTCTTATTAGGGCTATGTCTCTCAATGGTAGCTAATAAAATAAAGAGCGAATTTTTTCCTCCTTTCGGATTCCTTGACAATTTTCTGATTCCTTTTTATTATTTAGCTTAAGGATTTGAAGGTGGATAAAAAATTAGAAGGGATATAAAGGGATGGCGAAAAATAATAAGACTTGGCTTGTGATTTTAACCCTGTTTTTTTTCTCAGGATTTTGTAGTCTGCTGTATGAGATCACCTGGATCAGGCTGATTAGCCTCACCCTGGGCAACTCTGCCGAGGCTGTTGCGGCCACGCTGGTTGCGGTGATGGTCGGGATGGCCGCCGGAGGATATATCGGCGGAAAGGTAGCTGATGGCTTGAGCAATCCTCTTCGGCTCTATGGGCTGGCCGAAGGTCTTGTAGGCCTGTATGCCCTGGCTTTGCCCGCTCTTATTCGGCTGTCAAGACCGCTCTTGGCCTACTTTTACCGAGATGGCCAGGCAGCTGGGCATCTCATTATGATCTTGGCTAGATTTGCGGTCTGCTTAGCTGTTCTGTTTATTCCGACTGCACTCTTTGGGGCCATGTTCCCCCTGCTTGGCCGATTTTTCGCCCGCCAGCTCGGCCAGCTCGGTAGCCTGGTGGGAAGGCTCTATGGGCTAAATCTTTTGGGGGCTACCCTCGGCAGCCTGCTTAGCGGTCTGTGGTTAATACCGAATCTGGGTCTTAGTAAGAGCATTTATCTGGCGGCTGGGATTGAATTTCTCATCTGTGGATGGGTGCTGGCCATAAGTAGCAAAAAACCCGAAGAATCTGTGGCGGCAGAAGAGGCAGCGGCCTCACCCGCGGCTTGGGCAGCTAACTCTCGCCATGCTAAGCTTATTCTTTTGGCTATGGCTCTCTCGGGTGCCTCGGCCCTGATCTATGAGATCACCTGGACGCGGGCTATTGTCATGATCGTTGGCTCAACGACCTATGCCTTCAGCCTGATGCTGACCGCTATCCTAGCCGGCCTGGCTATTGGAAGCCTTTGTGCCTCAAGGCTTATCGACCAGAGGGGCGATCTGGTCCTGATCTTTGGCCTGCTTGAGGTTGCCCTTGGCGGGGTAGCCTTATCCCTCACCCCCTGCTTCGAAAAGCTAGCCTTAGCCACAATCCCGATTTTTAACCTATTTGGGGGCAGCTTTGCTGCCTTGCAGACTATAGAATTGATTGGGCTATTTTTCCTGATGTTCTTTCCCTCTCTGCTCCTGGGAGCGATCTTTCCCTTGATGTCAAAAATGTATGTCAGGAGCCTAGATCATGTAGGGGGTGGCCTGGGAAGTATGCTGATGGCTAATAGCCTTGGGGCAGCGGCAGGAGCTTTATTCTGCGGCCTGGTGTTGATTTCGGCCGTCGGCATTCAAAAAACCATGCTAGTGGCAAGCGGAGTTAATCTTTTCCTTGGATTATCAGCCCTGCTTTTTTCGCCTTCCCTATCCGGGGTGAAAAAGTCAGTGGCTATTCCCCTGGCTTTTGGGTGTAGCCTTATCTTTTTCGCTACTCAGCCAGAATGGAATAAAGCCCTAGTTTCGGCAGGCCCGTATATCTATGGCAGGGTCTATGCCTCCCTGAGCCGTGGAGTTAGCCAAAACTTGAAAGAGATCGTCCAGAGCCAGGCTGACCTCCTGTTTTATCAAGAGGATGCCCAGACTACTGTCTCGGTGAAAAAGGACAAGTTCAAGCAGCTTTTTTTGCAACAAAATGGCAAAACCGACTCTGCCTCAAGAGAGGATGAGTGTACCCAGCGTCTTTTAGCCCATATTCCCATGCTGCTCCATGCGAATCCTCAGCGGGTGATGGTGCTTGGGCTTGGCAGTGGCACAACCCTGGGTGCGGCTGAAAAATATCCGATCAAGCAGCTTGATTGTCTTGAGATTTCACCTGCTGTGCTCAGAGCCTGTAGCCGATTCTTCGCTGAGGTAAATGGGCACAGCCTTGATGATCCTCGGCTTCGGATCATCATTGGTGATGGTCGGCAGCATCTTACCCTGACTGACCAAAAGTATGATCTGATCATTTCCCAGCCGTCTAGCCCCTGGATCGCTGGGATGTCTGCCCTGCTGACCAGAGAATTTTTCAAGCTCTGTAGAGAGCGGCTCACGGACTTTGGCCTTTGCTGCATCTGGCTCCAGACCTGCAATCTGGACCTAGCCAGCTCAAAGAGTGTGGTCAAAGCCTTCGGGCAGATTTTCCCCTCGATCTCTGTCTGGGAGGCGCGACCTGGGATTGATTATCTTCTCATTGGCAGTGGTCATGAGCTAAAATTGGACTATCAGCTTATAGAGCAGAAGATGGCCGATGAGAGTCTGAAGGCGGAATTAAAGGCTGTTGGCCTAGGAAGGCCGGCTGACCTTGTGGCCCGCTTTGTCATGAGCACCGAAGGAGCCATCCGCTACAGCCAGGGAGCTTTCGCCCATACGGATGACAATTTACGGCTTGAGTTTCAGGCACCTAAATTTCTGTATCAGGAAACCATTAGCGCCCATCTTGAGGCTCAGAATGCTTGGCGAGGCTCAGATATAGCCTCCATTTTGAGCGTATCTTCGGCTGAGGCAGCCAGCCTCATCAAAGATAGCCTACCGAAAGCCTTTGAAGCTCAGAAACATTACGCCTTGGCCGAAATGTATCTCCTCAGGAATATGCAGGAGGAGGGAGCACGAGAGCTCAAAGAGGCCTACCTCCTTGATCCCGAAGATACCAGGATCAAGGAGAGGTATTATCGGCTTTTGCTGAGTGCAGCCTCAAATTGCAGTTTCAAGGGAATGCATGAGATGGCCGCTCAAATCCTTAAGTCTGCTATCAAGGTAAAGCCAGATGGGTTTGAGGGCTACTTGAATCTAGGATTAGCCTACTTCCATAGCGGACAGATCCAGGCAGCCATTCAGCAGTTTCGACAAGTCCTGCTGATCCAGCCAGATAACGATCAGGCTCATCTTAACCTCGGAGCATGCTATCTTCGAGCTGGCTATATCGAAGAGGCTATTCAGGAAAACCTGGCCGCACTCAAAATCAAGCCCGATTTGGCCAATGCCCACTTTAACCTTGGCATAGCCTATATGAGATTAAATCGGGTGGCTCAGGCCATTGCTGAATATCAGGAAGCTATTAAATACCAGCCAGATTACGCCGAGGCCCACTTTAACCTTGGGATTGCTTATCAGACCTCCGGAGCCTGGGACCAGGCCGCGAGGGAATATCAGGAAGCACTTCGCCTGCGACCTGATCTGCCCAATGTTAGGCAACTGCTTGATCAGGTCCAGGCTATTCTAAAACAGGGAAGTTGAAACTTGGAAGGAACCCTTTTTTGGAAGGAACCCTTTTGAAAAAGGGTTCCTTCCAAACCATCCTCCTAAAACTTTAATATTAAAATATTAAAGTTTTAGGAAAGGGGGGTATAAGGGGAAAACCCTTACTCGATAAGGGTTTTCCCCTACTAAAAAACATGATAATAGAAAATTTCATCACCTGCCTCATGAGGCGGAAAAGTGCTCAATACCTTCAATTTCAAGACGAGGGAGGAATTGAGCTTGAGGATTGCGGCCGCGAGGGTAAAAAGTATCTCCTCTATGTTCATATCCCGTTCTGCGAGCGGCTCTGTCCCTATTGCTCCTTTAACCGCTATCCCTTTGAGGAATCTTTAGCTCGCAGCTACTTTTCAGCCCTTCGGGAGGAGCTGAAAATCTACCGCCAGAAAGGCTATGATTGCACCGGCCTCTATATTGGAGGCGGAACACCCACCATTATGATGGATGAGCTGGAAAAGACCCTGGCTCTGATCCGCAGTCTGTATTCTATTCGGGAGGTTTCTGTGGAAACCAATCCCAATCATCTGACCCAAGAGAGGCTGGAAGTGTTGAAATCCCTTGGCATAAATCGGCTTTCAGTAGGGGTTCAGAGCTTCAACGATCAGATTCTTCGCTCTGTAGATCGGTACGAAAAGTATGGCAGCGGCCAGGAGATTCAAGAAAAGCTCAGGTTGGCTAGCCAGATTCTGGCAGATGGCTACAAGAGCCCGCTGGCAGGCAGCCAAAGAGCAGCAGGGGCGGGCCGGAAAAATACCCTAAATGTAGACATGATTTTCAATTTCCCCAATCAGACCATGTCCATGTTGGAGGAAGATCTTGATATTCTTCTTAGTCTTAAGATCGATCAGATCACCTTCTATCCCCTGATGGTCTCAGCCTCTACCCAGAAGGCGCTTGCCGAAAAACTAGGCCAAGTGGACTACCGGAAAGAGAAGGCTTTTTACTTCAAAATTCTCGATAAGCTTTCTGCTCAATTTCAGCCTGCCTCAGCCTGGTGTTTTTCCAGAGCCGATGGTCTGATTGATGAATACATTGTTGACTATGACGAATATATTGGCAGTGGCAGCGGCGCTTTCAGTTATTTGAATGGATGCATCTATGCTAATACCTTTGATCTTGCAGAGTATATCAGACAGCTTAAGCAAGGGCGGCTGCCTCTTGGGTTCAAAAAAGCCTTTTCCACCCGCGAGCAGATGCGGTATGATTTTCTGATGAAGCTGTTTGGCCGCCGCCTGGATATCGAGGCCTTAAAGGCTAAATTCAATGGGAGCTTATATCGCTATCTCTGGCGTGAGCTTTTGTTCTTTAGGCTGATTGGCGGCATTAGGACTGAAGGTGGGCGGCAGATTCTCTTGACTCCGAAAGGGCACTACTTGTGGGTGATTATGATGAGGGAGTTTTTTATCGGTGTTAATAACTTTCGCGACGCCTGCCGCCGCAAGATCGCAGCTGGCAGCTAAAAGCCTAGCTCAGCTTATGATTATCCCATCTCCACCATTTCGCTCTATCTCCACTATTTCGCTGGCTACCATCTCGATAAGGATATTAGCCCTTAGATCTTCTAAGAGGAAATACTTGGCTCCCATCTGCTGGGCTATTTTCTCCGACAGACCCAAGGCCAGAGGTCCTTTTTTCTCTACATCAACCACTAATGTTCTTACTCGATCATCATTCCCGATGATTTCAGCCACCTTGAGTGATTCTCTCATCGGCTTATCACCGTAAAGACTGACATTTGATCTACCATCAGTGATCAGGACAAGGAGTGGGTAGATAAAGGGGTCTTTGCGCAATTGACTTTCAATAAGTTGGTAGGCCGTAATCAGCCCATGAGTAAGAGGGGTTTTCCCCCCAACGGGTAAATCCTCCATTAACTTATAGCCTAATTCAATACTGCTGGTGGGGGGAAGAATAACCTCGGCTTTGTCCCCCTTGAAGGCCACAAGACCAATCTTATCTCTTTTTTGATAGGCATCCATGAGGAGAGAAAGAATAGCTCCCTTAGCTGCGCTCATGCGTTTATTAGCCCCCATAGAGCCGCTGGCATCAATAGTGAAGATGATAAAGTTGCCGATCTTTTTCTCTCTAATTTTTTCTCTGATATCCGAGCTTTCAATCGCAATGGCTACGTTCTCTCTCTTGCGTTTGCTCTGATAGGGAGCGGCTGCCCGCAAAGTGGCGTCAAAAGCTAAGTCATTATTTTTCCGGCGCATAGTGCTCATTACATAGCGGCCTGCTTTGGTGGCAATCTTAGTTCTGCTCCTTCGACCTGAGCCTTTGCGGAGTTTTCTGTCGCGCTCTAGATCAAACCGCCTAACCTTAAAGGGCTCGCCTGGTTGAAACACCTTCTCTTTGAAGGGCAAGGTAGCTTGAGCAGGCTTTGACTCCTGCCCGACGGCGGAAGTATTCTCTTGTTCTTGCCCTTCTTCCTCTTCGGATGAAGAGCCTTGATGATTATTATGGGAGCTATTTTCCGGCTGTTGATTACTCTTATTTTCTTCCTCTTGCCGGGGTAGTTGTTGATGATCATGGTGGTGGTCATGATCGTGCGGCTGATTTTTATCCTGCTGAGGTGGTGGGGGAGGGGATTGGCGTTTTCAATGAAACAGAACCAGCTTTGCTACGGTCTCTATATCTTCGGGCTGCACTGCTATTCGGTCCCCAAATGAGGCTAGGGCAAGGCTCGCCCATCGCAAGATAATATCTGCTCGGTGGTCAGCTACCAAGGCTTCCATAGCCTTCTTGGAGCAAAAGCTAAGAAGCTCATCTGAAATGCTAACCGAAGGCAGCCGGTTTATGGCTCGCTGTATGTTTTGGCGAATCTTATCCTGCTCCTCTTCCCATTTTTGCAAAAAGGCAGCTGGGTGGCGGTCAAATTCCTCCCGGCGGCTCATAATGGCCACTTTTTTTTGGGGATCAATACACCCTTCAACGGTTACACACATTCCGAATCGGTCAATTAATTGAGGTCTCAGCTCCCCTTCTTCAGGGTTCATTGTCCCTATCAGAATGAATCTGGCAGGATGGCAATATGACACACCTTCGCGCTCTACAATATTGACTCCGGAGGCTGCCGCATCTAGGATAATATCCACAATATGATCATTTAGCAGGTTGACCTCATCAATATAGAGAATCCCCCGGTGAGCCCTAGCCAGCAAACCAGGCTCAAAGCATTTTTTCCCTTCCTTTATGGCCCGCTCAAGATCAATGGTGCCCACTACTCGATCCTCAGTGGCTCCAATAGGCAAGTCCACTACCTGAACCCTTCGTCTGACCACAGGCAGGCTGCCTGTTTTAGTGAGTATATTACGGCACTGTTCACAAAGAGTTGCAGGATCGTAAGGATCGCAGGAGAAGGGGCATCCCTCAACCACTTCTATTTCCGGCAAAATCACAGATAAGCTTCGCACCAGAGTTGATTTGGCTGTCCCTTTTTGACCGCGAATCAATACCCCGCCAATCTGAGGGCAGACAGCATTCAAGAGTAGGGCTAGTTTCATCCTCTCCTGGCCGACAATAGCTGTAAAGGGGTAGAGATTTTCCCAAGGCATAGCTTTTTAATTAGCCTCCATTTTGCTGGATAAAAATATCTGACTTAATTTTTCATCTTCTAGGCCAATTTTTTGAAAAGGCTTGCGTCTCATGCGATGTTGGAGGGAAAGGTCTGCCGCCTGCTGGATATCTGAGCTGTTTACTTCGCTGCGACCATCGAGAGCAGCCAAGGTCTTGGCAGCTTTCATCATGATGATATCCGCTCGATGTCCATCTACGTTCATCTCGATCGCAATTCGGGCAATAAGGAAAAGCAGCTCCTCTGATACCTTGACCTGATCTAAGATCTCCTTTGCCTTCTTGATCTGATCCCGTAAAGCCTGCTGTTTGGGTTCCCAGGCTCTGGTAAAGGAAACAGGATCATCCTCGTACAGTACCCTTCGCTTTATGACCTCAACCCTTGCTTCAGGCTCCAGAATCCCCTCAATATTCACACACAATCCAAATCGGTCAAGAAGCTGTGGCCGCAGCTCTCCCTCTTCAGGGTTCATAGTGCCTACCAGGATAAAACGGGCTGGATGAGAATATGATACTCCCTCCCGCTCTATGGTATTGACACCCATAGCTGCTGAATCAAGCAGCACATCCACAATGTGGTCATCCAGAAGATTTACTTCATCAACATAGAGAATACCTCGATTAGCTTCGGCCAGAATGCCAGGCTCAAATTTTTTCTCTCCCTTCTTGATTGCTTCCTCAAGGTTCAAGGTACCTACAACCCGATCTTCAGTGGCGCTGACTGGAAGATCGATTACTCTTGCTCGGCGTTTGACTGCGGGTAATTTTTCCCCCCTCTCGAATCGGTCAAGGCAGATTGAGCACATATCAGCCTTATTGTCCGGTGGGCAACTAAAGGGGCAGTCTGAAACTACCTCTATCTCAGGAAGAAGTTGGGCTAAGGACCGGACAGCGGTTGATTTAGCTGTTCCTTTCTCCCCTCTAATTAGAACACCTCCCAACTTTGGATTGACAGCATTCAGAAGCAAGTCTTTTTTCATCTTTTCCTGCCCTACGATGGCGGTGAAGGGATAAATAGGACGCTCAATTCCCATAAAAAGGCTACCTTCCTTTCCTTAAAATAGCGATTATGCTCTTAAAAACAAGCTTATAAAAATAAAAAAAGCCATGAACGCTTTTCTTCTCAGAATATTTCCTATCCTGATTATTAAGCCTTCATGGCTTAGGTTAATCAAAATTTGGTCTTTCCGGGACTCAGAAAAATTGGCCCTTCTGGGACTAAGACTGCAAAATTGGCCCTTCTGGGGCTCAAACTGCTTTTTGGGGGAAAGCAGGTGGACTGATTTTTGGTTTTTCATTCACACTCGTATTAAACCATAACAATGGTCGCTCTTATATATCAGACACCATAAACCCTATATCAGAACAACCATAAACCCTCGAAGGGGCTTAGCTCTTATTA
>JAILZY010000048.1 GCA_023512255.1 bacterium | reverse complement strand
TATTGTCTTTTACCTCAATACCCTTCCCCTGCAGCTTATCTACTTCTCCTAATTTTAAATATGGGGAACATCTGGCACAGTGAGTGATGCGGCCAGCGGGCTGATGTGGCAGCAGGAGACGGTGGGGCCGATGAGTTGGGAGGAGGCTTTGCGCTACTGCGAGGGGCTTGCCCTTGGCGGCTACAGCGATTGGCGGCTGCCAACGGTCAATGAGCTGCAATTTCTGGTGGATTACAGCCGCTACAATCCGGCCATAGACCCAAATTCTTTCCCTGGGACCACCTCTTCTGGCTACTGGTCATCGACCGTGGTTCACTGCTCGCCTGACAATGTCTGGTATGTGGGCTTTGACTACGGGGGGATATCCTCCGCTGGCAGGTTGAGTAAATACTATGTGCGGGCTGTGCGCAGTACCTCCTTACTTACGACTATAAAAGAAAATAGAAAAGAGCATATATACGGCAACAGCTACCTCAACGGCTCGCTGATGGTCAATGGAGATGGCACAGTGAGTGATGTGGCCAGCGGGCTGATGTGGCAGCAGGAGACGGTGGGGCCGATGAGCTGGGAGGAGGCTTTGCGCTACTGCGAGGGGCTTGCCCTTGGCGGCTACAGCGATTGGCGGCTGCCGACGGTCAATGAGCTGCAATTTCTGGTGGATTACAGCCGCTACAATCCGGCCATAGACCCAAATTCTTTCCCTGGAACCAAATCTTCCGGCTACTGGTCATCGACTGTGAATCACTGCTCACCTGACAACGCCTGGTATGTGAGCTTTGACTACGGGGGAATATCCTCCGGCAATCGAAAGTCTAGTGCCACCAAATACTATGTGCGGGCGGTGCGGAGTGCAGGAGCGATTTCAGCTATGTCTGAGGTTTCATCAGCACAGTCAACCCTGACGGAAACTGTGGTCAGCCAGAAATTAATCCTGGACAATGTTTCTGTTTCCGGCGATCTGAGCGGCGAGATCAGCTTCCCAAGCCTAGAGATGGTTACTATCACCACTGGGCCTTTTGCCGGAAAAGGCTTTATGAAAGGGAAGTATGAGGCTACGCTTGAGACTCTACCCTGTCAGGGAGAATGGCAAGGAATGTTCTTCTTCAAGGAGTCGGAGAGGAAAATTTATCTCAAAGGGGCTCTCTCGGGCGACCTTTTAGGTATTGTCGAGGGCCAGATTATAGAATCTTCGCCTGGCAGCGGCAGGTATGATCAACTCCAGGCGGACTGGAGATTGGCCAGGGTGAGCGATAGAATCACTTCGGCAACCTTAACCCTTGAAGCTGTGGTTTCCTACCAGCAGGAGGCCACTTATCCGGCGAGCCGGATCATTGCTCTTCAGACCTCGGTCAATGGCGAGTTCCATGGACATTATCAAGGTCCGGTGAGTACGGTTTTGACCCAGGTCAGGATAGTTGATCAGACCAATCCTTATCATGGCCAGGGATTTTCAATCATTTCCTATACCTCTGAGGCCGGATCAGGGGAGGGCTGGAGCTATGATCGAGAGCTTCAACCGGGGATAATCAAATTAAACGGGCTGTTTAGCGCTCCTTTGACCGGTTTGCTTTACGCTACTTTGTCTGAGTCTGAGGCTGATAACGGTGAGGTGAAAAGAAGCATCCTGCTAGACCTTGAGCGGCTGGATGTAGGGGCTGCGCCTGCGCCGGAATTAAAGATTTCGACCTGGGGGCCAAGCCGGGTCAGCCCTGGGCAAACCATAGATTATATCATTGAGGTGAGAAACGAAGGGCTGAAGGCGGCTGAGGATGTAAGGGTGATTGATAAGCTGCCCAAGGAGGTGGAGTATATCTCGAATACAGGCGGAGGAAGCTATCAAAAAGTATGGCGTGAAGTTAGTTGGCTCCTCAAGAACTTGGGGCCAAAGGCTAAGACCTGCCTGACGACTAAAGCAAGAGTTGTCTGGGGGCTGGCGAATGGCTCTACTTTTAAGAATACAGTCAGGATTCCCAAAGAGAAAAATGCTAATGTATTACCGACTGAATCCCGCCTCAGGATGGGTTATGATTTTCCTGTGGAGGTGAGGACAGAAAATAGTTTTGATAGAAAAGTTAGATTTAGAGATGAGGAAGATGAGGATGAAGGAATAATAAATGATAAGAAAGAAGTACTAAAGGTCTTATTAACTTTAGTTATAGGAGTTAAAGAAGAAGAGATTCCCGATAAATTTCTTGACATGGTGGTAAAGGGTAATTTTAATGAAATTACCATAAAGCAATTAAAACCATCAGAGATAGACGCTACTAATAACCTTATTGAAAAAATTAAGGATGCTGTTAAAAATAGTGTTGAAACTCTTAAGGTTATAGAATTAAGTATATTGCCTAGTGAAATTTTAGCTGAAACTTCCCTATTATTCTATGGAGAAGATGCTTTCCCTATGTTGGCGAGAATGTTATCCTGGATTCAGGTTGGTAAGGTTGTACTGATGGGAACTGAGATACTAACAGAGGGTGTTGACGCGGTAAAGGGGAGAGAAGGTTGGGAAAAATTATTTCAAAGCTTAGGCACTCTATCTGAGCTTTTACCTAAGATTAATAAGATAGCTACGAAGATCCCTTACCTTGCATCTCTATCTCCCTTTATTTCATTTGGATTAGCTTATTCTACGATTTGGTTTACGATGTTAGAGATATTGGAAAATGTAGAAAATGTAACAAAGAAATTTGCTATCAGAGTTATCGTATGGAAGCCTTTCTTGACATGCTATCTGAATATGCGAAGCGCAGGGCTTTCATCAGATAAGGCGTTGGAAGATTGTAAGGGGTTTTTACCTAAGTACTATTTGGAAGAAGAAATGCTTGAAGTATTTAAAACTTCTGGAGAAATTTACTATTGGTTTGAGAAGTGCAAAGAAACAGAGAAAGTGGATAATTGTATTGATAACGTTTTACCTAAGAAGGGGGAAGATAAGTTCAATCTCAATAAAAATTTTGGAGATTTAGTTGATTTATATTATAGTGAAGGATTGGGTATTGAAAGATCTTTAGATGAGATAAAGGAAAAGAAAGAAATAGAGGAAATTCAAAACACCCTTACCTCTTCCTCCCACACCAGCACCATCACCACTGCTCATGATCCTAATCTCAAGTATGGTCCGCAGGGCACTATCTTGCCTGGCCAGCAATTGGACTACAAGGTTGAGTTTGAGAACGAGGGCGAGGGGATTGCCTTTGGGGTGTATTTCACCGACACGCTGGATGAAGACCTTGATGATTCAACCCTCACGATTGGTCCGGTGAGGAGCACTAAAGACGGCTCGGAGATTGCCCCACCCGGGGTCTATGATCCGCAGAGCCGAACCATAACCTGGTTTGTTGGCGAGGTTGGGCCGAAGGAAGGCGGCTATGCTGAATTGAGCGCCAAGGTTAAGGATGAGGCGCCGTATGGAGCGGAGGTCATAAACTTTGCGACCGTGTATTTCCCCTCTGTGCCTGAGGCAACCAAAACCAATGGTATTGTCTCGGTGGTGGCCTTCAACCGGGCGCCGGTGGCCAATGCTGGCGGCTCCTATGCCGGCGCTGCCGGATCTGCCCTGACCCTTGAGGCTTCAGGCTCGATCGACCCTGATGGCGATGTTCTTTCTTATCGCTGGGATTTTGACGATGATGGCAGGTGGGATACGGATTGGCTGAGTAGTCCGCTCATCCAGCATACTTGGCCGGATAACTGGAGCGGGACAGTCAGGCTGGAGGTGAGCGACGGAAAACTGACCAGCCAGGATACGGCCAGTGTCAGCGTGAAGAGGATGAGCGCTCTCACCGCAGGCTTTAGCTGGGTGCAAAAAGGGGAAGAGAATTGTCGACCGATAATCCAGTTCACTGACAAGTCAACCTGCCAAGATGGAGCTATTACCTCCTGGCTTTGGGACTTTGGCGACGGCCAAAGAAGCCAGGAGCAAAACCCTCAGCACACCTATGGCGCCGCCGGCGTCTATACAGTTACTTTGACGGTGGCTGATCCGAACGGGATTACGGCTACAAGCTCGCGGCAGATAGAGGCCAGGCTTGAGGGAGAGCCTGAAGTCTGCGATGGTGTGGATAATGACTGCGATGGGCTGGTGGATGAGGGCCTGATGCGCACCTGCTCAACGGCTTGTGGCAGCGGCACGGAAATCTGTCAAAGCGGCCGCTGGGTAGGCTGTACGGCGCCTAAGCCTCAGCCTGAGGTCTGCGATGGTGTGGATAATGACTGCGACGGGCTGGTGGATGAGGGCCTGATGCGCACTTACTACCTTGATGCTGACGGCGACGGCTATGGGAATGCCAATAAGAGCGTGCAGGCCTGCTCTGCGCCTTCTGGATATGTTGAGGATGGCACTGATTGCGATGACCAGAATAAGGCTATTCATGAAAACTGCGAATCATCACAGCAAGGCGCCTGCCAAGAAGAGACTTCAGGCGCGCTGGATGTCGTAGGGGCTAGCGGAAGGCCGGGCGATCAGGTTGAGATTGCCGTAAGAATCCAGAACGCGCCTTCGGCGGTTGAATCATTCGGGTTTGAGCTAAGCTATGATCCTGAGATTTTGGAATACCAGGAGGGCAATTACAAACCAGGGGAGTTGGCCGCTTCTTTGCCTGTCTTTGGAGTGAATGAGATCAGATCCGGCAGGATAAGAGTAGCTGGCATTGATCCTTTTGGCGGCAAGATAGCTAAGGGAGCCAGCGGCTTTTTGGTGGTGTTCAGATTCAAGGTCAAGAGCGGGGTTCAAGGTGGAGAATGCTACCCCTTGAGGCTGGAGGAGCTCGATGGCGATCTCATCGAATTTTCAACCACAGGCGGCTGCCTGTGCCTTGAATGTGAGGAGCAGACGTGGGGAGCGTTGGATGTGGTCGGCGTCAAGGGCAGGCCGGGTGATCAGGTTGAGATTCCAGTCAGAATACAAAATTCTCCCGAGACAGTCTACTCCTTTGGGTTTGAGCTGACATATAACCCCCAAGTTTTGGAATATGCAGGTTATGAGAGAGGGGATCTGCTGGCCACCTCTTTCCCCATCTTTGAGGTGATAGAGCTTGGCTCCGGCAGACTGAGAGTGGCCGGATTTGATCCCTACTACGACCGCGGCCTAACCAAGGGGACAAGCGGTGCAGTGGTAGTGCTAAAATTCAAGGTCAAAGAGAGCGTCGGTCAAAAAGAGGGCGAATGCTATCCCTTGAGGGTAGAAAAACCGGTAGACACTATCGGCCAATTTACCATCAGCGGCGGCTGCTTCTGTCTCGAAACCTGCACCGGAGACTTAAATGGAGACAAAAAAATTACTCCGGCTGATGCTTTGCTATCCTTCAGATGCTACCTGGGTTTTATCCCATGCCATGAGTGTGCTGATGTTGACGGCAACGGCAGTGTTACTCCGGCTGATGCCCTGTGCCTATTCAGGAAATACCTTGGCCTGCCCTCTTGCCTGGATTGAGAAAGCTAAAAGGGGGCTAGGCTCTAAACTATGCGGGAGTCAGAATTGGCTCCCGCTTTACCACATCAGGGCTACCACATCAGGGCAAGGGCATCGGCTATGGCTAATCCCTGCCGAGTAGGGCATAGCCACTCGCCTCGCACCTCTAATTTCCCTTCATCAATCAGCCGATTGGCTAGCCCTGGGGGATCAGAAAGAAGGTTTTGGCCAAAGCGGCGGCAAAACTCGGTCAGATGAATTCCCTGCCTGGTTCTGAATCCAAGATAGAGGGTCTCAAGCCGAAGCTCCTCAGGGCCCAAGATTTCCTCTCCGGCTATGGGGAGGCTGCCCTGCTTGAGCGTCTGGCAGTAGAGCGACAATGAGCGATGATTCCAGTATCTGCGGCCTCGGGCAAAGGAGTGGGCCGATGGCCCAAGGCCAAGGTATGGGATGTGCTGCCAATATTTTTGGTTGTGCCGAGATAGCCATTTTCCCCCACGGCTGAAATTGGAAACCTCATAGTGGAGATATCCCCTGGATTCGAGCAGGGCTGAGGTCTCAAGAAAATAGTCTGCCTCCTCTGCCTCAGTTAGCGGCTGAATCAAGCCTTGCTGCTTTTGGCGCATGATCAGAGTATGGGGCTCATAAGAGAGCTGATAGCAGGAAAGGTGCTCAGGCTCATAGCAAATAGCCTCATCAAGCTCCCAAAGCCAGAGAGAGAGGGAATTTTGGCCCTGCCTGGCGGCGGGCAAGCGCTCAGGAAGACCAAAGATCAGATCAAGGCTCAGGTTATTGAAACCAGCCTGCCGGGCCGCCTCAATAGTCCAAAGGCCCTGGGTCGCCTTATGCCTTCGACCTAGCCAGATTAGGTTTTCATCCCGCAGAGACTGAAGGCCAAGGCTTAGCCGGTTAAACCCCAAGGATCGAACCCCACGAAGGTAGTCGAGGGTTATATCGTCTGGGTTGGCTTCTATGGTCTGCTCTGCATCCTGAGTCAAGGGAAAAGTCTTGCGCACCGTGTCTATAATCTCGGCTAGCTGATCGAGGCTCAACAGAGAAGGAGTGCCGCCGCCTAAATAAAGAGTATCGTATTCGTCCGGCCAAAAAGAGCGCTGAAGCTCCATCTCTTGCCGGAGTGCAGCGATAAACTCATCAATTCGGCCTTTTGTGGCCGCCGCAGTAGAGTAAAAATCACAATAGTGGCATTTTTTTCGACAAAAGGGGATATGAATATATAATCCAGCCCGCTGTGGGGTAGTGGTGGGGGATAGAGTAAGATTCAAGCTTTCTTGCCTTCTATTTTAAAAAGATTTTTTTCAATTATACACCAAATAAGGTAAGGGGAAAACCCTTTTGAAAAAGGGTTTTCCCCTTAAACCCCTTCCCTAAAACTTTAGTTAATTAATTAAAGTTTTAGGAGGATGGTTTGGAAGGAACCCTTTTTCAAAAGGGTTCCTTCCAAATTCAAAGCTTCTCACCTACTGCTGTTGTTTTCTACACTGATCTAGCAGTAAGCGAGCCTGCCAGAGGTTTGGTTCTTGTTGAACGGCTTCCTGAAGGTACTCGACAGCTTCGGGAAGGCGGTTGAGCTTCAGAAAAGTGCAGCCGAGATTAAAATGGGCCTCGGCGTTTTGGGGGTTGATCTCTAGCGCCTTTTGCCAGGCCTGAATAGCCTGCTCCGGGTGGTTGGTTTTGAGAAAGATATTACCTAATCCCATTAGGCCGGGAAGATAGGTCGGATCAAGGTCGAGGGAGCGCTGGTATTCCTGATGGGCCATGTCTAACTGTCCAAGCATTTCACAGGCTATGGCCAGGTTAGTGTGAGCTACGATCTGGGTAGTGAGGTCTGGTTTTAGCTGGAGCAATTTCTCGAATTGCTCTTTGGCCTCCTGATAGCGGCTTTGCTTGAGATAGATGCCTCCAAGATTATTATAGGAGGCAACAGCTCCAGTAGGATGAAGCCTGATATCCATCTGGTATTCAGCTATGGCCTTATCAGACTGGCCCAGTTTTTCATAAACCGCGCCAAGATTATGATGGATATTAATGAACTCGGTGTCCTGAGCGGCTACGGTCTGGAATTCTTGCTGGGCTTGCTCAAGGAGGCCGAGCTTTTCGAGAGCTGCCCCCAGAAGAAAGCGAGCCATAATATTTCCCTTGTCCTTAGATAGCACCTGACGAAAAGAGATGATAGCTGCCTGGTATTGTCCGGCCGCGTATTGCTCGCTTCCCTGATCAAAGAAAGCCAGGGTATCAATCATGTCCTTGGGATCAGGGGAATCAGGGGGCGAAGGAGAGCCAGAGCAGGGCGGAGGAGAGCCAGAGGGGTCGGCAGCAAGGTGCTGGTGGTGGGTCATCTTTATATATCCCAGCTGTTGAAGCCTGGCTCGGGTTTCCTCATCCAGCTCTTTTATCTGGCTAGGCCTTGGATCAGAAGCGTTACGGGCTAAAAACTTATCTAGCATTTCCTTAAGTCTTTGAGCCTGTTTCGGATACTGATCGAGCACATTATGGAGCTCATGAGGATCGGTCGATAGATTATATAATTCTGGGCGGGGGGCTAGGATATATTTCCATTGCCGGCTACGTACCCCTTCGAGTCGGCTCCAGCCAAAATTAGCCTCTGGGAAGCGAGTTTCAAGAAAAATAACTCCCCTTTCGGCCTCTTTGTCAGATCCCTCAGATATTGTCTCTTCAGAGGCTGCTCCCTTAAAGACTGCCGCTGCTGGCCGCCCTGTTTGGCTTATATGGGTGAGCAGACTAATCCCTTGAATTTGCGGTGGCTGGGGGATTTTTAAGATATCCAACACAGTTGGCAGAATATCCAGGGTCTTGACTGGCTGAGCATGGACATACCCTTCAGGCAGCAGAGCCGGATAGCACATAATTAAAGGGCCCCTCACCGTAGCCTCATAGAGGAAGATGCCGTGCGTGCTTTCCCGATGCTCACCGAGCCCCTCGCCATGATCGGCTACTAGTATGATGAGAGTCTCATCTAATTGCCCGCGGCGGGCAAGCTCATTTAGCAATAGCCCGATGCAGTGATCCGTATAGGCGATCTCACCATCATATGGCCGATCAAGATATCTGCTTCGGAACGGCTCTGGGGGATCATATCTGGTATGGGGATCAAAGTAATGTACCCAAAGGAAAAAGCGGTCAGGATTTTTATTTCTCAACCAGCTGATGCTTGCTTCAGAAACTGCCTCGCCCCGGCGCTCATTATACAGCCTGAAGGCTTCATCATGAGGGGATGCACCTGTTTTATCTGGATTATTATTCTTATTATTATTTATTTTATTATTATTTTTTTTATTATGGTGCTGGCTCGAGCCAGAAAGATCATCATCAAACCAGTCAAACCCCTGGTCGAGGCCAAATTGCCTGCTCAGGACAAAGGCTCCGACAAAGGCAGCCGTAGTAAAGCCCTGTTGGTGGAGAATTTGGGCCAGGGGTCTGGCGGATGGATTCAGGCGAAACTCTCCATTGTTCAGTACTCCGTGGGTAACAGGATAGAGGCCGGTCATGATGGTAACATGCGAGGGGAGAGTGAGCGGCACCGGAGTAAAGGCCAGCTCAAATCGAACCCCTTTGGCGGCTAGGGAATCAATAGCTGGGGTGTCAACGCCTGAGTATCCATAACAACCCAAGTGATCGGCCCGTAGGGTATCAATAGTAATTAGCAGTATATTCCGCGGGGGGCTGATCGTTTTGTCCAAAGTGGGTTTATCTAAAGCGGTTTGCTGCCGCCTTTGAGCAGTTCTGCACCCTGGGGCTGGGGCCGCAGTCAGCATAAGGAGAGCGATGATAAGGATAGTCTGGCTCAGGTGATATTCTGTTTTTCCCGGGATGAGCTGTGTTTTTCTCATTATGAAACTGAATCGCATTATGAAACTGAATCGGCAAATAGTGCTGTTTTAATCGGCTACAGATCATAGCAGATCATAAATATTGTATATCATAATACATAATATACAAGATAATATCCTAGTAAGCAAGGTCTCCGAATAAAAATGGGAATGAAAATGGTTCAAAATGAAAATGCCCAAGGGATCGTCTTATCGGAGCTATATTAAGCTGTCCTTTAATCAGCGATCCATCCTGCAGAAAACCAGAGAGGGTAAGGCAAATAGTGTCTTCTAAGGCATCCTTAGGCGCTAATTTTCTCATGAATTCTTGATTATTAAAGGTAAGAAGAAGGTCCTGGTATCCATCGCCACTGCTCTGATGTCGTCGATCAGGGGAAGCGGCACTTTCGGCTGAAATATCGGTATAACTCCAGCTAAAGGGAGCAATGCTTTCTCTGAGGCCACATCGGCCAAGGAGTATGGTGGCTGGATCTATGGCCGTAACATCAAACCCCTCTCTGCCTAAAACCACTAGCTGTATTTTGCGGTCTATCAAGAGACTGGCCCTCTCCTTCGGATAAACACCTAAGGATATCCAGATGATAGGAGGAGCAAATCCTCGGAATTCATAAGCTCCCATATCATGGCCAGCCACGCCATCACTGTCTCCATCCCAAGGTCTAGGTTCCCCATCCCGGTCGTTTTCAGCCTCGGGTATCTTTGGATCCTCCCCGGCATCGATGCAGGGAGAGCCATATCGCAGGTGATAATCACCCCTGCCTGGGTCAACAAATAGTGGCGGCAGGCTGATATTGCCCATCCCCTGATATCCTCCTTGGATATCAGAGTAGTTAATGGTGAGGGAGCCTGAGGGTATCCGGTTCAAAACCCTTGAGCCCGGGCGGCGGTATTCTCTTTGGTGGCTGAGGGTACTCATCCTGGAGAGATGATTGTCAACCTCATTCGGAGAGTTTCCCCAGAGAATGCAGTTGGTTACCGTTGGTGAGGCAAGATCAGCCAGGATGCCTCCTCCTGACAGAGAGGCTGAATTGCCGATAATGGTGCAGTTAGCGATCTTAGGTGCTGGGAAGTTGTATTCTGGGGCAGAATATGCATTAGCACTATATGCACTATATCCTGAGCAATTGATTCCCGCTCCAAGGCGTGCTGAGTTCAGGGCAAGAACGCAATTGACAATCGTCCAATGGGTAGTAAAGCCGGTTATGGGCCAGGTGCAGTAGATTCCGCCGCCGCAGTCAGCCGAATTTCCGGCAATTGTGGAATTGCTAATCTCCAGGGCATCACACTGATAATAAATCCCTCCGCCTCGATGAGAGGCCAGGTTGTGGCTGATCGTGCAGTCAATGATTTTGGGCTGGTAGCACATCGAGCCAAAGCAGCTTATACCACCACCGCAAGGGGCAGCGTTATCTGAAATGGTGCATCTGCTGATCAGCGCCGCGGAATTATAGCAGAATAGGCCACCGCCGCCGTGGAAATCCTCCTCACCACTCTCATAAAGAAAGCTGCCGGTAGCTGAGTTTTTGGTGATCTGGCAGTCAATCAGGGTCGGTCTTGAGCGCTCGAAGAAAATTCCACCGCCGGATAAGGCCGAATTTGCGCTGATTAAACAATTGGTTATGGTTGGCGACGAGTTATACTCACAAGAAATTCCGCCCCCAGACTCTGCTGCGGCATTTTGAATCACTCGACAGCTGCTGATTATGGCCGAGGAGTTAAGACAATAGATCCCACCGCCACAGCGTGGAGTCAAGCCATTTTGAATGCTAAACCCCTCAATTCGGCTCTCTGGCCCCACATTAATCAGAGCGACTGCTGATCCTGCCTGGGCGCCATCGATTATCGTAGAGCTTGGGCCGCTCTGGCTGAGGATAGAGAGATTTTTCCCGGCCAGAATGAGATTTTCCCTCCACCTGCCCGGATAAACTATCACCGTATCCCCTGGTAGCGCCCAATCTATCGCCTCCTGAATAGAGGCAAAATCACCGCTTCCATCAAGAGCAACCCTGATTGTGCACAAGGCGGCGCAATCTATGCCGACATCGCCGCCCCAGGCACCGATATCAGAGCGTGAGCCGTCTGCATCGACTAGTCGTGGATGTCCGCCGTCGCGGCAGGCCGATGAGCTTTGTAGGCGATAATCTCCACCCTCAGGATTGATGAACAAGGGATCAGAATCAATGTTTCCGAATCCAGGCCAGTGGCCGCCGCTGTGTTGGATATCGCAGTAGCTAAACCGCAGGTATGAGAGCTGCCCGTCGGTGTCTATCTGCTGTAGGCTATTGTCCCAGAAAATCGAGTTTATGACCAATGGCGAAGAGTGGGCATGGCTATACATCCCGGCGCCATAAGGAGCTGAATTTTTGCTGACAACGCACTGGATAAGAAGTGGTGAAGAGAAACTGTCGACAAAGATTCCACCCCCTTTTTCCGAGCCTGTATTTTCCACAATTATGCAATTAGCTACTATAGGTGAAGCCTCAAGACAATAAATTCCCCCGCCAAAAGGAGCCGAATTGCTCCTGATCACACACTTTTTGATCAGAGGCGATGAGGATTGACAAAAAATTCCCCCACCCTTGCTAAAGGGCTGCCGTGGTTGACCATTTCTTATCGTAACTCCACTGAGCACAGAATTTTTACCCTCACCCCAGCTGAAGGTAACCACACTGCCCGCTTTGCCTCCATCGATAATGGTTGAGGCTATAGTGTCTGGATCGTTAGGGTCTATACTTTTGACAGTAATGCCTTTGCCAAGAAAGTCGATCTGCTCCTGATAAATCCCTGGCTGGATGATAATTACATCTCCATCGCTGGCCGCTGCTATTGCCGACTGAATAGTCTGATACTCATTTGCAACTTTGAACTCTTTTGCCTGAGCGGCAGGGAGGACTGAGAGGATCATCGCCGCCGCAGACACCCAAATCAAAACTGAGGGTCGATTAAAGATTCTGTTCATTGATTTTTTCCCCTCCTTTTTAGGGTCTGTCTTTTCTTAGGGTTTGTCAGTTACAATCAATTCCTTGACCGGCACCCCGTCGCTCCAGGTGCCCATATAGCGCTGCTGCGGGGTATTCCCCAAGGCATATTCCCAGCTTCTCCCATAAAAGGCAGCATCAGTTAGAGCATCGAATAATTTCCACAGACAGTAGTAATCAAGGGCATCGGGGCCCATGTTCGACCGCGGTCCTCGGTCGGCAGATGAGCAGCCAGGAGCAAAATGATCTGCCTTTAGAGGAGGGTGCCCATGATAGTCTGAAAGCATGATTACGAAATCTTTTTTTTCCAAGGGGATCTGAGATGAGCGGTAAAAGATCTCTTTAGCCGCCCGATCCCCAGCGATAAAATCCTGATCGCCTACCACCGTGAGCAAGAGCGTATCGCTAGGAATCATCGACAAATTTTCCAAAGGAACCGTACTTATCCACCCAGGCTCAACAGGCATGATGGCCCTCGGGGTGGGAAGCCCGAGGCGGGCAGCCAGAGCGCCTAGGTTGGCGGTTATCATCCCGCCGCAAGAGTGGCCTACGATGGCGAATTTGCTAAGATCAGGCTTGACGTGGTTTTTCGCCTTTAGGGTTTCGAGCGAATTTTTAATCGCTCGAGCAGCATTCTGGGTGAATGACTCGGGTTTAGTGAACAGGGATTGATAGGCTGGGAAGACCACAATATTGCCCCTCCTGACGATATGCTCGATCCAGGCGCCGTAAGATTTAGGATTCATTGCCTCCCATCCGTGCAGGAAGATAATTACAGGAGCCATAGCTGGCTTTGGTGAGTCAGGCTCAAAAAGATGATATTTTAAAGCGCCCGAGCCGTAGGTATTGCTGATTACTTTGCTATGTCGATAGTCTGCTCCACCAAGCCCTGATGATGGTTGAGGAGGTCCGCAGGTGGCTGGGATAGCCGAAGAGGAAAAGGCGGCAAGCAGTAGGGAGATAGAGAAAAAGAGTATGAAGATGAGGCAGAGGAATGCCTGAGGAAGTCTTGAGGAAAAGGCTTTTCGAAAAGCATGGCCCATGCTCTGTCTTAATGGGGGCATATAGTTATCTCCTCATTATTATAATATAAGGGCTTTTGAGGCTATAGATTATAATGGTTTTTGAGGCTTGCTTATGGTCATATGTTTATGGTCATACGATATCGTAATACCTAACAGTTACTTTGAAGATAAGGTTAATTTTTATTGATATTTAGGGACCCAGAACCACAGCCCCTTAAGAAGAGCCATGAATGCAAGATATAAAAAATTTGCTGATAGAAAAATTTAATAAGATAAAATATTAATTATCTTCTCGGCCTCTCTTGCCGAGAAAAACTACCCTTACTTTATTTAGGGAGGAATTTTATATTGCTCATGTCCATTTTCATTGGAAAGCCAGGTAATTTCAGTATGCCGCTGTTCCCGCGAAAACAGAAATCCAGAAGGTAAAATTACTGTATTCCGGTGTTCACGAATGATAGATATGAGCGTTTTATATTTTCGGGAGTCAAAAAGAGGTTTTTCCCTAGAGAAAAAAGAGAGAGGGGTTTTCCCCCCGGCGCGATTTAGTCAGACTCTGCCTTGAGCACCGAGAGGAAGGCTTTTTGAGGGATCTCCACCGAGCCGATCATCTTCATTCGCTTCTTACCCTTTTTTTGCTTTTCCAGCAACTTTCTCTTGCGGGTAATATCTCCCCCATAGCATTTGGCTAACACATCCTTACGAAAGGGAGAAATGGTTGTCCGGGCGATGATCGTTCCCCCGATAGCTCCCTGAATGGCGATTTTAAACATCTGCCGTGGAATCTCATCCCTGAGCCGCTCGCAGGTGTGCAGGGCGCGGGCGCGGGCATGATCCCGGTGGACAAGCTGGGAAAGAGCATCCACTTTCTCGCCGTTGACCAAAATATCCACCTTGACCAGATCGGTCTGGCGGTAGTCCAGCATTTCGTAGTCAAATGAGCCATACCCTTGGGTCAGGCTTTTGAGCTTGTCGTAGAAATCATAAACAACCTCTGCCAGCGGCAGCTCAAAGATCATTTCAACCCGGCCAGGACCAATATAGTGGTGCCCACGACTGATGCCGCGTCGATCAAGGCACAGCTTCATGATTGCCCCTAGGTAACGATCGGGGGTAATGATGGTTGCCCTGATAAAAGGCTCCTCTACCTTATCGATCAAGGCTGGGTCTGGATAGA
Source organism: bacterium (assembly GCA_023512255.1). Taxonomy (GTDB): domain Bacteria; phylum SZUA-182; class SZUA-182; order DTGQ01; family DTGQ01; genus DTGQ01. Next base: position 11,371 of record JAILZY010000048.1, on the reverse strand, counting down.
GAGCTGGATTATCAACGGTGATTTTTTCCCCGCTCTTGAGGATAACCTGGTATCGGACCGTAGGAGCAGTCATAATTAGGGATAGGTCATACTCTCGCTCAAGGCGCTCCTGGACAATCTCAAGGTGCAGCAGCCCCAGAAAGCCACACCTAAACCCCATCCCTAAAGCGGCTGAGGCATCTTTTTCAAAGGTGAGTGCGGCATCATTCAACTTATACTTTTCCAGGGCTAAGGCTAGGTCTTCATACTCTTCGGTTGAGACCGGATAGAGAGATGAAAAAACTACTGGTTTGGCTGCCCGAAAGCCTGCTAGTGGCTTATCAGTCGGCCGATCAGCCAGGGTGATCGTATCTCCAACTCGGGCGTCGCTTACGGTCTTGACTCCGGCAATGATATAGCCTACCTCACCAGCTCGCAAAAGTGCACACTTTTCCCGTTTGAGGCAAAAATAACCGACTTCTTCTACCTTATACTCAGCGCCATTTGACATCAATCGGATAGTATCCCCAGCCTGGACCCGGCCATCAAAGATTCGGCAGAAGATGACCACACCTCGGAAAGGATCGTACTGGGCATCGAAGATTAAGGCTGAGAGAGGTTTCTGCTCATCCCCCTTGGGGGCAGGCAGCCGCTGAACAATCGCCTCGAGGACCTCTTCAATGCCAATTCCTTCCTTGGCAGAACAGCGGATAGCCTCATCAGGGTTAAGCCCAAGCTCTGAGTCGATTTGCTCCAGCACCCGGTCGATATCGGCTGAAGGAAGGTCGATCTTGTTGATGACCGGGATAATGGCCAGATCGTGCTCCATAGCTAGGTAGAGATTAGCCAGGGTCTGAGCCTCAACTCCCTGTGAGGCATCAATCAATAGCAGCACTCCCTCGCAAGAAGCCAGGGCCCGTGATACCTCGTAGGTAAAATCCACATGCCCAGGCGTATCAATTAGATTTAGGATATACTCCTGGCCATCCCGCGCTCGGTAGGGTAGTCGGATAGCCTGGCTTTTAATAGTAATGCCCCGCTCTCGTTCAAGGTCCATAGTGTCCAGAATCTGATCCTTGAACATCCGAGGATCGATCACGCCGCTGTGCTGGATAAGTCGGTCAGCCAGGGTGGACTTTCCATGATCAATATGAGCTATGATGCTGAAGTTACGAATTAAATTCATGAGATTTATATTTCCGTTTATATCCTAAAACTTTTGGAAGATTATCTATTAGGCTATAGGTTTTTATGATAACCTATTTTGGATAAAGAATCAATCTCGCTGAAAACATTTGACGCTAGATGTTTCCCAGGCTTATTGAAAGACTTCTCATACTCTCTTCCCTTCTTGTTATGGGGAAGGCTTTAGTGGGGGTCGCCCTCCTCTTGCCCCTGAACCATTAAGGGCGGGAAAATGTGGGAACATCTGTTTTGGGCCTTATTCTTTTCTGGTTTTCTGCCCCTAAATATGGTATCATTGTGTTATTGAATAAATAAAAATTAATTAACTAAAAGGGCAGGGGAGCATAGGGGTTTCTCCTCATCTTGAATTCAGGTCATAAATTTAGGTCATACGAAGTCATGGATAGTATTGATGTTCAAAAAACTCCTGAGGTTTGGCTGATGGGGCAGGGTTTAGGCTGGCTAGGTGAGGAAATTATAAAATTTCTCCCTAGCGGTATCTCTGTGCTGGATGAGAAACTTAATATTTGCCTTTGGAATCCGGCGATGGAAAAGCTGACCCGTATTTTGGCACCCCAGGCTCTTGGCAGGTCTATCGGCGATATTTTCTCTCCAGCTTTCACCAGGAGGTTGCATGAAATCTGCCCTGCCGTCTTGAAGGAAAGAAAGCCATTTTGCAGTCGAGAAAGGGTTCAACTAACTACATGCAGCTCAGCAGGAGGCTATTATAATCTCAGTATCTTTCCTCTCTCTGATCATGCCAGCCTGGGTGATTTTCTGACAATTTGTCTGGAAGATGTTGCTGGCCACCAATCCGTTGGGGATGAGTTTGAGAAAAAAGCCGTCAAACAGGCTAGGGAGATTGAGTCGTGGGAAAAGAATTTTTACTCCCTGGTGGAAGGATCCGTGGAGGGGATTTGTATTTCAACAGGAGAGACTATCCTTTATGTAAATCCTGCCCTGGCCAGAATGCTAGGTTATGGGCATCCTAAGGAGTTGATCGGTCAGAGCTTGATGGTTTTCAGTACCTCTGAGACTTGGCAGATCCTTCAAGAGCGCCTCAAGAGAAGGCTTGAGGGCAAACCTAATCCCCCTCGCTTTGAAATCAAGGCCAAGAGATCTGATGGGATAATTATCGACCTTGAGGTCTCCACCTCTCATGTTTTAGTTGAGGGAGAATGGATTACCCTGTCTATCATCCGGGACATTACCGAGAAGAAAAAGCTCGAAGATCAGGAGAGAATAATTCATGAGCATATTCTTCACTCAGACCGTCTAGCAGCTATGGGCCGGCTTTCAGCCGGTATCGCTCATGAAATCAATAATCCGCTGGCTGTTCTCTCCGGACGGATTCAGGAGCTGCTGGTAAGATACGAAGCCGATGAAGAATTACGGCATAATTTCACCAGCATGAAGAAGGTGTGTGATCGGATCGGCAAGATCGTCGATAGTCTTCTATTTTTTTCCAAACAAAAAGAGGAGCCCAGATATCTTTATGAAATCCATGAGGTTATCGAAGATGCCATTTCAATGTTTGAGGCTGAAACCTCAGCCAAAGGAGTTCGCCTGACTAAACGCTATGCTCGTGAGCTTCCTCCGGTGATCATCGTTGCTAGTCAGATTCAGCAGGTCTGTGTCAATCTCCTCCTCAATGCCATTGATGCCACCAAGCTTGGCGATGAGATCACCATTTCGACGAGATTGGATAAGGCCAAGAAAAATGTAATGATTATTTTTAAAGATACAGGATCGGGGATTCCGAAAAAGTACCTAGATAAAATTTTCGAGCCTTTCTTTACCACTAAAGAGATCGGTAAGGGAAGCGGTCTTGGTCTGTCCATCAGCGCCGGAATTATCAAGGCTCATGGGGGAAGTATCAGGGTACGATCTAAAGAAGGGCTGGGGACAATTTTTACTGTCAAGCTTCCCCTGCCTACTGCCGAAGAGCTCCAGCAGTATGACCTAAATACGGTCAGATCTGTGCATGACAGCCGCCGCTACTGAGCTCACTTCTCCGCTACTGAGCTCTTCTTCAATGAAGACCAGGGTCCATTGCTCTTTAGATTCTTAATAGCATAGAGTTCCTGGTCTGCCTTGTGGATCAGTTCATAATCAGTAGTTGCCTCGGTTGGATAGTTGGCGATGCCAAAACTTATGGAAACCTTAAGTTGCTGCTCAAGCCCATCAGCTTGGAAAAATGTCCGGCCCAGCTCATTTTGGATCCTGGTCATGGCTTTGGCTGCATTACCCTTTGAGGTTTCAGGCATAACGACCACAAATTCATCTCCGCCATAGCGAGCCACGATATCCACTTCCCGCAGCCTGTCGCGAATAAATCGAGCTACGGATCTGATGACAAAGTCTCCGGTCTGATGGCCGAAAGTATCGTTAAATTCTTTAAAATCATCTATATCCAGAATAGAGAGAGACACATCATGATGGTAGCGCTCGGAGATCTTAAGGATATCGGCCAGGGTCCTATCAAAATAATAGCGGCTGTAGAGCTGAGTGACGGAATCAATGTGAACCAGCTCCCGCAGGGTTCTGAACCGTTCTACTTTGGCCTGAATACGGACGATTAACTCCTCCGCACTGGCGGACTTGAGGATATAATCATCAGCACCAATTTGCAGCCTAACCATAGCCGTATCTCCTTCTTCCATCAGTAAAACAAAGGGGACGACTGCGGTTAGCGGCTTTTCCCTAATCCGGCGGCACAGCTCCATGCTGCTCATGGAGGAGAGGTAGGCATCCGAAATGATAATGTCTGGAATCTGCTCATTTAAAATAGCCAAGGCTTCAGAGCCATGATTAGCCTCAAGAACTAGATACCCCGCCTTATTAAGGTATCCTTTCAAACGGTTTCTAACTTCTGCTTCCTCTTCAACCAGAAGAGCCTTCTTTAGGATTCCAGGCATTATTGATTCCCTCCGGCGAATTTGGAAAGTTTTATAATCTCAATGGATTATACAGGGAAAGATGGGGAAAATTTTTCAACTTTCCTCATCTTCTTCCATAGGAGATGAGGGGGCTTGAGGGGAGCTTCCCTCCTCTATTCTGGCTATCCTTACCCTATGGATTCTTCGCTCATCTACTTTTTCAACGGTAAATTGTAACCCTTTAAATATGATCTGCTCCCCCTGGCTGGGAATTCTCTCCAGGAGAGCGAATATCAGCCCGCCCACCGTATCATAATCATCCTCTTTTAAAGGAATCTGAAAATATTCCTCCAGCTCATCTATCCCTAGCCGTCCATCGGCGTAAACCACCTGGCTATCCTTTTCATCCACTACCAGCATCTGCTCTGGTTCGGTATCATATTCATCTTCGATTTCGCCAACGAGCTCTTCAAGCAGGTCTTCGATGGTTACTAGTCCGGCTGTTCCGCCATATTCATCCACTACAATGGCTAGATGGACTTTCCTGTGCTGAAACTCCCTCAGGAGCTCGCTGATTTTTTTGGTTTCGGGGATGAAGAAAGGAGGCCGCATAATATCAGACACCCTGAAGTTCTCTCTATCAATATCGGGCAGCAGACGCAAAAGATCCTTAGCGTACAATATCCCCACAATATTATCAATGCTCTCCCTGTAAACCGGAATTCGGGAGTGTCCATCCTTATTGATAAGGTCGATCACCTGATCAAAGGAGACTTCCTCCCTGATGCAGAGCATCTCTATTCTGGGGACCATGACCTCACGGACGATAGTATCGCCAAATTTGAGGATGCTTCGGAACATTTCATGCTCCTCTTCCTCGATCACGCCTCGCCTCTCTCCATCATCAATCATCTGTCTGAGCTCTTCTTCACTCTGAATGATAGTCCTATCTCCTCCGAAACAAAGGCGAGTCAAAATTCCCCTTAATTTTAAACGCCACCTCTCGGTCAGGCTTTCTTCCTGCTCGGGAGGAGGATGATCAGCATCTAGTTTTTCCATATTTTTACCTCAAAAATACATTTTCTACAAATAATTATTTTACCCCCTCTGGTTTAATTGGTTCTTTCGCTAAGTGCGTAACACAAGTGCGCAGCAGATCCAATTACCCAATCAATTGTAAGTGCGGACCTTGTGCCGCCGCAGCTTGTGCACTTTGTTAGCGAACAGACCATTTAAAAGCACCAGCGAAAAAGAATAAAAATACTAGCCGTAACCAGAGATCCCAGCACGGCCCCGACAACTACCTCCCGCCGGGTGTGAATTTTCAGGAGCAATCTGCTGTGGCTGACCATTATAGCCAGGACAAAGACCAGGGCAATGATTAGCGCATTGCTGGTTAAAAAGGCTATAGCTGTGCCAATCGAAAAGGCTACGGCCGAATGTCCACTAGGCATACCGCCATGAAGAGGTTCTCCTTTGCCGAATATGGCCTTGCTGATAACAATTAGGATAATGACCACCAGAAGGGAAAAGAGGGTAATATAGGCCGCCTGCTCACAGCTATTCAGGGAGTGGAGAAATCCTGCTGCCTTAAAGGCCGGGGAAATAAGATAGGGGATAAAAATCAGACAACCGATAGCTATGGCCACAACAGCCGAAAGCAAAACAGCGCCGGCGGCTATGTCTTTGGTAATTTTGGCCTTAGCATTGGCCTGAGGACTGATCATATTGACCAGCTCTTCAATCGCAGTATTGAAGAGCTCAGCTATCAAAACCAGAGAAACGACAAGGAGGACAATAATAAGCTCTCCCTTGGAGACAGAGAAAATAGCGCTCGCCAGCAGCACCAAAGCAGCCGCTCCAAGGTGGAAGCGAAAATTCTTCTGCGTCCTGGCGGCATAGATGATCCCCTCAATGGCGTAGTTTAGCTTTTCGATTAACGTATCAGCCGTGCGGTCAGGAAGCATAATCAGTTAGCTCAGATTGAATCTGTTGCCAAAGCTCATGCTCTTTTTCCCTCATGTGGACGGCATCTTCTTCAGCCATATGATCGTAGCCTACTAGATGGAGAAGCCCATGGATCAGCAAAATCCCGATCTCTTCCTCCAGGGAATGCCCAGCCTCGATAGCTTGTCTTTGAGCCGTTTCTACTGAGATAACCACATCTCCCAAAAGGTGTGGATTAATTTCCTGAAATTCTCCCTCCCGCATCGAAAAAGCCAGGACATCGGTCGGGGAATCAAGTCCACGATATTGGTGGTTCAATTCCCTGATCTTTCTATCGGCTACGAATGTTATACTCACCTCCTGGGTTTGCAATCCCAAGGCGCCTAATATTTTCCTTGCTACCTTCCTCCACAAGGGGATACTTATTTTTATCATCTTTTGTTGATTTCTGAGTTGAATCTCCACCTTTTCCCTTTTTCCCCTCCCCGCCCGATGCTCCAGACTGGATATCAGGATAAGCGATCCTCTGGTGAAATATGCCAATAAGGATTCGATTAAAACTATCAGCGATTTGATGGAGATCTTTCAAGGTCAGCTCACACTCATCCAGTTGACCATCGGTAAAAATATGATTGATAATGTTGAGAATTAATCCCTGAATCCGAGAGGGACTAGGATCGGTCAATGTCCTGGAAGCAGCCTCGACCACATCGGCCAACATGACAATTCCCGCCTCCTTGGTTTGCGGCTTTGGCCCTGGATAGCGGAAAGCCTCCTCTTTGATTACCTGCAGCTTTTGTTCTTCTTGATCCTTGGCCTTTTTGTAAAAAAACTTAATGAGACTGGTTCCGTGATGTTGACTGATAATATCAATGATCGCCGGACTGATTTTATTTTGCTTGGCCAGCTCGACCCCGTCCCTCACGTGGGAGATCAGAATCAACCCGCTCATACTGGGGGCCAGTCGCTCGTGTATATTTTTAAAATTCATTTGATTTTCAACAAAATATCGAGGTTTTTTAACCTTGCCAATATCATGATAGTTGGAGGCTACCCGGGCTAGGAGTGAATTTGCCCCTATGGCCTCACAGGCCGCCTCAGCCAGGTTGCCGACCACGATGCTGTGATGATAGGTCCCCGGAGCCTCCATAGCCAGGCGACGCAGGATCGGCTGATTCATATTCAGAAGCTCTAGCAGCTTAATATCGGTAGTCAATTTAAAGAGGGATTCAAAAACCGGCACTAGGGCTGAAACCAGAGTCGCCGAAGCCAGCCCTCCCACCACTCCAAAGATACAATCGGAAATCCCTTGAGAGCTAAGCAAGATTCCCCCAGTCAGGTCAAGGGGGATGATAATCGCCAGATTGACCAGACTGACCATCGCCCCCCCCCGCACAATAGCCGTTCGGTGAGCCTTGTATAACAGACCGTAGGTTGCTCCCACCCCGCCGAAAAATGCAACTAAAAATACATAGAAATTTTTCCCCAGCAGCATACTGGAGAAAATAGCTGTAACCGCGGCTACCATCACCGCTATCTGCGTATCGAGCAAAACAGCGGTCAGCATAGCTGCGGCCGCGAAGGGGAAAGCGTAAAAATAAGAGGATGGTTCTATCTGTGACACCGTGGCCGACAGGCCATTGGCTATATAAACAAACATTTTGTTGAAAAAGATAGTAACGGTGACGATTAGAGCTACTAAAAACAAGTCTTTAATATTTCTAGCCATAGACAATTTATAGCGATGAATGAAGAGAAACAGCATAAGCAGCGTGAGCAGGATGAGCATAGCCAGCCCGAAAAAGGAGAGAAAAACATTCTCCTGTTGCATGATCCTAATCAGCTCGTTTATCTTGGCCACCTGGCTTTCGGTTACCTTCTCTCCCTCTCGAACAATCATCTCTCCCTTTTTTATCTGGAAAAATGATGGCTTTACACTTTCAATTGCCTGAAGCTTTCGAAGCCGTGTTTCACTCAGATTGAGCGTCATGTTAGGATAAATAAGCCCCTTGACCATTTCCGCCACCAGCCGATTCGCTCTATGATCCTGGGGAAAGAGAGATTTGGCTGCTTTTTGCGCATACTCTCTTGCCCCCTGCTCGTCAAATATTTCCTTAGTATCCTTGATCACTGTCTCTTGGCCGGTGACGATATTTCTCTTAATAAATCCCTTTCGCTCTTCTTCCAGAGGGAAATTAAGGCTTCCCACAACACCCATCAACATGATCTGATTCACAAGATGGCTGATTGAGCTTTTGAGCTGATCCTTTTGGGGATAACTAACCAGATATTTGAAATCCTCGAGCGATAGGGCAAGAGAGGTCTCATCCTTGAAATACTCCCACTGATCTTCAATCGACAAGACAGAAGAGGAAGAGCTTTGCGAACTCGACCCTGAGCCAGCTGCAGACTCTTGCGCTTTCTTATCAGCCACTTTATCCTCCCCTGTTGATTGCCCAAACTCTGTCAGCAGGTCAAAGGCATGATTGAGTTTTTGGTTAATATTGGCCAGCAGGCGATCATCAAAATCGTAAATAGCCAGTACCTTGGCCTCGGCTTCATATTGGCGTTTTTCAGTCGTGGCTTTGTCCTCAACCTGGAAATCCTTTGGTGCTTTAATATCATGCGGGCTGATATCGCCTACCCGCAAGGAGGGAATCGGCATACTGATGATAGGGAAAATAAGATAAGTCAGAACAATAGTTGTGCCTAGCCAAAGAGCTGTAACCTGCGTAATATAGCTGGCACTCGTTTTTGATGACGAGGATTTTTTATCTTTTTTTAAAAGGATCCTTTTGCCACTTACTGCTTTGGCGGCTCCTTTTCTCCATCGGTTGAACATTTTTTCCTTTTGAGACGAGTCTCATCACTGGTTCTCTGCCTTAAATTTTCCTGATCATGTTCGTAACTTTCGTAGGCTTTGATAATTTTCTGAACCAGACTGTGGCGAACAACATCAAGTTCAGAAAAGTAAATAAACCGAATACCCTGAACCTTTTTCAAGATTGACTGCACTTCAACTAGGCCGGAAGGCCGATCGGCGGGCAAATCAATCTGGGTTATATCGCCGGTAATCACTGCCTTTGATCCAAAACCTAGTCGGGTCAGAAACATTTTCATCTGCTCTGAGGTAGTATTTTGAGCTTCATCCAAAATGGCAAAGGCATCGTTCAAGGTCCGCCCCCGCATATAAGCCAGAGGAGCAATTTCGATCACATCTTTTTCTATCAACCGATTGGCCCTCTCTGTATCCATCATGTCGTAGAGAGCATCGTATAGGGGCCGAAGATAAGGATTGACTTTCTCCTGGAGATCACCAGGCAAAAAACCTAGCTTTTCTCCTGCCTCGACTGCTGGTCGGGCCAGAATAATCCGACTCACCTGCTTCTTCATCAGTGAGGATACGGCCATAGCCATAGCCAGATAAGTTTTCCCTGTCCCTGCCGGACCAATACCAAATACGATATCGTAATCTCTTATGGCCTGAATGTATTCTTGCTGAACCCTGCCCTTGGGGCGAATAAATGATTTTCTGCCCGGCACTTCGATCCGGTCAAGGAAAATTGATTCTAAGTCTACATTTTCATCTTCAGTGAAAGCCTGAATAATGTAGCGAATATCCGTGCCCTTGCTTATCGCTCCCTGCTTGATTAAGTTAAGTAGCCTGGGGATAAGGCTCGTTGCCCGATTGACGTTTTTTTCCTCGCCGAGGATACAGAATTGATTACCTCGGGTTGAAATCTGGACTTGAAACTTATCTTCGAGCAGCTGTAAATTTTTCTCCTGGCAGCTGAAAAAATCCACCAGGCTTTCGCTGTTTTCATATTCAATTTTTTTAATTACCTGTTCTTTGTTCAATTTCGGATCTCGAATCTTTAGTTATCTCAAGTTCTCTCACTCAAAGGCCAGGGGAGACCAGCGCTCTAGCGGCGGCTTTTAATCCACGACAACCCGGTTTCGCCCTTGCTGTTTAGCTTTATACAGAAGCTCATCAGCATGTTTTATATTTTCTTCAAGAGAATCAAAAACTTGGCTAGTTACGCCAATAGAAACAGAAAGCGATATTTCCCTGTTGGCTAATTGAAGCCTTGATTGTTTAATCAAGAGACGAAGTTTTTCAAAAACTTTAAAATCATTTGGTTTTTTTATATTAATAGCTAAAATACAAAATTCTTCTCCTCCATATCGGCAGATAATATCCGAGGCTCTCAAGTTTTTCGAGATAATCTGCGCCACATGCTTCAGGGCCAGATCGCCGATATCATGGCCATAGTTATCATTGATCAATTTGAAATGGTCGATATCGAGCATGGCCGTGGTAATTTCCAGATTTTTCCTCTTAGCATTTTCAAAAATTTTCTTCCCTATTTCGAAAAAAAACAGCGATTATATAACTGAGTAAGATAATCGACATGAGATAGCCTCTGATAAGCGTCCAATTGTTCTAAAATTTCAATATTTTGCCTAATTCGCAGCAGAAGCTCTTCTTCCACAAAAGGTTTTATAATAAAGTCGTTTGCACCGCTTTTTAAAAATTTTACCGATAAAAGCCCTGAGCCGTAAGCTGAGATGCCAATTATGGCCAACTGTTTTGAGGAATAATGTCTCCTAATTTTGCGGGTCAGCTCGAAGCCATCGATTTTATCCATCAAATAGTCAGTTATGATTAATTTGGTGTCTTTATTCTTCACCAACAGAGAGATAGCTTCAAGGCCGTCTCTGGCCTCCAAGACCATGAATTTTTGAACCTTCAAAATATCGACCAGGTATTGTCTTGAAATTTCGGAGTCATCCACAACCATGACCTTAACAAACTGATTTTTATATATCCTCTCAATGGTTTGAACAAGATAATCAATTGATTCTTCATCATTTTTAACAATATAATCAATCACTTTCTTCGACATGATCCGATCTCGGATCTCATCGTTATATTCTGAAGTAAATATGATAGGAGAAATGTTTTTAGAGAGGATATAGTCAATAAATTCGCTGCATTGAGTGCCAGGAAGGTTGAGTTCAATAACAGCCAGGAAATATTCCCCCTGGTTATTTTCAATTTTATACTTTGCCTCATCTAGGCTTGAAGCAAGATCAGAATCGAAGAAATTGGTGTTGCGGATTTTCTCTTTAATAATATTGGCTATTGCTGGGTCATCTTCTAAGATAAGTATTTTTTTCATTAACCATATTTCTCCTGGAGTGTTAGATGCTTATAGGCAAAAACATCCCAGTTTATCGTATCTTCATACAGTGATGAAGATAACATGAGGTTATGAAGATGTCAAGAGAAATAAATTACTTACAGATGTTCCCCATGTTTAAATTAGGAGGAGGAGATAAGCCGCAGGGGAAGGGTATTGAGGTAAAAGATAATAGTA
>JAILZY010000157.1 GCA_023512255.1 bacterium | reverse complement strand
ACACTTTTGCAGAAATTTCTTAACGCCTTGAAATCTTTAAAAATTACCTCTAATAGAAAATCCAGTAAAATCAAGGGGTCGGAAAAAAGTGCAAAAGCATAGTTGCTATTGAATATGGCTATTGAAGATCGATCAATGAAAAACCAGACCCAAGTAAACAGACGGTTAGTAATCATCAATTCTATCTCAAACTATGGCCAGTATGCCGTATCTATTCTTATAGGCATTTTTCTGCAATCATATATGATCAGGAGCCTGGGCAAAAATGAATATGCGCTCTGGCCGCTGATCAATACCTGTATGGGCTTGGTCGCCTTGATCCCGATAAGTATAGGATCCGGCACAGCCAGGTTTTTAGCCCATGCTCTTGGCAGTGCGGATTGGGAGAAAGCAGAGCAGATCACTACCAGCTCATTCTGCGCCCTGCTGGCCACGGCGGCTGTTTATGGGGTGAGTGTCATATGCTTGAGCATCTACTTTGAGCGCCTTTTCAATATCCCCCCTGGGGTTGAAGGAGTTGGCCCTTGGGCCATGCTTCTTATGGGGCTGAGCGGAATGGTGGCTATACCTTTTTCGACCTTTAACGGAGGCTTGCGGGCAGCTCAAAAGTTTGTCATCCTAAACATACTCCAAATCGTACTTCTAACGGTCCGAATGGGTATTATCGTCATTGCTTTTACCCTTAGTGCCCCGAGTCTCATCCAGGTTGGGGGTATTTACCTGATATTGGAGTTGGCTAATGGGGTGGTAACCTTTCTGATAGCCCGAAAGGTTGTCCCTTGGAACCGGGTAAGGTGGAAATCTTTCAATTGGAAGATCTTGTGGGAAGTAAATAACTTCAGCCTGCTAGTGCTGATAATCCATGTAGCCCATCTGTTATATTGGAGAACGGATAACATCATTATCAATAAACTGTTAGATCCTACTATGCTGACAGGCTACTCGGTGGTGGTAAATTTTGTAGTCAACTGCTACCAGTTGTCATCTCTTGGGACCGCGGTTTTGAAGCCAACAGCCGTTATCCTTCATGCTGAAAATAATGTGCCAAGACTGCGTCGGCTTCTATATCGCACAAACAGAATCATTGTGCCAGTTACGGCTTCGATTTTATTTTTCCTGATTATCTACGGCCAGGAATTGCTAGACGTTTATGTCGGCCCCTCCTACAGGGAGTATGCGGTCCTCTTTCCAATCCTAGCCGGAGTGTGCATTTTTTCAATTACTCAGGGTGCTGCCGCCAGCATCGTGCCTCATGCTTTTGGTCGGCTACTTTTGGTTTCATCGGTGCTCCTGATTGGGGCTGTGGCTAACGTTATCCTGAGCATATTTTTTGTCGTTGTCTTCAAATGGGGGCTGATCGGGGTAGCCGCTGGCACAGCCGTGGTCAAGGTGATCGAAACGACGGTTTTCTGGCCGTGGTATATAGCAAACCTTTTAAACATCCCGCTGCTTGACTATCTGTATGAAAGCTACCTGGTTCCGGTAGGGAATTGTCTGCCTGCTGTTTTGGTTTTGCTTGGCTTGCGCTGGATCGGATTTGGAAAAGGGCTAATCGAGCTGGTCAGCGTTACGGCTATCGTTGGATTTATAGAGTCGATTTATCTGCTGGTCTGGGGAATTGATCAGCATGACCGCAAAGCCATTATGCTGCATGGACGAAGATTTTGGTCCTCATTTTATCACCGTCTGATGGTTGGGCGGCTGGCTAACTCATAAAAAGAGCCTCTTCCTGTAAAAAGCTTATTCTTGGCCTTTAGGCAACCATAAAGTGTGTGGTACTCTTCTTCTTCCACTTGTGAGGTGTCAAATCCCAAGAAGAGGCACGAATCTTTCATAAGGAAGTAGGTATAAGATTCGCAAGATACTGATTACTGGGACCATTTTCAGGCTATGGTGAAGATCAAGACGATGTCTATCCCTTCACCAGTATCTGCAAACGAGCCATAAGCTGCCGGGGAGAGTCTGTTTTAGCTGTCTGGGGAACTAGTGACCAGATGTGGGACTTCATTCATATTGAAGATTGTGTGGACGGAATATTGAAGATGATGGATTTGATTGAAGATGCCGAAGCAGTCAATCTTTCGACGGGGATCTATACCAGCTTTAAGGAGTTTGCTAGAATGGCTGCTGAAATTTGCGGCTATCAGCCGCGGGTGATCAGCATGTCGAATAAGTCCGCTGGAGTGTTTGCCAGGGAGGAGATACCTCAAAACAAATAAGCCTGGGCTTTACCTATCAAATTGATTTTCGGACCGGAATCGAGCAGGCAATTAGATATTACGAAAATGAGGATAAGTCTTTAGGTGGCACAAGATGGCCACCTTGTGCGAGCTGCAAAGGAAATAGGTGAACATGATGCGACTTAAGTTTTCACTGGTAGTTACCTGCTTCAATGAAATGAAATCACTGCCTCAATGGTATAAAGACCTTGAGGCCCAGACCCGACAGCCTGACGAAATTATCATTGTGGACAATGAATCCACGGACGGAACCGGTCAGTTTCTTCGCTCCTGGGCCGAGCGCGACCCACGGCTTAAGCTAATCATTCAAAAATGCTCAATAGCCAGGGGACATAATATCGGAAACGAAGCTGCCAAATATGAGCATATAGTCTCAACTGATATGGGCATCAGGATCGATCCCCGATGGTTTGAGGAGATTGTCCGCCCCTTTGAGGAAGACCTATCGGTTGAAGTGGTGGCTGGATCATATGCCGTTGATATGGGTACGGTGAAAACTGCCGCGGCCAGGGCTGAGTATTATGTGAAAGGGGATCAGACCCCTATCTTAAAGCCAGGCTTTATTATCAGTAACCGCTCTTCAGCCTATAAAAAGGAGGTGTGGCGGCAGTTAGGTGGATTCCCCGAAGACCTGACGCGCTGTGCTGAAGATTCAGTTTTTGGTCGTCAGATAGTCCAAAAGGGGTATAAAATGGCTTTTGCTCCCCAAGCTAAGGTTTATTGGGCGCGCCACGCCAAACTCAAGGATTTCTGGAAAGAAACCAAAGGGTACGGGATAGGCGATGGGGAGGCTCATATTAAGACACCAATGGCCTTCCGGCTTTATGAGAAAGGGATACTGCCAAGGTTTTTAGTTCCTCCGCTGACTGCACTCAGGCTTTTCAGTGTGCAAATCAGGAGAGTAAACTTCTGGTTAGCCATAAAGAGGGCAGATTTTGTAGCCCTAGCCTTTATTCCGCTCCTGCTCTTGGGGAACGGTTGGTATTTTGCCAAAGGATATCTGATCGGAGATGAGCGGGGAAAAAGAGAGTGCCGAGCCTGCCGATCGCGTCTTAGCGGTGGCAGTGGCCACATGGGCCTTCCTGGAAAGTTACAAGAGGTGCCTTTTGAGCAGTTATCTTGAAAGATTTCAGCGGGAGTTAATAAAAAGTTGTGTGATCGGCGACAAGATAAGAGTGGCAATAAGCCTGTGTAGTTAGCGGCTAGGTGTGTCAACACGGAGACTTTCCCATGAATGTGCCCAATTCTGCTGAAATAA
>JAILZY010000047.1 GCA_023512255.1 bacterium | reverse complement strand
ACTATTGTCTTTTACCTCAATACCCTTACCCTGCGGCTTATCTCCTCCTCCTAATTTAAACATGGGGAACATCTGTCTGCCGAAGAGCGAAATTGACACTCTCCTGAAATTCTCGTATAATTTGACTATGATCACAAGAGAAAGCTTTGACCATCTGATGATCCGCTGTCCCACCTTGGGCGGGGAAGTGCCTTTCTTCTATTGTCGCAAGCAGGCAGAAGGGAAGGCCTGCCCTCGATTAGTTATCTGTTGGATGGATCGAAGCGATGTGGACATAGAAGCTTATCTTAAATCTTTTTTTTCTCCTGAAGAGCTGGCAGCCTTTTTTCGGCATCCTCCTCAGCAGGGGAGATTAGATATTCTCCTACTCAATCTGGAAAGGGTGAGAAATATGCACCAAGAACAACGGGAAAAATTGATTGCGGCAATTCAAAATGTAGCTCGTGAGGGAAAGATCACCTGTGAAGAAGCAACCAGGCTGGCTGATGAACATCAGCTTCCCCGCAAGGAAATGGGAAGCCTGCTGAATGAGCTGAAGATCAAGATCAAGGGCTGCCAGTTAGGCTGCTTTTAGGGCAGGCTATTTTTTTCGGGAGAAGTAGCTCATGGGTGTACTTTTTGGTCCGGTTCTCTCCAGGAGGCTTGGCAGGTCTCTTGGGGTGGACATGGTCCCGTATAAAACCTGCTCCTTCGATTGCATCTATTGCGAACTTGGCCGGACAACCTGCAAGACCATGCAGAGAAAATCGTTTCTGGATCCGGCTCTTATTATTGAGGAGTTGAAAGAGCGGCTGGCGTATCTTGGCGGGCAGGTAGACTATATTACCCTAGCTGGCTCAGGTGAGCCTACTCTTAATGCTGACCTTGGGGATGTGGTATCGAAAATCAAGGGATTGACCACTATCCCAATAGCTGTTTTGACCAACAGTTCCCTGCTCTCTGATCCTGAGGTCAGGAGGGAGTTGCACGAAGTTGATCTAATTGTCCCTTCGCTGGATGCAGCCGAGCAGGATACTTTTGAGCAGGTAAACCTTCCGCTTGAAGGAATTAGGGTTGAGGAGATTATCGAGGGCCTCGTTAGCCTGCGGAGAGAGTTTCGAGGTCAGATCTGGCTAGAGATTCTGCTCTGCCAGATGATCAATGATCAGCCAAGGCATGTTCAGCATCTGCAAAAGGCTGTTGAGGCTATCTCACCAGAGCAGATTCAACTCAATACGGTAGTTCGCCCCCCGGCTGTTCAGGGGATAATGCCGAGCTCTCCTGAGCGGCTGGCAGAGATTGCCGCTCTCCTTGGGTCGAAAGCCGTGGTCGTTGGACAGCACTGCCCTGCTGCTAGCCAGCAGGGTATTTCCTACTCCCGGTCGCTTCGCAAGCGGATCATTGAAATGCTGAAGCGAAGACCTTGCACCTTGGCTGAGATCGCTCAATCGGCAGGGATGCATCCTGGAGAAGCGCATCGCCTTGAGCTGGTCAAGGTGCTCGATGAGATGGTTCAATCACACCTGCTAAAGGTCCGGGTGCACGATGGACAGACTTACTATCAGGCTCAAAGCGAGGGAGAAGGAGATCTGGCTGACCAAAAATAAGGAGTCACGCCTGCTTTGAGAATCCAAGGCAAAAGGTCTTCCCCTCGAAAAATCCCCTTGAAGACATAAGAGGAAGGGGAGAGAAGCCGAGGGCAAGGTGTGTCCGGCTGTCTCTCCTTGAGGTTGTCGAGTGTCTTTTGGGTCAGCTTTTGAGTAAATAGCGATTCTATCGGTATTCGCTCCAGCTCTTGATGTGCAAATCCTTCAGTGATTTTTTGCAGATAGCCTCTGCAAAGCGCCGAGCTAGTTGTATATTGGTAAGGAGTGGAATTGCAAAATCAACAGCTTTTCGGCGAATGATATAGTCATTGGTCAATTCTTCCTCCTGGTAGTTTTTGGGAATATTGATCACCAGGTCTATCTTTCTCTCGGTCAGATAATCCATAATGTTCGGTTTTTTCTCCGACAGGGGCCAGTGCAGTTCTGTAGCCTCGATCCCATTGCTTTGCATGAAGCTGGCAGTCCCTGGGGTAGCATAAAGCTTTATGCCGAGCTCTTGCAGTTTCCTTGCACTCTCGAGGAATTCAATCTTGCTCTCAAGAGGGCCGCTCGACAGCAAGATGCTCTTTACGGTTGGCTGATAGCCTACTGAAATCATAGCCTTTAAAAATGCCTCCTCGAAATCATCTCCGAGGCAGCCCACTTCACCAGTTGAGGCCATCTCTACGCCGGTGGTTGGATCTGCACCGCTTAGCCGGGTAAAAGAAAATTGGGGCGCTTTGACCCCCACATATTCAAGATCAAATACAGATCGATCTACCTTGGGCACTTGGTGCCCCATGATGATTCGGGTGGCTAGGTCGATGAAATTGACTTTAAAGATCTTGGACACAAAGGGAAAACTGCGGGAGGCCCGAAGGTTACATTCGATTACCTTGACCTCATTGTCCTTGGCTATAAACTGAATATTGAAGGGGCCATTAATCATCAAGGCCTTGGCCAGTTGTCGGGCGATCTTTTTGATGCGCCGGGTGGTTTCCAAAAAGGTGCGCTGTGGTGGAAGCACCATGGTGGCATCACCAGAGTGGACACCGGCATTTTCCACATGCTCGGAAATGGCGAAAACGATCAGCTCTCCTTCTCCGGCCACAGCATCGATTTCGATTTCCTTTGCGTTTTCAATGAACTTGGTGATAACCACCGGATGATCCTGCGATATGTACGAGGCCTTGTTGAGGAATTTCTCAAGTTCTTGATCGTTAGAGGCCACACTCATGGCCGCACCGCTCAATACATAGGAGGGCCGAACCAGTACAGGATAGCCCACTGAGCGGGCAAAGGATTTGGCTTCGAGCATCGAGGTCAGCTCCTTCCACGGCGGCTGATCTATCTTGAGCTCATCGAGGAGCTTTGAGAATTTGTGGCGGTCTTCGGCCGTGTCGATACTCAGGGCGCTGGTGCCCAGAACCCGAACTCCAGCCCGGTGGAGTCTGAGGGCAAGATTGTTGGGAATCTGGCCGCCCATGGAAATGATGATCCCAAGAGGCTTTTCCTTTTCATAGATATCGACTACGGTTTCAAAGGTCAATTCATCGAAATAGAGCTTGTCGCATTCATCATAGTCAGTGCTGACGGTTTCAGGGTTATAATTGACCATAATGGTTTGATAATTCAATTGCTTCAGGGTCTTGACAGAATTGACACAGCACCAGTCGAATTCTACGGAACTGCCGATCCGGTAAGCACCGCTGCCAAGGACCATAATCGAATTGCGGTCGCGGAAGCTGACATCATCCTCTGAGCCGTTGTAGGTCAGATACAGATAGTTTGTCTGAGCCGGATACTCGGCAGCCAGGGTATCAATCTGCTTGACATAAGGGGTCAGTCCATAATCCTTGCGCAGTTTTCTGATCTCGTCCTCACTTAACCCCACCGCGTAGCCGATCTGAGCATCTGAAAATCCGTGCTGTTTAGCCTTTTGCAGTAACTCTTTCGGCAGCCGCTGCTCGCCAACATTTTTTAAGGCCTGCTCCAGATCAACGATATTTTTGATTTTGTACAGGAACCACTTATCAATGTGGCTCAATTCATGGATTCTGTCAATGGATATGCCTTTTTTCATCGCTTCGGGAATGGCAAAAATTCGCAAATCTGTTGGCTCGGCTAGCTCCTGCTCAAGATCACCAAATTCCATTTCTTTATTTAGCACTAGCCCCTTGGCTCCGATCTCTAACATGCGCAAGCCCTTCTGGAGCGCCTCCTCGAACTTGCGGCCAATGGCCATGACCTCGCCAACCGATTTCATGCCAGAGCCAAGCTTGTTGGACACAAGCCGAAACTTTTTCAGATCCCAGCGCGGAATCTTGACCACGATGTAATCAAGGGCAGGCTCAAAGCTAGCCTTGGTTACGGCGGTAACCGAATTCTTGAGATCAATCAGGCTGTAGCCAAGAGCCAGTTTGGCCGCCACTGCGGCCAGCGGATATCCAGTCGCTTTCGAGGCCAGAGCAGAGCTTCGGGAGAGTCTGGCATTGATTTCGATTACTCGATAGTCTTCACTTCGGGGATTGAGCGCATACTGAATATTGCACTCGCCAATGATGCCAAGATGCCGGACCGTGCGGATGGCAATATCACGCAATATGTGGTATTCTCGATTAGTGAGGGTTTGGCTTGGGGCGACTACAATGCTTTCACCCGTGTGGATGCCCATTGGATCAAAATTTTCCATATTGCACACGGACAGACAATTATCATACCGATCGCGCACAATCTCGTATTCGATCTCTTTCCAGCCCAAAAGATATTCCTCGATCAGAATCTGTCTGGTATAGGAGAAAGCCTTTTGAGCCCGATCCCGCACTTCCTCTTCGCTCCAGCAGATTCCAGAGCCCAGCCCGCCAAGAGCATAAGCAATTCGCATCATGACTGGATAGCCTATTTCCTCAGCCCGGCGCAAGGCATCGGCGATGTTAGTAACTGCAAAGCTGCGAGGCACCTTAACATCGATCTCGCGCAATTTGGTTACGAACAGCTCCCTGTCTTCAGTATTGACAATGGCTTCAACAGGTGTGCCGAGCACGCTTACCCCGTAGCGGCGAAGCACACCTTCTTTTTCCAGGGCTACCCCGCAGTTTAAGGCCGTCTGGCCACCAAAACCGAGCAATATGCCATCTGGCTTTTCCTTTTTTATTACCTGTTCGACAAAATAAGGAGTTACGGGCAGGAAGTAAACCTGATCAGCCAGATGATCCGAGGTTTGAATGGTGGCAATGTTCGGGTTGACGAGGATAACGGTGATCCCCTCTTCTTTGAGAGCCTTGATGGCCTGACTGCCGGAATAATCGAATTCGCCGGCCTCGCCTATTTTAAGGGCCGAGCTGCCGAGAATCAATACCTTTTGGGGTCTAGTCATCATGGTCATGTGATAATATCCTCACCTTTTCTTTTTCTATTATAACATTCTCAGAATTTATAACATTCTCAGAAAATCTTCGAACAAAATATGGGTATCCACCGGTCCCGGTGCGGCTTCTGGATGGAACTGCACGCTCATAAACGGCTTTGATACGTGCCTGATGCCTTCATTGGTATTATCATTGGCATTTATAAACCAGGCTTTCCATCCCTCGGGCAGGGTTCGTCCATCGACTGCAAACCCATGATTTTGAGAAGTAATGTAGCATCTCTTGGTGCCAACTTCGATACAGGGCTGATTTTGACTTCGGTGTCCGAATTTAAGCTTATAGGTATCGGCTCCGGCGGCCAGAGCCAGAATTTGATTCCCTAGACAGATACCAAAAATTGGTATTTCACGCTCTAGAGCCGCACGCACATGTTTGATGGTTTGCTGGCATGACTTGGGATCGCCAGGGCCATTTGAAATCATGATACCATCGCATCGATCCTGAGTAAAATCATAGTCCCATGGCACTCGCCGAACATGAAGGCCAAGAGACAATAGGCTTCTGATGATATTTTCCTTACAACCACAATCTACCAGAATGATGGTTTTGCTTTTTCCATTTCTTGGGCCGTATTCAATTGGCTCTCGGATGCTTACCTGTTTGACTAGATTCTCCTGATTAGGGTCGATGAAATCTAAGTCTTCATTGAAATACCTGATCCGACCCAGCATTGTCCCCTCTTCGCGCAGACGTTTGGTGAGCATCCGGGTGTCTATATTGTATATACCCGGCACATCGTGCTCTAGTAGCCAATCGTTTAGACTTTTGCTAGCACTCCAGTGGTTGAAATCAAAGGAGTATTCAGAGATAATTAACCCCAGGATATGTATCCGGTCAGATTCAAACCACTCATCCAGTTTGTCGATTACCCTTTTTTCGGGCACACCGTAGTTGCCGATCAAAGGATAGGTGAGAACCAGAATCTGACCATGATAGGATGGATCGGTTAGGCTTTCAGGGTAGCCAACCATGCCGGTATTGAAAACTACCTCTCCAGCCACTGGTTTTTGCGCTCCGAAGGAATAGCCGGAAAATACGAATCCATCTTCTAATTCCAATCGGGCATTGATTTTTTTAAATCCCATACAACCTCCTGTCGTTGTTGAGAAATGAAAGATATTATACAAAGATATTATACCATTAAAGCAATGGTTGCTTTAAATGGTAATGTTTTTGCAAAAATTATGCCAAAAAATTTTTAAGAAGCGATAGAAATAAGTCATTTTTTTCTCCCAAACCGCTTGGCTTGTTCGGTATAAATTTAATACAAAAAACCTATAGAGTTTATGACAAAAAGCTCATTTTTTAAACCCTTCTCTCCTGTTCAAATTCTGCATCTGTATAAGACCCCGCCCTGCAATCAGATAGAGAAAATTCCATATTCTAGCCTGATTATTGGTGATAATTTTTCTCTTCCGGCTGTTTTTGTTCATGACCTGGTATCAATGTTGCTGCTCTTGGGGTCATTATTGATCATTATGTTTGGTGATATCACGGCCAATACCTTTGACCTTAAAGGGGAAGAGTGGGCTATCGAGCCAAGCGCGGCGGGGGAATAAGACCTGGGGCTGCATGATCATGGCTAGCGCTTTTCAAGGAAGGGAGGTGTATAGCTAGCAAAAAATCAAGTTATTCTCGTTTCCCTTCTCACAGTAAGGGGATATCTTTTGAGGAAGATCATAAGAGGGAAATTTTCAAGAAGTTGATTTTCAAGAAGGGTTAAAGTGGCTTGTGGCTCGGAGAGAGGAGATTAATTATGTATTATTCTGCCAAATGCAAACTCTTGCTCATTTCTTCCATGTTGTTATTCATCTTGACCGTAATTCCCCAGAGAAATTCTCATGCCTACTATAGCTACGGCTATGGTGGATTATATGGCTTGTACGGCAGCAGCCTATATGGGGGGCTGTATGGCGGCTTGTATGGTGGCCTGTACGGCTTGTATGGAGGTCTCTACGGCGGTCTGTACGGCGGCCTGTACGGTGGTCTGTACGGCGGCCTGTACGGTGGTCTGTATGGCGGCCTGTACGGTGGTCTGTATGGTCTGTACGGCGGCCTGTACGGCGGCCTGTATGGCGGCTTGGGTGGCCTGTATGGTCTGTATGGCGGCTTGTATGGCGGCCTGTATGGCCTTGGAGGCTTAGGTCTAAGATATGGTCTAGCCGAGCAGGCCGGAACATGGACAGGTACCTGGAGCGGCTCTACTAAAACAGTAGCTTATGTTACCGGGCCCATGACTTTGAACCTAGTGGTAGATCCTGTTCTGACCACTACGGTTACCGGTTACGCTCAGATGGTAGGTAACCCGAACCTCGGAGTTTTGGTACCTGTTACTGGAGAAATACTCAATAGCCAGATCATTCTCTCCGGTTCAGCAATTGGGATTGGCAGCCAGACTATCCAGCTTGACCTAGTTTGCACCCTGATCTCTCCCACGGAAATGACAGGTACCTATACCCAGATCAATAGTACCTCGATCATCGGGACAGGTTCATTCTCACTTACTTTAACGCCGCCAGTAATTTAGTTAATTTTGGAAGGAACCCTTTTGAAAAAGGGTTCCTTCCAAACCATCCTCCTAAAACTTTAATTAATTAGCTAAAGTTTTAGGAAAAGGGTTATAAGGGGAAAACCCTTTTTCAAAAGGGTTTTCCCCTTAACTCAAGCACTATTGAGCGCACCAGGTCAGCTTTTGGATGTCTGGGCGCGAGCTCAAGGAAGCGAGTATAATGGTCGATAGCCTTTGGATAATCTCCTAGGCGGTGGTAGAGTCCGGCTAGACTTAGGTGAATATCAGCGGCCAAGCCGATAAAAGGAGAGCCTCCCTCACCGGCGGCTAGTTGCAGCGCCTGGTGGTAATTTATCAAGGCCGTCTGGTAGTCTCCGAGCAGCTCTTTGACTATGCCGAGGAAGAGGTAGCCCCGCGGATCATAGGGTGATGAGGCAATAGCCCGGCTATACTGCTCAGCCGCCATCTGATAGCCAGCCAGGGTGCCGCAGGAGAGGTAGAGTTTGCCTAGGGAAAGGTAGGCGGGATAAAAGGTTTGATCCTGCTTGATAATAGAGGTAAAGATCTTTTCTGCGGCCTCAAACTGATTGAGCTTGGCATACGCAACGCCAAGATTGTGCTCGATTCGAAGCGCCTGCTGCTGTTCAGTGCTCCACCTTCTGGCCTGCCACAGGTAGGCTATGGCTTGTTGCGTATTACCTTCGTCAAGCAGGGCGCTGCCCATTCCCAAAAGAGCCTGAGCAAAATTAGGCTCCTGCCTGATAGCCTGGAGGAAGAGCCCCTTAGCCCGGTTGATATTTTCCTCTCTTCCCTTAAGATCCTGATTTTTTTGGGCCTCGAGCAGATAGGTATTGGCTAGGTAGGTAGCTGCCCAGTAATTGGCGGGATCCTTGGCCAGGGCATCTTCCCACAAGGTACGATCATCGCGCCAGACGCGATTTCTGGCTAAGGTCAAGGCCCCATAGAGCACAACTAGCCCAGCTACCAGAAAGACAACCACGGTTTTAATAATTCTCCCTTGGCCTAGGCCCGCTGACTGCTGCCGCCCTCTTCTGATCAAGGCCGAAACCACAAGCCCAATGGCCAAGCAATAGCCAACCGAGGGCAGATACAGATAGCGGTCAGCCATCTGGGTGCTGGTGGGCACAAGGTTAGCTACTGGCAGCAAGGTGATCAGAAACCAGCAGCCGGGAAAAGCTAAGGATTTATTCCAAAACCATAGAAATACTACTCCGGCCAAAAAGAGTAGGAAAAAACCACTGGCCAATAGCCAAGAGGGAGTGATAAGCTCAGACACTTTGCTTGCCGAGAATAGGTAGCGGTTTGACAGGCCAATGGGCAAAAAGAGCTTTCCAAGATAGAGGCCCAGTATCTTTACAGTCAAAAGGAGAGAGAGCCAGAAACTGTCACCTACATAATGCATGACCTCGGCTCGCTGGGCCCAGTAAGTAGCGGCAGCCACAAGAGCGGAGAAGAGAAAAAAGGGGACTTTAGACCAAAAGTGAATAGGCTCTTTTGGTCGGCGAAAGCAAACCTCACAAAGTATCAGAATCAGGGGCAGGGTTATAGCCACTGGCTTGCTGAGTAAAGCTAGCCCTGCGGCCAGAAGGGAGGCGGCATACCAGGACCATTTTGCCAGGGGTCGAGGCTGACAATTTCTGAATCGGCTATATCCGTATAGGGAGAGGAAGAAGAAGAGCGCGGACAGAACATCTTTTCGCTGCGAAATCCAGACCACTGACTCCACATGGATGGTATGCACGGCAAATATGGCCGCAGCGGTGAGGGCAGCTGAATAGGTCTTATACCAGTCAAAAATTAGAAGGAAAACCAGAATGGTGCTGGCAAGGTGAAGCAGGATATTCACCAGTCGGTAGCCTTCGGGTCGGAATTTCCAAAAATGATAATCTATCTGATAGGAGAGAACATGGAGCGGAGAATAGTTTTTGAAGTAGGGCTTGGTCAAAAGAGCCTTGATATTGGGCCAGGAAATGGCCCGAATATAGGGATTATCCAGGATATAGCGATGATCATCCCACTGGAGCAGGGAGTTTTTTAGGGAATTAGCGTAACAGAGGCTGCCCAGGATCAGCAGGAGGGCAATGGTTAGGGCAAGCCGGGTGGGTGAAAGCCTTTCTGGGGATAAAAGTTTTTCTAAAGAAGGACAACCAGTAGGATGAGAGGATTTGGCCCCAGCGGGTGATGATTCCATAATTGTTTTGATCTCCACTGATTATCTTTAATTATTGGGTTTTACTTTCCGAGTTCTTAGCCAAAGAGCCGCCGGAAAAAAGATCGCCGCGGCTTTTCCGGCTCCTTCGGATTGGGAATATCCCTCCCCTCAATGATGGCCAGAGGATTAGTAGTTACCAGGTCAAGGGCATCCTGTTCTCCGATGATTTTGCTAGCCACCTCTACGGAAGGAGAAAGCAGAGGAGGCCGGATCTTGGATGAATGGGCATCTGTGGCGATGATATGAACTAGGTTATATTTCAGCAGCTTGTGGCAGCAATCTTCCGGCTTTGACCCGAACTCTCCGATCAGGCTTAGCGAAGTGATCTGGATCAGCACACCCTGCTCTACCAGCTCATAGATCAGGTTGATATCGTTTTGCAGAATTGAGTTTCGCTCTGGATGGGTAAGGATAGGGATGATCCCTTGCAGGTTCAACTCGAAGACCAGATTTTTGAAATTTGGAGGAACCAGCTGGTGAGGCAGCTCAAGCATAAGATAGCGGTGATTATCATTGACTGTAGTAATATTCTCCGTTTCGATCAGCTTCAGCAGGTTGGGATGAATATGAACATCGGCACCTGGCAGTATCTCAAGGCCGATTCCCTCCTGGGTCAAAAGATCGTTTAATTCCCTCACTGCCTGCTTTATGGTCTCGGTTTTATTGACATACACCCCGTTCATGGTATGAGGAGTGGCCACAATCTTGCCGATCCCGTCCAAAGCAGCCAGATAGCACATGCGGAGAGATTCTTCGATATCCTTTGCTCCATCATCCAGGCCAGGCAAGATATGACAATGTAAGTCAATCATCATGACGTTGAAAATCCTTATTTAATCAGGTATAGTCCCCCCAGTCTAAAAAGTCTAGAGGTTTCTGCAAACACATATTGTGCAGACGATTATACATGCAAATGATGCCTATGGCAAGAATAGGATCGCCTTTTGAAGCGGCAAAGTAAATAATTTTTTTGAAAACTCATACTTTATGATATAGTAGGGTAAAGAACATCTTAATCTAATCTTAATTTTAAATTACAGAACTTAAAGGGAGGGAAGTTTATTTATGAGTACGATCATTAATATGATTTTGAAGACCAGGGCAGGATTAGCCCTCGTTGGGCTGATCTCTATGGTTATTCTCCTTGTTGTGGAATCTGCTAAAGCAGAATATTCGAAAAACTCGATCATCCGAAGCGGCGGAGAAAGCAGAAGCTGGCTGTCCTTAACTATTTACAATCAAAATTACGGCCTGATTAGAGAGGAGCGAAAGGTGGCTTTTTCTCCTGAGGAGAGTCAGGAGGTGCTATTTATGGATGTGCCTGCCCAGATCGAGCCAGAGACAGTCTTTATTGAGACTCAAGATCGGGAAATCAAAATCCTGGAGCAGAAGTTCGAATATGACCTCATCACTCAGGAGAATTTGCTGAAGCAGTATGTGGGAAAACAGCTTAAGATTTTGACGGAAAATCCAAAGACGGGTGAAAAGAGCTTGCTTGAGGCAGAGCTGGTGAGCTATCATAACAATCAACCTATTTATCAGATCAAGGGAGAAATATATCTTGGGTATCCGGCTGGCACCCTTGTGCTGCCCAAAATTCCCGAGCAGATGGTTGCTCGGCCAACCTTGCGGTGGCTGGTGAAAAATTCGCTCCGAAAGGCGCAGGAGAAGCCGATTGTTGTATCCTATTTGTCTCGCGGCCTAAACTGGACAGCCAATTATCTCCTGCGGCTCGATCAGAAAGCAGCCGAGGGTAATCTATTCAGTTGGGTAACCATCGACAATCAGAGCGGAGTTACTTTCCCTGCGGCCAAAATCAAACTGGTGGCTGGAGAGGTAAAGCGGGCCGAAGAGGTCAGATACGGCATTAGGCGAAAAGGATTAGCTGCTGAAAGCCTTGAGGTAGACACTGCTGCCCAGCCTTCCCCTTTTCGTGAGGAGGCGTTGGCCGAGTATCACCTCTATACGCTAGATAAGCCCTCAACCCTCAAAGACCAGCAGACTACCCAGATTTCCTTTATCGAGGCGACCAAAATCCCTATTCAGAAAGAATATATCTTTCTAGGAGAGGGAATATATCAGCGCAGTCAGCGGGATTTGCCGCAGCCGCCGCCAAGACCTACTCGGGTATACCTCAAGCTGGAAAATAGGAAGGAGCATCACCTTGGGCTTCCCCTGCCGCAGGGGGTGATCAGGGTTTACCAGGCTGCTGCTGGCTCAGGCGCAAGTCGCACTCATTTTGAGTTTATTGGCGAAGATCGCCTCATGGATACACCGCCTGATGAGACTGTGCGGATCCAGATCGGCAGCGCTTTTGATGTGCTTGGGGTACAAAAGCAAATGGAGTGGCAGAAGGTGGCTGCCCAGGTGTATGAGAGCAGCTGGCAGGTTGAGCTAAGGAACCGTCGGGATGAGAAGGTTGTGGTTCAGGTGATTGAGCCGGTGCAGGGTGAGTGGAAAATTTTGAGCAGCTCCCATCCCTATGAGCGGCTTGAGGCCTATAAAATTGGCTTTTCCGTGCCTGTGCCAGCCAGGGGAGAGGCTAAACTTACCTATCGGATCAGGGTGGAATTTTAATAGCTTGTTTTTGAGAATTATTCCCCAAGGTCACATAAGAAGCGAGTTGATGCAAGTAGTTTTATCCGCACATGACGAAAAAGGGATGCCCAAAGGCCACCTAACTATCTATATTTGAGCAGGAGAGGAAGAATGATGAGGAGTTTGTTGCATGAGCGAAGATATTGGATGAGCGAAGACAAGGAATCGGCATCAAAGAAAGGAGGTTGGGGGCAAAAGAAAGAAGGAGAAGGATTGGGGCAGCAAAGGAGAGTATTTTTTGCTGCCCTGATGATTATTACTATTCTGCTTCTTTTACAAATCCGGCCAGGCTGGGCAGTAGGCAATTTGCATTTAGGTCAGATGGAAATCCATCCCGGTTTTATGCTTAGGGAAACATACTATAAGATGGTTGATGTGGATTATCCCGAAAGGGGGGCAGATCTGGTCTCGGCCTACTCCCCTGGCCTTAGGGCAGAGTGGCCGATTAGGCGACATACGATCAAAGCTGACTGGTTATGGGATTTTGTGCACTATCGGGAACATTCAGACTGGGACTACGATGGATGGAGGCTGTCCACCACGGGAAATTTTCTTTTTGGACAGGGAGGCAGACAGCTTGCCCTTGACCTTGGCCATGTTCAAAACAAGATCGATGAGCCTGCCGAACTGACAGAAGGCCGGCGAATGCGCACAGAAAACCGATATTCTTCTAAGCTTGGCCTAAACTGCAACGATAATCTCAGACTGGATTTCTCATACAGCCTGGCCACCTACCGCTACAGTGACAGTGCGCTAAGCCTGGACAACCGAAATGAGGATCACTACGAAACCTCAGTTAATATGCGGATCAAACCAAAGACTACTATCTTTCTCTTGGGCCAGTATTATCAGATCGACTATCGGGATTCGAGGAGATATACCGATGACTCCAGCACCTGGATTCTGGGGCCGGGGATCCGCTGGGAGGCAACAGCTAGGCTCTCTGGCCAGATCAGGTTTGGATTTTCCCGCAAGAAATATCAGGAAGGGGAAGAGATTAATATGACTGTAGCTACGGTTAATCTTACCCATCGGCTGTCTGAGCGCACCAGGTTTGAATTTGGGCTTGAGAAGGGGGATCGGGAATACTCCTGGCTCAAGATGGATAAAAGCGGAAATCTGGTTGAAGATTTCAATAAATATACCCTGCATCAGGCCAGAATCTCCCTGGATCATCAATTGACCTACAAGCTCAGAGCTCTCTCAGGCTTCACCTATGAGTTTGACAAGTACCGCAATACAGTCAACAGGTATGGCCGGCCGCAGAATCCTCGGCGGGATTCGATCTATGCCTGGCGGATAGGGCTGAGATACCAGCCTCAGGAGTGGCTGGCTGCGGATTTGAGGTTTGAGAACAGGCACCGACAATCCAGCGGAGGTGAGGCAGGATCAGACTACGACAACCAGATATTCTCTTTTTCCCTTGGCCTGCTGCTGTAATCAATAATTCTCTACCTTCTCTTAAACTTTTCAACTTTTCTCTTATTCAAAGTAGCGGGTTTTATATATTTTCAATTTCATTTGACAAAGATAGCAAAAGTATAATATATTAATAAATAGTAAAGAATAAATTTTATCACTTCAGTCTAATTTAATGGAGATCAAACAGGATCAATCTTTTTCAGCATCTTGCTTTTGGTTGAATGATCCGATGATTTCGAAAATTCTAAGTGGTGCTATCCTGGGTATAGATGCTTATCCAGTTCAAGTAGAAGTGGATTTAGCTAGAGGGCTTCCCAACCTGACCACTGTTGGGCTTCCAGACACTGCGGTCAAAGAGAGCAAAGAGCGGGTCAAATCCGCCCTGAATAACTCCGGCTTCACTTTCCCCTCCCAGAAGATTACCATCAATCTGGCTCCGGCTGATATCCGTAAAGAGGGGACGGTTTATGACCTGCCGATTGCCATTGGTCTTTTGTCAGCTCAGGGAATGATTCCGGCCAAGGTCCTCGATCAGTACCTGATAGCTGGCGAGCTTTCGCTCGACGGTGCAGTGCGGCCTATTAAGGGAGCTTTGGCTATGGCCATGTTAGCTCGGCAACTAGGCCTCTGTGGATTCATTTTGCCCACAGATAATG
This sequence comes from bacterium, assembly GCA_023512255.1. Classification (GTDB taxonomy): domain Bacteria; phylum SZUA-182; class SZUA-182; order DTGQ01; family DTGQ01; genus DTGQ01. The sequence goes on along the minus strand of JAILZY010000047.1, from coordinate 11,559 downwards.
CTAATGAGGCCGCGGTGGTTGAGGGGATAAACATTTTCCCGGTTCGCTCGCTCCTTGAGGCTAATGCATTCTTAAATGGCCTACTGGAAATCGCCCCGCGGCAGATAGATCGGGAGAAGATCTTTCTTTCGGATCGGGTTGAAGAGGTTGATTTTCGTGATGTCAAGGGGCAGCAGCATGTCAAGCGGGCTCTTGAGATTGCGGCTGCTGGCGGGCATAATGTCCTTTTGATCGGCCCTCCGGGAGTTGGCAAGACCATGCTCTCAAAACGGCTTACAACCATTCTCCCCGATATGACCCGGCAGGAGGCTATCGAGGCCACCAAGATTCATAGTATCGCCGGGCTGCTGAGGCGGGAACAAGCCCTGATAACCTCGCGGCCATTTCGGGCTCCACACCATACCATTACTAACGCCGGGCTGATCGGTGGCGGAAACATCCCCAGGCCTGGTGAGGTTTCCCTAGCCCATCATGGGGTTTTGTTTCTGGATGAGCTGACCGAGTTTGACCGCCGCACTCTTGAGGTCATGCGCCAGCCCCTTGAAGATGGCTCGGTTACCATCTGTCGATCGAGCATCTCTTTAACCTTTCCGGCCCGCTTTTTACTTGTGGCAGCCATGAATCCCTGCAAGTGCGGCTTTCTGGGACATCCCACCAGGCAATGCCGCTGTACCTTTCGGGAGATTAGAAAGTATCTGTCCAGTGTCTCAGGTCCTCTGCTTGATCGGATCGACCTTCACATCGAAGTGCCAGCCCTGGAGTACCAGGACCTGATCGGCCAGACGGATGGTGAGAGCTCACAGCAGATTCGCCAACGGGTCAATCGAGCCAGAAAGGTGCAGGAAGAGCGCTATCGTAACCCCAACGGCGGAATGGGTGAGCAGAGCATCTTCTGCAATGCTCAGCTCAACAGCAAGCAGATCAAGAAATATTGCACCCTTGATGCCGACTGTTCAAAACTCATCGAAGCGGCTATCAATAACTTTGGCCTGAGCGCAAGAGCCTATGATCGGATCCTAAAAGTGGCTAGAACTATTGCTGACTTGGCTGGAGAAGAGAGAATCAGCCCTAGCCATGTGTCTGAGGCCATCCAGTACCGAAGCCTTGACCGTGGGGATTACTGGCGCTAAGGCGTGATAAGGGGAAAACCCTTTGTTTGAGGGGAAAACCCTTTTGAAAAAGGGTTTTCCCCTTTTACCCTTTTCCCAAAACTTTAATTAATTAAATTAATTAAAGTTTTGGGAGGATGGTTTGGGAAGGAACCCTTATTGAATAAGGGTTCCTTCCAATTTCAACAACCCGCATTAGCAGGGCATCCTGGAGTCCAGACTGTCGCTCGATACGCCGTGAGACAGCGCTTAGAAAGATTTCTTCTTGGCTCCACACCTCAACATAATTTCTGGCTCTGGTAATGCTGGTGTAGATCAGCTCCCGGGTTAGGATTTTAGCGTCTGTGTCGGGCAGAAGGAGCAGGATGCGGTCAAACTCCGAGCCCTGGCTCTTGTGAACGGTCATGGCATAGACGGTCTCATGCCCAGGCAAGAGACTTGGGGGAATTTTTCTCATGGCTCCATCAGAGGTGGGAAAATAGGCTGCCAGGGTAGTGTCTGGGGCTGTCGGATCAGACAGAATAAGGCCGAGGTCGCCGTTAAAAAGCCCAAGCTGATAATCATTGCAGGAAATCATGATCGGCTGCCCTGGATAGTGGCGGCGGTTTCTGCTCTTGATCAGACCGGCCCGCCGAAGCTCATCCTCTATCAGAGCATTTACCCGCTCGGCCCCATAGGTCCCCTGGCGCATGGCGCAAAGGAGGCGAAAGCGATTGAAACGCTGAAAGGCCTCGTTTGGGTCTTTGGCTGTGAAATAGTCGGCATACTCCTGGATAACGCGCTCAGCAATGGCTTTTGGCAGTGCGGCTGCAGGCGGGCATGGCCGCCAGGCAATATCCTGGTATTTATTGGCTGTGAGGCCTTTCATGAGGCTGAGCGCCCGCTTTCCCTCACCCTCTTTGACCGAGCGGCTGAGCATACCAATGCCGCTATCTGAGCCAAAGCGGTAGCTTTTGCCCAGGATGGCCAGAAAGCTCAAGCCCTCTTGTCTGAGGGGGATTTCCCCTTGCCCGGCATTGGTCCCGCCATCGCTGGCCACCACATGAGAAGGCCACTTTAGGCCAAGACCGCAGATATCGCTTAGCACACCTCCTGCCTCAACTGAAGCTAGCTGGTCCTTATCCCCAAGGATGATCAGTCGGGCTGCGGGGGCAACTGCCTGGACCAGTTTAGCCATGAGGGGAAGGTCGATCATTGAGGCTTCATCCACCACTACTACCTCGTAGGGTAGGGGATTTCCCTCATGGTAGTGCGGTCGTGAAAAGCTATGGCCTATACCTAACAGCCGGTGAATAGTTGATGCCTCATCGGGAATCAGGCGGATGATTTCGGCTGGGCTAGCTAGTTTCCCTTTGGTTTCTCGGATGGATTCCTGAAGGCGCTTGGCGGCTTTGCCAGTAGGCGCGGCTAGGGCGATGCGCAGCGGCTTTCCCTTGGCCTGCTCGATGAGAAGGGCCAGCACCTTGACCACAGTTGAGGTTTTCCCTGCCCCAGGACCGCCAGAGATAACACAGAACATTCGGCAAACAGCAGTCATGGCCGCGATCTTCTGCCAGTTGGGCTCACCTGTATTAGTCTCACTTCCTCCGCTCGGTTCTGGAAAAAGCCGCCTGAGCCCATCCTCAAGGAGCGCGCGGTCAACCCCAGGACATGGCCGCGAGGCTCTTTGGGTAAGGTTGTCAGCCACAATCTGCTCATATTCCCAGTAGCGGTAAAGATAGAGCCGGCCTGCATCATCGAGGATCATGGGTTTATATTCACCTGGGTAACCCACAACCTTGCTTTCCCTCAAAACCTTGATCCAGTGAGCTAGCTGCGGGCAACTTTTTCGGCATTCGGTGCCGTCCAGCACTTCGGCCAGGGGCTTGCCGGCAACTTGGGTAAGATCAAGACACACATGGCCTTCTTCTGTATAACGGCTGAGCAGGCCGGCGGCCAAAAAGAGCTCAGGACAATTTTCGCCAGCCAGCCGATGCATGAAGCGGGCAAAATGCCTACTGATCTTCGCACCCTCCTGCCAGGAGTCAAAAGCTGTCATCCAGCCGTTTTGGTCGCTCATTAGTCGTTCCACTCCTCTCTTTCGGCCTTATAGCCACATAGGTAGTGGTTGAGAGCATTGATCAGGGTCTCAGGCGGACGGTCCTGATAGACCCCAAAGTGCGGCCCCCACACTGGGTTCATTCCCCGCAAGAAAATATAGAAAACACCGCCAAAGTGTCTTTGGTAGCTGTAGTTTCGAATCCTTTGAGCCAGGTACTTGTGAAGAGCCAGAGTATATATATGGTATTGAAGAATATAATACTCCCGTTTCATGACCTCGGCTAGGGCTGCTGGGGAGTAATCTTCAAGCCTTGGGCCAAGATAATTAGATTTGTAATCAACCAGAAAATAGCGGCCATCAAAGCAAAGCACAAGGTCAATGTAGCCTTTAAGCAGTCCGCGAATGGCAAAGCTTTTGTCTTCCTCTGCCCAAGGGGCGTGGCCTGGCGAATGCTGATCGAGTTTTTCAAGCAGACTGCCAAATTCCCTGACTAGCTCAGAGCCTCCCCAGGTCGAGAAAATCTCCCCAAGTCCCCGGCAGGTGATCCGCTCCAAGGGGAAATAGAAATCCATCTCTTCCAGCCGCTCCGAGGAGCTTAGGGCAGAGAGGGTGAAATCAGGTCGGCCTTCTATCAGTGGTGTAGCCAGCACCCGATCAAGGAGCGATGAGACCGAAGGAGCTAGGGTCTGATCAAAGCCGTGGAAAGAGAGCCGCTCGCTGATCATCTGGCGGTTTGATTCTGAGTTTTTTCCAGAAAAATCAAGATGCTCTAAAATCTCATGGAGACAGGTTCCGGCTCTTGCCCCAGCCGGGAAATCACTGGCTGAAAGCAAAGCCTGATCCAGGCTCTCAATCTCCCTGTCATTCTTCTGAATCCCCGAGGGAGGAAGATCATGACTCTCATCCCGGCCTGGCCTATCCCAGTGCTCTTCCTCCTTGCCAGAGACCAGGGAGGAGAAGCTAGCTATCCGCCAATCATTCGCAATTGTGCCTGAAAAGGTGCGGCAGGAGAGTTTTTCCACCTGTAGCGCCGGCGCTTGGTAGCTTTCCGAAGAAGGAGCTGGCAGGGGACAGACCCGGATAGTTTTGTGCGCTTTTTGAGCCAGGCTGTTAAGCTCATCCAACATGCTGCGCTCATCGAGACTGGAGATTCGGGCTGCGGTCGCCTTGATCGGATCGCTTTCATCCTCATCTTTGCCTGCGTGGAATAGGTAGGCCGGAGCCGAGGTTTCCGTAGCCTTGATCTTTCCCCAGGCAAGATAGCAGCGATACTTAGCCCTAGTCAGGGCAACGTAGAGCAGGCGCAGGTTTTCGGCCAGAGCCTCCTGCTCGGCCAAAGATTTTGCCCTCTCCTGGTCTTGAGGATTGAGAACCAAGGTAGGCTGCCAGCCGTTTTCAGGATCATGGAAAAAGGCCGGCTTATCTTCTCCATCTTGCCGTCCTCCGTAGGTATACCAGGTATAGGGACAAAAAACGATCGGATACTCTAGCCCCTTGCTTCTGTGGATAGTAACCAGCTTGACGGCAAGCTCATCTGTCTCCAGCCTTATTTGATACTCCTCCTTTTCTGGACGTTCATTGATCTGCCGGGCAAACCACTTCAGCAGCCCATCTATCCCAAAACCATTCTCCAAGGCCACCTGGTGGAGAACCTCAAGGCAATGCAGGAGGTTAGTAAGCCGACGCTCGCCATCAGGATAAGCCAGAAGGCGGCTTTTGATCCCCCGGCGGGCTATAAGGGCAGCCGCCATGATCATAAATCCCTGCCTAGGCCGCAGCCAAAGCTCATGATAAAGCCTGAACTCATTTAGCACTTCTCCCCAGGCAGTCGCATCCTCAATCAGCCTGGCTAGCTCATTACCGCTTTTGCCTATCAGCTCGGTAACCAGAGCTGCCCTGATTTTCTCCTCCTGATTCGGCTCGGCTACAGCAGTCATAACTTGCAAAAGATCCGCTGCCTCCCTGGAGGCAAACAGACTCTCCGAGCTATAGAGCACACTGGGAATGTTTCGCCTCCGGAGGGCCTCCTGCAAGCGGCTGGCCTGCTGGTTAGTTCTGACCAGGACAGCGATATCGCCACAGGCCACCGGACGGCCTTCGATCAAGGCCTCACCCACCTGGCCGGCCTTTAGCAGACGAATGATTTCGCTGGCCACGGCCTCGGTCAATTTTTTCTCTGCATCCTCTCGGCTAATAGTGCCGCTGTGGTCATCACCGCTTAGAAACCAGATCTGAAGAGGCTCGCTATCCGGCTGGCCGCCGAAGGTAAGGCCACCTCTTGCTCCACCGCCCTTTTCCTCAGGAGGGGGATCGACTGGATAAAAGGGAATCTCATGGAAAATAAAAGGGTTATTTCGGCTTGAAAACAAGCTATTGACTGCCTTGATCAGCCCGGGCGAAGACCGCCAACTGGTGCCCAGGGTATAGCGGGCCTCTACATTTTTGGCCGCCTCAAGATAGGCGAAAATATCTGCACCGCGAAAGCTGTATATAGCTTGCTTTGGGTCGCCGATAAGAAACAGGATGCTCTCTTGGTCTGGATAGATGGCTTTGAAAATGGCATACTGAATCGGGTCAGTGTCCTGAAATTCATCGATTAGGGCTGCCCGATACTTTTCTCTAATTTCCTTGGCTAGGCTCTTTCCCTGATCTCTTTCAAGAGCAGCCTGAAGAGAGGAGAGCAAATCATCAAAGGAGCGGATATTGCGCTCTTTTTTTCTTTTGTCAAGCTCCTGCCGGACAAAGGCCAGAAGGCGCCGCTTTAGAGCTACAAGCTGCTGCTTATAGGTAGTCTCAAGCTTGCTAAGAGAAGAGAATAATTCCTCGGTCAGGATGAAAACCTGGTTTTGGGGAGGCTGGCCACCTTTTTTGACCGCCTTATTGAGGCTAGAGGAGCAAAATTTTTTGAGTTTGTCGCGTTTTTTATTTTCGTAGCAGGCAAAGGGATTGCCTGTAGCCAGACACTGATCCATCTCTTCGATCCAGTGGCTAATGCTATCGGGAGGATACTTATTGTGATTCAATTTTTGGCCTGCCGACAGAAGCTCTGCCACCTGATCCCGCTGTTTGGGCCAGATGGTGCGCAGTTGATCAAAGACCTTGAGAGTAGCCTCTTCAAGCTCCCTTGGGGGCGTGAGCTCATCGCACTCAGGGATTATCCGCAGGTTGGGTTTGGCCAAGCTAGAGCTTACGAATGAAGCCAGGCTTTCAGGGGTCAGCTTTTTTGTCTTCAGAAAGCTGATAAACATCTCTGAAGCCTGGCAGATATGGATTCGCCAAAAATCATCTACTACATCTTGTACCAGAGCGCTCTGATCGCTGATTAGTTCAGTATCAAACAGTAGGCTGCACTCAAAGGCCTTATCTTGCAAAACTCGCTGGCAAAATCCATGGATGGTGAACACCGCTGCCTCATCAAGACAGTAGAGTGCATCGTTTAGCAGGGTCAAGGACAGGCGACTGTTGCCTACTTTTTTAACTAGACCAGCTAGGAATTCATCATTATTTTCTTGGCCAGCGAAGGCAGCCAAGGCCTGGCGAATTCTTTGGCGGATTCGGCCGCGAAGCTCTTCGGTTGCGGCTACAGTAAAGGTAACAACTAGAATTTGATCCACAGAGAGGCGTTTTTCAAGCAGCAGGCGAAGATATAGTCCGGCGATGGTGTAGGTTTTACCAGTACCAGCGCTCGCCTCGATTAGGTTGCGTCCCTCAAGGGGGCTAGTGAGTAGGTCAAAGTGGGTCATTTTTGTCTACCCTTATAGCTTTCAGCTTTGATTTCAGCTTTGATTTTTCTCCCCTTTTTGATGGTTTAGGGTTAAGTAGTTAAAAGTTTTAGAAAAGGGGTTTAGGGGAAAAACCTTTTTCAAAAGGTTTTTCCCCTCAATCCTGCCTTCTATAACGAAGGATAGGCCCGTAGATATCCTGAGACAGGGTGGCGAAATCTTGATTTAGTGGATCATCGGTCTGGCCGAAGCACAGGCGAAGGTATGGGTTTTCTCGCTCACCTTCCTCACCCGACCTGAAGTTATTTCCTTCCCACTTAATCTTTCTGGCCATTTGCCTGGCTTCTCCCTCAGCCTGGCCCTTCGTGATGATCCTTTCGGTATACTCGAAGGAGGTGGCTGGAAAGAAGGGGAGAGGAAAGCTCATTCCTTGCTGGTAGTAGTTCAGGATGCGCTCTAGGATTTTTTCGCTATCTGGAATAGGAGGCAAATACCACTGGCCATCGCTGCCGATCAGCAGGCTTTCCCTGGGGTGGTGAGTGCCTTCTGGCAAAAAATTCAACACTAGATGCTCGATCCACACTCTTAGCCAATCCTGCGGCTTGATGGTTGCACACCGGTAGCGGATCAGCCCTTTTGGCCAAAGGCCACAGATTTTGCCGGTGAGATGGAATCCTGCAAGTTCTGTGTCCACATCGAGGGGTGGCATCTCCTTCGCACCTTGAGTATAGCGTAATACTATGGCTGCAAGTCTGGCCGCAGTGGTGCAAAGGTCCTGATAGGCTATCTTACCCATAGCCCCGTGCGGCAACATGCCCCTGGACCTGACTGTGGCCTGGTGATCCTCAAGGTCCTCTTCCTGAAGTTTTCTTTGCACTAGCTCTTGCTCGATTTGGTATCTGTCAAGTCCGCAAATTTCGAACGGCTCGCGCTCATTCAGGGCAAGGAGAGAATCATCAAGCCTGATTCCCAGCCGACTGATCAGGAAAAATTTGGCTGGATTGGCCAAAAATTGGATCAATTGGCTGAGACTGACTGTTTTTCTTTCTCCTCCCCAAGTATAGGGAAGGGGAAATAGGATAAAGGGAGGCCTTTTTGTCTCTGTTTCTTCTTTAGGCTTATTATCTTGATCTTGGCTCAAGTTATGCTGGCTGCTGTTTCGGCTTCGGGTTAGTAGGGCATTTAGGTTTTCCTGGCAAAAGCTAAACAGAGGGCCGTCGGGCTGAAAATAGGCTGGGCTGAAAGCCTGAAGGCGATGTGTGGTGATGATCCGATCGAGAATTTTACCTTGCGGGTGTTCAAATCCCCGCTCGATAGCCTCGATCAGCTCGCTGACCACCACGGATGGGGGAATTTGACTGTTATCCCTGATGCTTTGGCCGACATAGCTGATCAGCAAGTGTTCTCTGGCGCACAAGATAGCTTCCAGAAAAAGATATAGGTCCTCATCCCGCTTGGAAGGGTCTCCTTTTCGCGGCTCTTTGGCCATAAGGTCGAATCCAGCAGGCCGCGCTATGCGGGGGAAAAGCCCATCTCCCATACCCAAAAGTGCCACCACTCGGTGGGGAATACTGCGCATGGGAAGCAGGGTACAAAAAGTTACTCCGCCAGAGAGAAAGCCGTAGGCTGGCTTTTTATTCTCCAGGCGATCGGCTAGATAGGCCCTGATGGTTTTAAGGCTAACCTTGTCCTCAAAATCAGCCTTCTGCTGAATCTCTCTTAGCTCCTGCAAGACCTCCTGAATCGCCTCCTGCTGAATCTCTTCAGCCTCATCGGGCTGGAAAAGCCGGTCCATAAGCTGCTGCAAGCTTGCGGCCCACTCGGCCAAGGACCTGGGCGGCTCAAGCTCCTTGGTCTGGTTAAAGAGCTGGTCGATGAATTCAAGAAACCGTCCCAGAATAGCCGCCTCCTCTCCCTCGATGCTATCGTAGGGGAGGATTTCGGCAAACATTCGCTTGTCTTCGGTAGCCGGCAGGGCATATCCCAAAAGGAGCCGATCGAGTCCTGCCCGCCAGGTGTTTTCCTGAAAATCAGGCACTCCCCACCTCTTGCGGCTTTCGGCATCTACTCCCCACCGAATCCGCGTCTGCTCAACCCATCGCCGCACGCACATTATTCCCTCCCCCTCTAGGCCGAAGCGCCGCTGAATGCAAGGTGTCTCCAGGATGTCTAGCACCTGACTCTGGCCAAAGCGGCTTCTACATAGGTCGAGGATATTAAAGAAGACTTCGACGAGCTGCCCCTCCCGCCGAGCACTGCGATCAGCAATGCTGTAGGGGATTTTCCGACTAAGGTCTTGGCAGGTGGCAAACACTGCCTCGATGTAGGGGGCGTAGGTTTCGATCTCAGGGGTCATGACGATGATATCTCTTGGCTCAAGATCAGGTTTTCGATTAAAAAGATCAAGCAGACAATCATACAGAACCTCAACCTCACGCATGGGGCTATGACAGACATGGATCTGGATAGAGTCATCATCGGCAGCAATGATCTTTTTCTCTTTCTGCCGGCCGCGATCTTGCAAAAAAAGGATGTCGGACTGAAGGCAACACAGAAGTGAACCCTCACCTGGGTCCTCAAATCGACTCTCTTCTTCAATCAGGGGAAGATCGAAGAGGGTATCGAAAAAATGGGCCGCGTGCTTCCCTAGGGAGGCAAGGAGGGGATGGCCGGTTTCAAAGTGAAGCTCTTCTTCACTGCTCACCCCTGCTGGTGGGGGCTCGGTCGCTTTTTCAGGGCTGGTCTGAGTCAAGGGGTGAGCGCGGCTAGCAAATTTTTTATGCACCCTGACTAGATCTTTGTCTGAAGCAATATCAAACCAGTATTCCTGGCAGGGGTTGATGAGAAAGAGATTTACATCAAGGAATTTAGATATGGCGTAAAAAACCTTAAGATGTAGCGGAGGAAGGCTTGGGATACCAAAAATGCAGATGCGCTCGAAGGCTTGGCCAGATGGGAGCTCATCAGGGCTTAGCTCGCTGATCCTGTTCAGGAACTTTTGCAGGATGGCTGCCTTGTGGGCCGCCCAGGCCTGATCAGCTTCTGTAGCCGGGTGGGTAGCAGCTATCTCCTTGACCAGCTCCCGCCAAAGCTCGGCCTGCCAGTGAGTATCCTTGCCTCGGTTTTTAATTTCCTCGCCTCTTTCCCAGGCCAGCACCCATTGAGGTCGAAACATGAGGTAGCGGTCGAAGGTATCGGCCAGGCGCCTGGCCAACTGAAGTTGCCTCAGAGTCAAGCAAGCTTCTTTTTGACCGCTGCCGCTATCTTCACCCTCTTCAGGAGTGAGGTAGTTGCGCAGGCTTTCAAACTCAGGTCTAAGGCGGCAAGCGGAAAGGTGTTTGGCCAGCCTCCAGGTTAGAATCCGGGGCTCAAAGAGATCCTGATCTGGCATATTAGGCACAACCAGACGGATCAGGTCATAGATGATTTTATTGGGGAATGGATAGCAACAGTTGCCCCAGATGCCAAAGCGCTGGGCCAGCCTGATTGATAGCCAGCGCTCCATCCCTTTGCTCTGGACCACGATCTGCTCCCGCATCAGGGGGGAGGAAAGCGGCTTGCTCTCTATCAATTCAGCCAGGCAGTCGGCCAGAGCCTCCAGCCGGTTACTGACAAAAACCCGAAAACCTGCCATCTTGAGCCTCACAAAGCATCTTTACCTCACAAGCCATTTCATTCGTCTGCGCCTTGAGCCTTGCAGGCAGGCTATCTCATCTGCCTATCTTGCAGGTATATAGTCTGCTCGCTGCGGACTTCTTGGTGGGATAGGCCAGAGAGAGAAGTGTTTTGCAGAAAGAAGATAGTCATGATTATAGACAATTTTTAGGCTCTCATCAACTAGAAGCAGCTTTTGCCTCAATAAGTATTTGATATATTTTAACTAATATTGATATATTTTCACGCTATCTCCTCTAGCCCTTAGGCTTTAATTAAGGTCCATCCTGGCCCACTTCATCCGAACGTTCATAAAATACAACGCCTACCCGCTGAATATGCTCGATAACCTCAGGATCAGTAATGCTTTTTAGGATAGATAGGTCAATCATGTATGGCAGGAGCAAGTCATCGAGCTCATTCATGATCTTTAAGAGCACACTCAAAGTCAGATCATCGCCTCCCAGCAGTGTCAGGTCAATATCCGAGCTTCGCTTGTATGTGCCCTTGGCGCGCGATCCGTATAAAATAGCCTTTTTCACCTGGGGATAGCGGGCAAAGACCTGGCAGAGTTTTTTGATAACCTCCTCTTTTAAGCCAAAGCGAAGGCTCATTCTGCCTCTCCTTTGAGCAGCGAGAATTTATCATGCAATTTTACAAATTGTGGAAAATACTGCTTGAAAATAGCATCTGCAATCTTGCGGGCAAGATCTTCGTTATAGGTATGAGTGGTCAAGGTGCGGCTTTGGATCATGTCCATCCATATCTCGCCATCTTCAATCAATTCTCGGCGAAATGCCAGCCGTAGGGTATCTCGGCTGCCGTGTATTTCGGTCTCGCCTTGGGCCTCCAAATAATCTTTCAGGGTATTCCAGGCTAACTCGAAGGTGTACTCGAATGCCTGAATTAATCCCTGCTCCTCCAGTTCATTTAGCTCTCCCTTGTTGATAAATTTTTTCGCTCTTATATATCAGACACCATAAACCCTATATCAGAACAACCATAAACCCTCGAAGGGGCTTAGCTCTTATTA
>JAILZY010000004.1 GCA_023512255.1 bacterium | reverse complement strand
GGCTAACACTTTCTGACAAAGGTAAGAGAATTGAATTTAAGGTTAAATAGCTCCAGGGAGACAAAGGGGATACTATTGTCTTTTACCTCAATACCCTTACCCTGCGGCTTATCTCCTCCTCCTAATTTAAACATGGGGAACATCTGTACAATTTATTGCTTTTGAGTAAACTTTGAGCTAGACTGATAATATAGGCAAATATTTGCCGCGTCATTTGCCATATTAGTTATAAACACAAACATAGGTTATAAACACAGGCTAAATCGGGATAGCCAATAAGCTGTGGCTTTCCAAGGAGAGATAATGTCATGGAGAGTCTCGGATCAAATCTTATTGATGAGCAGCCGATACCCGATCTTCTTCCTTACCTGAGAGGTAGAAGATCAATCAGAAAATTTAAGCCCATGCCTCTGCCACAAGAGATAATCGACAAAATTGTTGAAGCGGGCACTTGGGCACCTTCGGCAGGTAATGTCCAGCCGTGGTATCTATACCTTGTATTGAATCTCGAGGTAAAGAAAAAACTTGCCCAGGCAGCTTTAGAACAACATTTTGTGGCCAGAGCACCTCTTGTTATCGTAGTCTGTGCTGACAGCAGCCGGGCTCGATCAAGCTATGGAATGAGGGGAGAAACCTTATATAGTATCCAGGACACCGCCTCACTTGTCCAGAACATGCTGCTTGAGGCATTCAGCCTAGGCATAGGAGGCTGTTGGGTAGGTGCATTTCGGGAAGAGGAGGTGAAAGAAGCTCTGGATATGCCTCATCATCTGCGGCCTGTAGCCATTCTCCCCTTTGGCTACCCTGATGAAAAACCAGGTCCGCGACCACGGCGAGAGATAAGGGAAATCGTAAAAGTGGTTGCCTAAGGAGGGAGAAGGGGATGGAGTCGAGAACTATAATACACAGAAATACACAGAAATACACGGAAATACATAGAAATACACGGAGTCAGAACTATAATCGCTCTTATATATCAGACACCATAAACCCTATATCAGAAAACCATAAACTCTCGCAGGGGCTTAGCTCTTATTAGGGTTATGTCTCTCAATGGTAGCTAATAAATAAGAGCGACTATAATACATATCTTGAGGCTATAAGTTAGTTGCCTAAGGTGGGAGGAGGAAGCGCTGGTTGGCGCCCATCGCGGGCTATGGTGAGCTAGTGGTTGCCTAAAGGCAAAAGAAAAGGGGGCAGCTTTGCGGCCAATAATGTCAAAGCGCTAGCCGCACACGCTGGCAGGATATGGCTCTGGCTGACTATACCTATTAAAGAGACCTATTAAAGAGCCAGGCACCAGGGGCCAAGGCCACAACGACACGTATAATGGGGGCAAGGGGTACTGGCGGGCAAGTATTGACGAGCCACAAGGCCACAACGAAGGGTGTAAAGGGGGGCAGAGCACTTTGCTGTCCGATCAGCCCCTTGGGCTGAGCTAATTTGCACACTCTCGCCCCAGGGTATACTAAGTTGTACACTCTCCGCCGGGCTTAGCTGCTCCTAAACAGCCGCCCATCCTACTTTAAGAAAGCCTCGAAGAGGAGCTTTCGGCAGGCACCCTGTGCATTTCCCAGAGCTTAGCATATTTTAAAAAACAATAATATGAGCCCAGAGCAGCGATGATAAGACCTGGGACACCATCCAAAAATCCCCTTTTAACCACATAGAGCTTCAGGAAACGAACCAGCGGGTTCAGCGCAAGAGCATACAGACTGGGCGGCTTTCCCTCCTTGAATTTTTCCTGGGCTCCGATGGTTGAAAAAGAGTCTATAGTGCGCAGATGATCAGAGATATTCTGATAAGTATAATGCTCAAGGTCTCCATCTAGGTCGCGATATCTGCCGCCCTCTAGGCTCACGGTATCATGAGGATTTTTCCCAGTCCAGCGGCCCTTGGATTTTTTGAACAGCCGAATTTTATATTCTGGGTACCAGCAATGGTCAATCCACCTTCCCAGATAAAAGACATGGCGGTTGAGCCGATACCCATCATATTTCCCCTGATCGTTTTGGAGAGCATGAAGAATACTGCTCTTCAGCTTGGGAGTAACTACCTCATCCGCATCCAGACTGAGTATCCATTCATGGCTAGCCTGCTCCAAGGCATAATTTTTCTGCTGTACGTGACCAGTCCAGGGATGATAGAGCACTCGGTCAGTAAACTGACGGCAAATCTCAACGGTTCTATCTGTACTCCCCGAATCCACAACTACGATCTCATCAACAAAATCAAGACTTTCCAGACAGCGTCTGATATTTCTTTCCTCATTCAGGCAGATAATCGTGGCTGAAATTTTCGGCCTATTATCTTTCTCCGCCCGGGCATTCTTGTATGCGACCATTCCTTTATCCTTAATTTCGCTACTATCCTTATTTCACTGCCCCTGATTTCGCTACCCCTGCGACATCGCACCTTCTGCTTAGCTTTCCGCTTAGGGGTTTGCTCGCTAAGTGCGTAACCCAAGCGCGCAGCCTGATATCAATTACCCTAATCAATTGTAGGGGCAGACCTTGTGCCGCCACAGCTTGCGCACTTTGTTAGCGAAAAGACCGCTTCGGGGTTTTCTCGCTAAGTGCAAAAGCAAATGCAATTACCCATCCAATTATCCAATCAATTGTAGGGGGAATCTTATGTTCCGCCCAAATTGCGCATTTGTCAGCAAAAGAACAACTTAGTATGATCCGAACTAGCCAATAATGTCAATAGGGAAAAGAGATGCCCGAAGGTTTAAAAAAATACCCCAAGGCTTTTAACCCTTGGGGTGTGTGCTCAGCATGAGCCGAAATACGGTGCTGGCCCTTATTCAGCGTTTATCTTAATTTTCTTTTTGCCCTCCTGAGCCTTAGCTGTTTTGGGCAGTACAACCTTCAGCACTCCCTTTTTATAGGTTGCCTCAACCTTGTCCTCATCAATTTCATCCGGCAGAGGAATAGTGCGGCAGAATGAGCCATAGGTTCTCTCTATCCGGTGATAGCCTTCTTTCTTATCCTCAATTTCGCTCTTTTTCTCCCCGCTGATAGTGAGGCGACCATTATGAAGCGTAACCTCGATATCTTTCTCATCAACTCCTGGAATCTCAGCCATCACCTGGATATCTTTCTCGGTTTCTTTGATATCCAATTTAGGGGTAAAGGATTTCCCGACAGGCGATTCGAGGGCGAAGAATCTTTCAAACAAATCATTTACTTCCTTCTGAAGAGCAAAAAAAGGCTCGTGCTGGCTTTTAGGGCTGCTATACCATGGGACAAGATGCTTAAGTGTCATGGTAATACCTCCTTTCCCTGAAAAAACAGTATGAGTACTTTAAAAATAAACCAGATTTTTTTATTTTATTCTTTCATCAAAAATAGATTGCATATCTTGTGCCAACTATAAAAATAAAAAAATCTCTTGACAAATCGAGCTTATATGATAACAAGGGTTTCGGTCTGCAACGTCGCCTTAAGTAATTTCATTTTCAAAAATGTCGCTGAGACGTCGCCTTATTGCATCTAATTACTGGTGGGAGAAGTTGGACAATCGCGAGGGGTGGATAAGGCTTTATTCACCCAGACTAAATGGTTCTTTTCGCTCTTAAGATGCCATGCTCACCAGAATAACAATAAATAGGTATCTTTCTGACAGGGGGGACCCTTATATTGTGTCTGCTATACTGGTGTCTGCTATTATGCTATTATATTATAATATATATTATATATATTATATAAGTATTATATAAGAGCGAACATAGCTCAGATGCAACTCAACCTGCCGAGCGAATATTGTCCACATCTCAGGCTAATGAAAGATTGGTGTGGGCATGAAAGATTGGTAGGAGATTGAGGTGTAAAAATTTTAATACAGTGTGCAAGCTTTTACACACAGAGACTTTCGCCTATCTTGTCATGTACAACAAAACATTTTGAGGAAGAGGAAATTTAATTTGGAGATCTAAGAAAAGCGTCCCCAGGGGGATTCGAACCCCCGTTACCGCCGTGAAAGGGCGATGTCCTTGACCGGGCTAGACGATGGGGACCTTTTGCTTAAGTAGAAAGGGATTATATACTCTTTCTCCTCTTTTGTAAAGAATTTTTTAGGGGGAAAAAAGATGTGCAATAGGAAAACTTCATAGTGAAAAATTTTGCACATAACCATGATTTTATCTTATCAGATTTGTTCTCCTCTTGAGAAATAGGTTTTGTTCTGAAAACGATCAATTCTCTTGTTTAATCATAAAAATAAATTGATTTATTATTAATATATTAAATATATAAACTTTTTAATTTAGGGAAAAAACTGGATTTTAGAATTAAGATAAATATTTATTTTTTATAAAATATATATATAAAATAAATTCATATAAAAATTAATATCTTAAATAAATTTTAAAATTCATGCCATATTTATGCCTAAAGGGTATAAATCTAATGCTCCAAAAACACCGCTCATAACCTGCCTCTCCTTGATAGCTAAAAATTTTTATCACACCTCTTTGCATATATTAAATCACTGACTTAGAAAAAACAGCCATGAAAAAGCTGTACTTAAAATATAGATAAAAGTGCTAAATTAATCAAAGATCTCTGGTCTATTATCCGTGTAAAATGGACACAATTTATTTAGAGACCGGTAATATCCCTTATTAATTCATCCCTTTGGCATCTTTGTTGCATCTAAATATAGTTAGTAAAAATCAAAATGTAAAAATAAACTTAGGGGTTGTTTGGGAAACCGTATAAAAAATATGGTAGGGGGGAAACTTTTCGACGCTAAGCGTTTCACTCTTTCTTACTCTAATTAGCCTTAACTTGTTATCCTTCCCCGGCCTATTACTCTTAGGAAACCATATAAAAACAGGGAAAATAGTCGGGCATAAAAATTGCTTTAATTATAATTCAATCATTTTAAATCGTTATCCAGATCAACAGCTTGTTGAGCATCAACCTCAACGATCGGCTTCAAACAAACGGCATAAATTCTTTTGGATGTTAGAGAACGGTGATAAGAACAGTGATAAAAATGGTTAAGGATGACAAAATAAACAATAAAAAAGGTTGTGAGGTTCATGGCCAAGCGAAAAGAGGGGTAAACTGGACACTCGGCTCGCTGATCCTGATGGGGCTTGTGTTAATAGCCTGGCATGTCTTGGTTTACCATCGACAGTCGATATTGATTTCTTTCGTAAAAGAACTCTGGTCCCTGCTAGTAGACCGGCAGGGAATACTGATGGAACTTAAGGAGGTATTTGTCTATTTTCTGATCGGCATTATCATTGCCGGCTACATCAGAACCTACAAGTTCCATATTAGGCTTCGGAAATTGCTGATCCGCTATAAATTCAGCAGTATCTTCCTAGCTGCCTTTATCGGTGTCTTTAGCCCCTTATGCTCCTGCGGCATTCTGACCACAGTGGTTGCCCTGCTCGCTTCCGGCCTTTCCTTGGCTCCGGCTATGGCTCTTCTCATTTCATCACCCCTGATGAGCCCAACCACCTTTTTTCTGACCCTGAATGATCTGGGGTTGCACTGGGCCATTGTTCGAACCTTGGTGGCCTTCCTGATGGGACTATTGGCTGGAGTAGTTACCCTAGCGGTGGAGAGGCTAGGATTTGAGACTGCTAATTTATTCATTGACGGGGGTATCCCTGAGGGTGATTTTCATGATCCTGATTACCCTGACCAGCGCCTTCGCTGTACCTGCAATGAGAAGATGAGCAATCGGATCGCCCGCAAGACTAAAAACAAGCTGATCATCTTCATGGCTAAGACCACAGAGATGTTCTGGCTAATTGGTAAATATGTCCTGGTGGGGATTGCCATCGGCTGCATCGTGGAACGCTATATTCCTCATGCCTACATCCAGCGTTTATTCGGCAGTGGCGGGAAGCTCAGCGTTATCTGGGTAACTGTTGGCAGCATACCAATTTTCTTACACCAGATCAGCGCTTCGAGCATTCTTTTTCATATCAAGTCCTCCCTGCCAGGAACAATGGACAATAGCGCGGCCTTGGCTTTTCTTATCGGTGGGCCGGTAACAGCCATCCCGGCCATGACGCTGCTGTGGAGCATGTTTAAAAAACGGGTCTTTGTCCTGTATATGGGTATTAGTATCCTGGGTACGATATTTTTCGCCTATACCTTCGGCCACCTGCTATTTATCCCTCATGTGGATACCAATAGCCCCATTCTGGCCAAGGTTACGGCTGTGGCTGGGGGAGTGTCGGCCATTATTTCCAAGTCGAGCGAATCAGTCCGGGTGGCGGCTGACCCAGACCAAAAACCAATTATTGCCTGGTATGAGGACCTGGAAGGAGGCAGTGGAATCGTATTTGATGCTAGCTGGAGCCGCTTTCGCAATGGCTCCCTTCATCTTGAGGGAAATCAGCAGTATATCAGAAACATTGCCCGCTGGCTCAGACAGACGGCAGCTCATCCAGAAAATAATCGCATCCTGATTTACAATACCTATGTAGATCATGGGCTCGATAATGGGTCTTTCCAGGATGGTCTCCAAGCAATTCTCACCGAGGGTGGAGAATTTCAGGTTGCCTTCGCCGTCCGAAAAGAGCTGCCGAGGCTAGATAGATCAGTATTGAACGGCTTTGGGCAACTGTGGATTCTGTCCGGGCAGGCAGGCAGATGCTACTTTTCCCGCCAGGAAATCGAGGACATCTGTGCCTTCAGGGATAGCGGAGGCAGTCTGCTCATTGTGGCTGGACCTCAAAGTGGTCCATATGAAGACTGGACTGTGGCCGCAAATCAAGTCGCGGAGCGCTATGGGGTTCGATTTGCCAAGGCAGCCCGATTTCAGCAGGAAATACCTATATCATTTTTTGCCCACTTCGGTGATAAAATCTCCTATAGCCTGGTGAGCTACTTTAGCTGGCTTAAGCAAGTTAGGGGTTAATGAGAATAGTTTTGTTATGAGGAAGCGATGGTTGTCTGCAAGGTATTATTATTACTTATTATTACAAACTATTATTATTACTATAAATATTACTACAATTACTGATATATTACTACAATTGCTAAACTGAGACACTGCTGCCTTTCTTGGTCATTTCGTCCCTCCTGCGGAGGCAGAAAAATCAAGAAGATAGCGCATAAACTCACGCTTTCGCAGGAGGAACGTTAGGTTTGGTACGAAAGATAACTTTCAGAAATTTCAAGGCGAAAATGTGGTCTGCTTGATGTGGTGAGGAGAAAGATGAGAAGCTGCAAGCAACAAGTGAAGAGAATTTTGGCTATTATCGTATTGATGCTCTTTCCGGCTTTCCTTTTGCTGCCAGGTGGGGCGATGGGCTGTGTTGGCCGGATTCTTACCCTTGGAGTAGCCAATAGCGAAGATCAGAAGATCATGGCTGAGATGCTCTCTACGCTGATCAGTGAGAGCACGGGAACAACGGTGAACCTTGTCCAGTTCAAGACCCTGGATGAGTGCCGCCAGGCGATCAAAAATGGAGAGCTTGATCTATATGTAGATTATGTCTGCTCTGCTCTTTTGGCCATTTTAAATAGTGAAAAGGTAAAGATTGAAACCCCCGATAAGGCATACTCCACTATCAAGCATCTGTCTGACAAACGGTTTTCTCTGATCTGGCTAAAACCATTCGGCTATGATAACCCAAACCTTCCGGCCAACGTTCCGCAAGAGCTAAAAGGCGTTTTAAATCAAGCAACCTGTGTGGCCCGTCGGGATGTATTGAACCGCTTTCCGGTCCTTCCCAGGCTTATTAATAAGCTTGGCGACAAGATCCCCAATCAGGCTATGGAAGAGTTGAAGCGAAAGAAAGAGCTCAAAGCTGCGGTCAAGGAGTTTTTGGAAGCCAGAAAACTGATTCGTTGGGCTATTCAGTGAATTTTGAGTGAAAACTTTAAGGGGAAATGGGAAAAAGACAGAAAAACGGAGGGGTAATAATTATGATAAAGAGTAGAGCGGTCATAGTCAGCCTGCTGTTTTTGGGCTGCACGCTGGCCATAGGCTGTAAAAAGCAAGCGGCTTCTTCTCAAAAGCCGCTAAGAATCTGCTACATGATCTGCAACAGCCTATCTGAATCAAGAGCCCGTTTTGAGCCAATAAGTGCCTATCTATCAGAGCACCTTGGCCATCCAGTGGAATCAGTCTATATGAATACTCAAGATGTTGAGACTTTGGTTCAGAAAAAAGAAGTTGATTTCACCCATACTAATTCCATTTTGTATGTAATTTTCAAAGAGAAATATCAGGCCACTCCCCTGGTTGGAGAGATTCGGGGAAGATATGGAAATAAGGATGCAGGGACAATCATTGCTCACCGCAGAAGCGGTATTAAAACTATCCAGGATCTTAAGGGGAAGAGTATGATTTTCGGACCATCGCTGGCCCCAATGGGTTTTCTTGCCCAGTATGACCTGATGCTGAAAGCCGGTCTAAATCCAGATGAAGATCTGTCTTTCTACCATATTCCGGCAGGATCATGGAAGCATGAGAAGGCCATCTACGGGGTTCTCTTTGGTGCCTATGATGCCGGAGCCGCGCCGCGGCTTGACCTTGATCAGATGGCTGAAGAGGGGAAAATCAATCTGGATGACTTTACCATTGTGGCTGAGAGTGAGCCAGTTCCATATTGTACCTTTGCCGCCATGTCGCACGTTGATCCTCAGCTTGTTCAGAAGGTCAAAAGCCTTCTGCTGGGAATCACGCAGGAAGACAGCGCTCTGGTTGAAGGTGAGGTTTTAAAAATCTTAAAAAGTGCCTGGATAGAGCGGTTTGTCGAGGTAAAAGATAGCGACTATGATCCTATCCGACAAATGCTAAAACGCTGCCGGATGTATCCCTATGAGGAATATTAATTGTGGATCGGCTAGATATTCGCCGGATGTATCCCTATGAGGAATATTATTATGGATAGGCTGGATATTCTAAGTATTAGTCTAATAGTTCTGTTAACTGCCCTGATTACGGGTATGGTCGCTCTACATGGCGAGGAACAAGAGCAGACAGCCCAAGGGGCGCCCCTTGGGTCGGGAGCGGCACGATCAGCCAAAGCGGCCAGGTCCGCTGAGCAAAATATCTATGGCGAGGTCGAGCGGCTAATCAAATTAGGCCAATATGAAGAGGCGGGCCAGGCATTGAGCAAGATCATGGATCAGTATCCACAAAGGCTTGAGTCTCAGGTTTATTTAGCCGTTATCTATGAGCGGCAGGGAAATATAGAAAAGGCTATCTCGCTGTGTCGCTCAAGCATTGAGAAAAATCCTGATCTTGTGGATCTGGCTTCGGCTAACTTAAGCGAAATGATCCAGAAAGATATCCCTAAGCTCAAGCGGGAAAAGGAGCTAAAACCAAACGATGAGCGAGTTTCAAACATGCTGCGAGACCTTTATTTCTGCCAGCGGAAGTTTGGCCAAGGGTGTGAGTGATGGCTATGAGAGCGCTTTTCTATAAGACTGAGAAGATCGGCTTAAGCAGTGCGGTAATTACTGGCATACTCCTTGGGGTGGGGGGAATTCTTTTGGCCATCTTGGGAAACCCTGAAAATTCTGGCCTCTGCATCTCCTGCTTTCTGGAGAATATTGCCGGATCGCTCCATCTGCACGAAAATGTCCGCATGAGCTATCTGCGACCTGAGATTATCGGCCTAGTACTAGGCTCATTCCTTATGGCCCTGGCGAGCGGACGGTTTCGGGTCCGGGGAGGATCATCGGCTCTGATTCGGTTTCTGATGGGATTTTATTTGATGGTCGGAGCAGCCATGTTCATCGGCTGTCCGGTAAAGTCAGTGCTTCGCCTCTCGGCTGGCGATCTGACTGCCGCACCCGCTATCCTGGGATTTGTGGCTGGGGTATGGTTTGGGCTGCAATACCTGCGGGGAGGTTTTGCCCTAGAAAGGGAGCAAGAGCTTGGGGTAGCCAATGGTCTGGTGATGCCGGTTTTTTTTGGCTTTTTGCTGCTCATGCTGCTGATCAAGCCTGGGTTTATCGCTCTGGGTGATCGGGGTCCTGCGGCCATGCATGCGCCAGTGCTGATTTCCCTACTGGTTGGGATGCTCATTGGTGGGTTTGCCCAGCGGTCAACATTTTGCATGATGGCTGGATTTCGAAATTTCTTTATTGCCAAGGATAAATTTCTGCTCAAGGGGATCGTAACTATGTTTCTGACGGCCCTGGGGGTGGCCCTTTTAACCGGCCATTTCCGGCTGGGAATAAACGGCCAGCCCGGATCTCATCTAGCGCACGGCTGGTCATTTCTGGGGATGTTTCTGGTAGGTGGGATTTCGGTCTTGGCCAATGGTTGTCCCTTTCGGCAGGTGATTATGGCTGGTGAGGGAAACACAGATGCTGGGCTGACCCTGCTCGGTATGCTGATTGGAGGAGGAATTGTCCAAAGCTGGCAGATTCGGGCGACCATTGCTGGTCCGACCTTTGCTGGTGAAGTTGCTGTCCTGACCGGACTCATTTTCCTCCTCGCAGTTGGGATTGCTTTTCGGACCCGCAAGAAGAGGGTTCAGAAGATGCAAGAGGGCCAGCAACAAGAGTGTGAAAAGCTTGAGGAATACCAGAGAAAACATTATCACTCGTTCGGGGCAAGGCAATAAAGGAATTGCTTGTTCGGAACATGGCAAGTAGGTTTTTTTCATTTTGAGGAAAATAGCCCTCTGAAGAGGGCCACATCGGGAGAAAGGAGGATCCTTTTATGGCCCGCCGCTTTTATCGCCAGTGTGTCAAATGTGGCAAAATCCATGACGTTAATAAACATATTCGAAACTGTGACTGCTCGCCAGAGGGGCTTCTGCCATTCTACTATCCAGAGGTGAACTGGGATAATTATCCCGATCCGCGCTATGGGGATTCGGTATGGCGCTTCCATGAGATTCTTCCTCTCTTTAACATGGAAAACGCTATCGAGCTAGGGATCAAGAAATTTCCTCTAATTCGCTGCCAAATCATCGCTGAGGAGTTTGGATTATCCGAGGTTTACGTTAAGCTCGATTCCATGCAGCCTACGGAAACCTTCAAGGACCGGGAGGCCTTCATGACTCTCTCCCGTCTGAAGGAGATGGGATATAAGGAGCTGGTCGGGGCCAGCACTGGAGACAGTGGGATCTCTCACTGCCGGGGAGCGGCTATCAGCAAGATGGTTCTTCACATGTTTGTCCCGAATAATGCCCGCCAGCGGTGGGAGGAGCTGTACAGCCGGATGATAGCTAGCGATGGCTCATACGATTACAGCTTTGTTCAGATTCACTACAGCGGCACCACCTTTGATGAGGCCATTGCCAATGCCTATGCCTTTGCCAATAAAATGGGTCTGCCTCTGGAATATTGGTTTTACAACCAGATGAGAATCGAAGGGATGAAGACCCTGTGTCTTGAGGTTCTGGAGGACCTAGGCCGTATCCCTGACTGGTATGTTCAGGGGCTTGGCAGTGGTACTGGAATTTTTTCCTTCTGGAAGGGGTGTATGGAGGTCTTCAACAAGAGCCCAAACTTAGGCGGGATTCAACCGGCAGGGTGTGCGCCGATGGTTTTAGCCTCCCGCGGTCTGGTTGAGGGGACGGTCGGCAAGCGGGTAGTGTCAAATCTTGACACTTATGTGATCGGCATCGGCATACCGAAAATTTTTGAATCCTATCCCCATCTGTGCAGAATTGGAGTAAAGTTTGAAGATGTTTTTGAAGGTGGAAAGAAAACCGAGTTGAAAGAATTCCCGCGGCTTTTGGAGCTATTTCATGCCGATGGCATTCCACGAGGGAAGGCTGGTCTTGAATCTCTGGCTGCCTTGGCTGGAGTGGAGAAGCTGGCTAAAAAAGGAATGATTCGACCAGATCAAACTGTGGTCATTGGCTGCACTGGGAGGTTGCGACTCGATGTCCCAGAGCTTCAGGCGGAAATGGAAGGATAATGACACCATGAGCTCTTTGAATCAAGAGTATCAAAAGTATATATGCCGGAGTAGAAAATCCCTTAAATTGTACCATCGCGCCTTGCAGGTCATGGCTGGTGGGGTAAGTCACAATTTGCGCTATTTCGCCCCCTACCCTTGCTATCTGGCCAGGGCTGAAGGGGCAAGATTTTGGGATGTTGACGGTAATGAGTATCTGGATTTTTGGATGGGACATTATTTAAACATCTTAGGGCATACCCCTGAGCCGATCCTGTCAGCCCTGGAAAAACAGGTGAGACAAGGGATTCAATGGGGCATTGTCCATGAGCTTCAGATTGAGCTGGCTGAAATTGTGCAGCGGCTCATCCCCTCAGCGGAAAAGGTCCGTTTTTGCTGCTCCGGCACCGAGGCGGTCATCTATGCCCAAAGGCTAGCCCGCGCCTCAACCTCGCGGCAGAAATTTATCAAAATGGAGGGCTCATGGCATGGTGCAGGCACGCATTCGGCTACTATTGACAACCCTGACCTGAGTCAGGGCAAGCGAGGCGGCTCCTGTGAGGATGCTATCCAAAATACCATTTTGGTCCGATTCAACGATGTTCAGCAGGCCATTGACCGGATTAGGGAGCATGCCGATGATCTGGCCGCAGTTATCATGGAGCCGATTTTGGGCGAGGGAGGATTTATTCCTGCTGAGCGAAAATTTCTGGAGGCTATCCGTGAAGAGACCAATCGGGCAGGGGCTTTGCTAATCTTTGATGAGATTATCACCGGCTTTCGAGTAGGCTTGAGCGGCGCCCAGGGGTTATATAACATAAGACCTGATCTTACCACTCTGGGCAAGATCCTGGGGGGAGGGATGCCTATCGGTGCAGTGGTCGGGCGGGCGGATATCATGGAGCTATGCAGCCCGACTGCAAATTTGCCCGAATACAAAAAGACGCTCATCGGCGGTGGCACCTTCTCCTGTGCTCCTCTGTGTATGAGGGCAGGCATAGCCATGCTGCGGTATCTTGAAGAAAACGCCCAGAAAATTTATCCTTACCTTGAGGCTGCTGGCAATCAAATCAGGACCGGCATCGAGCAGGCTTTCGCCCGATATGGGATTGCCGCCAAGTGCACGGGGATTGGCTCGCTGTTTATGACCCATTTTCCCAAGATCAAATTGGAAGAGTTGAAAGACTCCCATACTCTGGCTGTTGACTGTGATCTGGAAAAGCGGGAGAAGGAGCTTAAGATCCGGCTATTGAACAAAGGGGTGTTTGTGATGCATGGCGGGGGAGCAATTTCTATGGCTCACACGCCGGCGGATCTAGCCATAGCCCTGGAAAAAGTGGAAGAGGTAGCCAAGGAGATGGCTGAAGATCAAGTGGGCAGGCGGCAGGCTGCAAGCTGCTGCCTGGAAGAGGCGGTTTTGAAATCATAGGGTTTTAGAGATAATTTTTTGCTTTGGGAAAACTTTGGAGAAAGTGTGATGACTCCCTTTCAAGATGCCTCACAGATAAGGGAAAACTGGCAAAGAGTTACCGAGCGCATTGAGCGGGCGGCAACTCGCTCTGGCCGCATCAAAGATGAAATAACCCTAGTTGCGGTCAGCAAAAAGCAGGGGATTGACAAGATCATCCAGGCCGTGGAGGCTGGAGCCAGGGTTTTGGGGGAAAACTATGTTCAAGAGGCGCGGGAGAAAATTCTCGCCTTACGCAACTATCCCATAGAGTGGCATCTCATCGGCCACCTGCAGAGCAACAAGGTCAGGCTGGCGGTCTCTCTCTTTACCCTAATTCATACGGTGGATTCTCTCCATCTGGCCAGACTGGTTGATCAGCGGGCTCAAGTAGAGGGCAAGATTCAGTCGGTCCTTATCCAGGTAAATGTGGCTGGCGAGGCGTCAAAATCCGGTGTCTTGCCCCAGGAGGCGATTGATCTGGCAAAGGGGGTCAGCCAACTGCCCCATCTTTCCCTAGATGGGTTGATGACCATACCGCCCGAGGTCGATGATCCTGAGAAAGCGCGACCATATTTTGCCAAGCTCAGGGAGGTGCGCGATGGGATAGAGCGGGAGCTTGGCCTCTCTCTTAGGCATTTATCTATGGGCATGTCGCACGATTTTGAGGTGGCTATTGAGGAAGGAGCCACCATTGTTCGGGTGGGAAGCGCTATCTTTGGTCCGAGGGGCTAATTCCCTTAACTCCCCTTAAGTCTATTTTACGGCTATGGGAAAAGGGCCGCATCAGCGAGAGAATGGTTGGCGTTTGGTTGAATTGTTGACTTTAGGGAAGAGTTTCTTCTTTCGAGGTTTTAGATATTTTGAATTTTAAATATTTTTTTGAATATTTGAGTAAATATTTAACTATAGGAAAGAGAAGGTCATGAAGGGCTTTTTAAACAAGATCTTTGACAAAGTGGACTCTTGCGTCCGCAAGAATAATAGTGTAGGTGAAAATGATGGAGCAGGCAATGGCCAAGAAGCTTCAGACGGCCCAGGAGCAGACAAGAGTAACTTGCAGCAGCAGGCGGCCAGAGGGTTATTGATATTTTCCAATACCACTGAGGTAATCAGGGCTGAGGAAATCTTAAAATCTACAGGCTATCAGATTCGGGTCGTCAGCCCTCCGGCCCAGTATCGCACTGGCTGTGATCTAGCCATTGATTTTCCCCTGGTCGAGCAGGTAGGGATAATTCGATGTCTGAAGGAAGAAAAGATTGTTCCGATCGATGTTTTGCCGCTTTCCGCAGAGCGTCTTGAGCCGCTAAGACTTTGCCGAATAACCGATTTTGGGGATTACCTAATGGTCAAGGCGGCCAATATGAAGATTACGTTTCATAAGCTGACCTGGAAAATCGTCAATATTTCCGGCGGGGGATGTCCTGACGTCCCGTATCTGGCTGCTGAGATGATCGGCAAGCGATTGCCAGAGGCTCCCCATCCGAAAAAGCTCGGCTATACCCTGTGTGCTTACTCTCTTAGCGTGGCCTATGAGGAAGCTTTGAGAATTATGGAGGAACAAAGATGTTAATTTTAGCAGGCACTATTCCTGTACAGGGATTGCCGCTTTTGGCTGGGTCTGGCAATCTCACTCCCGACGGACTGCTGATTGATGGTCATCTGTTGGATCAAAACCGGGGGACCGCAGCCATGATGACAACTGTGGCCGTAGTTTGTAAAAAGTATGGTCTTCCTGCTCCCCTTTGTGTAACAGCCGGAGATACGGGTAAGCGAGATGGCAGCAGTAAGGTATACGCATATCTTACCGAACGCCTCTCGGAGTTGAATCCTCAGGTGATAGCTTTCCATTATATTATGCCGGACATCAGGAAAAACAATCAGTTAGTTAAAGCGATCAAGCAATTGAAGCGAAAACCACTTCTCATCGCCGATGCAGGCTCCATGTATGTGGCCAAGGCAGGGGGACATGCTCCTTACTACGATATTTTCACCCCAGACATGGGAGAGCTAGCCTTTTTGGCCGATGAGAAAGCAGATCATCCCGCCTATACCCGCGGCTTCATCTGGCATATGAACGGTGAGGCCAGCGAGTTGGTTCAGCGGGCTTACCACTGGAAAAACGCAGCCGACATCCTGTTTGTAAAAGGTACCACTGACTATATCTGCCGTGGGGGCCAGATACTCAAGAGCATCAGTGAGCCTTCCATCCCTGAACTTGAGGCTATCGGCGGCACTGGCGATACCATAACCGGTATTTTAGCTGCCTTGGCTTATCGGGGGACAGATCTAATCGAGGCCTGCCTGATCGCGGCCCGAGCCAACCGTGAGGCAGGAAGACTGGCTAGACCTACTCCGGCCACCCAGGTCAAACGGATCATTGAACATATTCCGCAGGCACTGACCTTAGCGGAAAAGTGGCTAATTGAGTCACAGATCGAGCCCCTTGGTATAATACCCGATTATATACAAAAGAGCACTACTTTGTCCGAAGAACAGGCTACGATTCACTAGACGGGAGAATATAGCGCCCGATTGGCTAAATGGTCTTTTCGCTAATAAAGTGCGCAAGCTCTGGGGGCGGACACAAGGTCCGCGAGCTACAATTGATAGCATAATTGATCCGCTGTGCACTTGTATTACGCACTTAGCGAGGAAACCACTAAGGCAGGCAGATTTTCCCCTTGTATCTATTCTCTTGGATCTATTCTTTACTAAAGAGGGGACATTAGAATAAGAGGGGGAAATATTAGAATAATATGCGAATAAAAGGATTGCGGTCAAAAAATAACCGAAGGATAGCAGGCTCGGCTCTGATTGATATCCTGTTTATCAATCTGGCCATTCTAGGGGGATATCTTCTGTATCCGTGGAAAGATCTCTCCTTGACTATGGTCTTGATCGGCCCCTTTTGGAGTTTTTACCGCATCTTTGCTCCGATTATCACCTGTGTTAGGTTATTTTTCCTGTTCTTCTTTGGCTTCTATGAGCAAAAAGAGCCCTCAGCTCCTGCTTATGAGAGCCTTGAGAAGGTTTTTAAGGCTACAACCTTAAGCTCGATCATTATCTTTACCTTTGTTCACATTCTGCGAAGCTACCACAGTGTGAATATCAATCTATCCCGCTATATCTGTTTCTTAGAGTGGGGGCTGAATATCCTCTTTCTTCTAGGCTGGCGGTTTATCTCTTTCCATCTTATACCCTGGCTTTTGAGGAAAAAGCCCGTCGGGGAAAATACCCTGATTATTGGTGAGAGCAGTAAGGATGGGCTACATTACCTTGAAAACCTAAATAAGATTCCCTACCAGCGCTGGGAGATCGTAGGCTATCTGGCCGCGACGGCAAAAAAGAGTGCAGCCTCAGATGATCAAAATTCCTCATCGTTGAGATATCTGGACAATATCAGTAACTTTCTTGAGGTGGTGAATCGATACGAAATTAAAAACGTTATTCTGGTCAGCCATGAATTTCCCTCAAATCTAATTGATGGGTTGATTGAGCAGTGTAATGCTCTGGGGATTCGATTTTTTATTCTCCCCGGCCTGTATGAGCTATTTGCCGGAAAGGTGAAATTGCAGCCCCTGGGATCTGTGCCGCTCTTTGAGCTGATTTTAGAGCCTATTAATGGCTTTAACCGAGTGGCAAAACGTGCTTTCGACATTATTTTTTCCTTAGTGGCCATCATAATTTTCTTCCCGCTCATGGTCATCATTGCTTTGGCGGTTAAGCTGAGCTCAAAGGGGCCGATCTTTTTCAAACAAATCAGGATCGGGAAAGATAATCGTCCCTTTGTAATTTATAAATTTCGTTCCATGATTGATAATGCTGAGGAGTGTTCAGGACCGATCTGGGCAGAAGAGAATGACCCAAGAATCACCCCTGTAGGCCGTATCCTGCGCAAAACCAGTCTGGATGAGCTCCCTCAGCTCTTTCTGGTCCTTTGGGGCAAATTGAGCATTGTCGGCCCACGGCCAGAAAGACCCCATTTTGTAAATCAATATAAGGAGTTTCAGGGATTGAGACTTCGCATAAAGCCTGGGTTGACTGGATTGGCCCAGATTAACGGCCGCTATGAGGCTAGTTTGGATGACAAGTTGCAGCATGATATCTTCTACATTAATAATTATTCATTTTATCTTGACCTAGTTATTATCATAAAAACCATCTGGGCAGTGATTACTGCTCAAGGGGCACGATAGGGCTTTTTGTCTTGAGATGATAAGAGTACTTTTACCATAGGTGCGCCAATGCTTAAGATTCTGTTTTTCTTTAGCTTATTTCTAATTCTCTATACTTATCTTATCTATCCAATGATCATGCTCATACTCAATATACTCCTCAGAAAGAGAAAAGATCATCTAATCGATGAGAGTTTCCTGCCCTTAGTGTCCGTGGTCGTAGTTGCCCACAACGAAAAGCAGGTTATACAGAAGAAAATCGAAAACTGCCTTTCGCTGGACTATCCGAAAGAAAAACTTGAAATCATTTTAGCTACAGACTGCTGCACCGACGGCACCGATGAAATCATTGCTCCCTATCACAAAAAGGGGGCCCTCCATTTTATTCCTATCCGGCCCAGAGGAGGAAAGAGCAAAGCGCTCAATATCTGTCTCCCCCGGGCTAGGGGAGAAATTGTGGTCTTTTCCGATGCCAATACCTTTGTTCAAAAGGATACGGTCCGAAAGCTGGTTCGGCACTTTGCGGATCCGAAAATCGGCTGTGTGTCCGGCAGGCTGCGATTTCGACCGGTGAAAGGGAATCCGCTTGGTATGATCGAGAGCCGATTCTGGAATTATGAAACCTGGGTAAAGAGGCTAGAAGGAAATATCGCTTCCCTTCCAGGAGCAAACGGCGGCATTTACGCTATCCGAAAATCCCTGTTCAGACCGCTGCCGACTGATCGGGCCATAATGGATGACTTTATCATTACCTTGCGGATCATCGGCATGGGCTATCGAGCCATCAGTGATCCGCAAATTGTGGCTATAGAGGATACCTGTATCCGGGTTGAGGATTCTTTTGAGCAAAAGATCAGAATCGGGGCAGGCAATTTCAATGGACTCAAGTATATTTATCCTCTCCTGTCTCCGACCCAGGGACTGATCGCCTATATCCTGTGGTCACATAAGATCATCCGCTGGTTTCTCCCCTTTGTCCTGATAGCCGCCCTGATCAGCAATATCTTCCTGGTTCATCAGGGGCGACTATATCAGTACTTGATCGGAAGCCAGATTTCCTTCTACCTAACGGCTTTCCTGGGCTTTCTGTGTTACCTGTGGAATAAGGAGAAAGCGCGGGGATGATAAGTCATATAGCCTGGTATGAAAGAGTATTGTTCCGATGAAAAACTTTGAGGAGCGCTATGGTATGAGATTATTTCAGGCGTTATGTGAAATTTTCTATTTTCCTTTTTACTTTGTGTCTTTGAATATGGCTGGATTCATGAGTTTTGTTAGATTTATTCAGGGAAGCCAACCTCCAATGTGGAAGAAAGCCGATCGGGTATCTCAGACAATCTATCCGGTATTAGAAGAGGAAGAAGGCTACAAGAGCGAGAATCTCGACTATCCAAAAGCATCATCAAGTAGATTAAGATAGGGGGATAGGAGTATATGGTTTTTCACTACCGGACACTTTTATCGTCACTCCCGCGAAAGTGGTAATCCATGTATGATTGCAGCAACCCTCTGGATTCCCGCCTACGGGGGAATGAAATGACATGAAATGCCTGCACTTAAAAGGCACATACAAAACCGGAAGATAAAATGTGTCAGTAGTAAGTATAGTTTTTAAAGATAATATAAATAATTTTCTAAATATTCTAATTGATCAAACAAAAATAATAATAATATTATAGATATCTATACTTTTGCACTTTTTCTCTGACCCCTTGATTTTAGTGGGTTTGGTATGAAAGATAACTTTCAAGAAGTTCAAGGCATGGGGAGAGTTCTGCAAAAGTGTAGAGATATAACCATAAGATTTTATGTTAGATAAAAGCGCTTCTCCCCACAGCCATAATCTAAAAAAAATCTGCCTCCTGGGTATGGAGGCCTGGGGAGGAATGGCTCAAATCCCCTATACTATACTTAAGGCCTTAGAGCTTAGCGACGAGCAAATTGATATCTATTTTATTACCTTGCGCTCTCAGGAGACAGAGAATATTTATCATCCATCACGCTTTTCCTCAGACAGGATAAGGGTATTTTTTCTTCCCTATGAAACAGACCTTGGTAAAAAATTCCGCCGGCTGCTGTTCTATGTCTATAACCCTCTCTACCACTTTCAAGTTGCCCGACTGATCAAAAAGATAAATCCTCATCTTATCCACTACAGCACGGGCAGCATCATTGAGGTCATGACAGCAGCCTTTTTTAATCAGGATATCAAGGCCAAGATGATCACTATTCATGACCCCCGTCCACATGATGAAGCTAATCAGCCTTGGTTGAAAAGAATCAATAATCTGATTTATTTTCTTATCAGGAAGTTGTGCCTGAGACGCATACCCTATTTTCACGTCAATGCCAGCTCTCATATCGCTGAAGCCAAGACCACCTTCAATCTCTGTCCATCCCGTATCTTTGCCACCCACATGATCTCAAATGTCATCGAGGTCCCATCCGAGCAAAAGATTTGGCCGGCTGAGTTGGACTCGCTAAAAAGCGATCTAGTTAAGATACTTTTTTTCGGCCGCATCCGCTCCTATAAGGGTATAGAATACCTGATAGGAGCACTGGGGAGGCTATTTCAGGTAGGATTTCATGACCGGATACAGCTTATCATAGCCGGTGAGGGGAGACTCTATTGCGATTATTCTGCCATCCGAGACAGGGTAGTGCTAATCAACCGCTATATCGAGAATTCTGAAATAGGCCCGATTTTTACCGCCTCTGATTTTGTGGTTCTGCCCTATACTGCAGCTACCCAAACCGGCATCGTATCGCTGGCTTACTTTTATGCCAAACCTGTCATTGGAACCAGAGTCGGGGGGATCCCTGAGCTGATTGTAGATGGGAAAACCGGCTTTCTCATCCGAGCAAAAGATATCCATGCCCTGGAGGAGAAAATAAGATACCTGGTGGAAAATCCGCAAAAGGTAAAAGAAATGGGCAAGGCGGCCAAGGAATACTACCATGCCCACTACTCCTTTGAATCTCTGGGCAGAGAATTGTCAAAGATATATTTTCATATCATTAGCCTCGCCTCACCTGGCAGAAAGAAGGTTTAGTTTGAAAACCAACAGCTCATTAATAATAAAATCATTTCCTTGGCTCTTGGTTCTATTACTAGTAGGGTTTGGCGTTTATTCCCGTGGCCTTGGGATTCAATATTATGGAGATGATTTTCAATTTGTTTTTGATTTATCTCCGCCTACTAATCTCTTCTCCCTCTTCTTTCGTGTTAATCCATTCAATATCTTCACCTTTCGGCCTCTTCAGGCCGTATTTTTGGCCCTTATCCAAAGGTATTTTGGTCTAAATACCTTACCAGTCCACGTAAGCCAGATTCTGATCCATATCTTCTTGTGTTGGCTGATCTATATTTTTATGCTCAAGGTTTCCCTCTCGCCTCTTCAGGCATTCATGGGCTCTTTATTCATGGCCGTTTCTCAGGCGAATGGCCATGCAGTGCTCAGCAATGATACCCTATCTCAGGTGTGCGGCACATTTTTTAGCTGTCTCAGTCTGTGGCTCATCTGGCAATCTTTCCTAAAGAAAGAAGGACGAAAAAATGACCTCCCCTATGAGGAGATTAGCTCCAAGAGCCTTTTTTTTCTCAGCGTAGCCATGTTCTTTCTTGCTCTTTTGAGCAAAGAAACCAGCGTTTCGTTCTTTCCTCTTATTGTGGTAATTATCTTACTAGCTAAAATAAGGGCCAGAAATAGCCGATCCAAACTCTCTTTGACGATAAATGCGCTGATCGAAATCTGCCCATATCTTATAGCCTTGGTCGGCTACCTGGTCCTCCGATCGGGGGCCGTAGCCGATCCTTCGCTCTTCCATTCTGCAGGGTACGGGTTGCATATCGGATTTAATATCGTTCGAAACATGATCATGCTCCTATCAGCAGCCCTGCTCCCAGTATCGACTGTTACTACCTTTTCCGCTCTTCAGCAGGGTGAGTATGTAACTTTAGCCGCGATCATGGTTTTATCTTTAATCTTTATTCTCTTTGTGGCTTTTGGGGTGTGGCGCTCTCATCGGCCTGCTCTTGTGTTTTTCCTTGGGATTTCCACCCTGATTGGTTCGTTTCCGACAGTCATGTTGAGCCATGTAAGCGAGCTTTACGTATATAATTTTATGCCGTTCGCCTCGGCACTCATCGGCATGGGAGTGGGGAAAAACCTGGAGTTGGGCAAAAGATACCGGTGGAGGAAGCTTGGTCTGCTGCTGGCCATTGCTTTTCTGCTGGCCAGCCACATTGGGGCTATTCAAAGTAAAGCGCTTCTTATGCTAGAGAATGGGAAGCGGGCAAACATTTTGCTAAGCTCGATTGAACCCTATCTTTCCCAAATACCTAGAGGTGGCAAACTACTGCTCGTTAACCCACCGGCCAATCCTCGGCAGGGGGAGTATTCGGTTTTTCTGCTGAGAGGATTCAATGTCCTAAAATGGGGAACTCATAGAATCAAACAGCTATCAGGGCGGGAAGACTTTGAGGTCAGCATAATCGAGCCTGCCGAGTTAAAGAGTATAGCTTCTTTGGATCAGACGCTCATTTTATCGCTATGTGGGGAAAAGGGAGAGGTCTGTCAGTTTTATCCGTAAGGACAAATTGATCCGATCATCTCAAGGTGAGTCATCAAGATAATTATCCTTTTGCACTTTTGGGCAAAGGGGGTAGATTACATTTCAGATCAGATATATTCGAGGTTACCTTCACCTTGATCTTAAATCAAACTGAACCAGTGCCATAACTGATTAAGCCCCAAAATTCTATGGACAAAAATGGAAAATCAGGGTAAACTTAGAAATATTCTATTAAAAAATCAAATCTTATGGAATTTGGGGAAACCCGGGCAGAAAAAAGATGAGCCACAATCATAGATCATCAGACCTCTACAATCAAAATCTCTCTCGCTTGCTTCTCTCGCTCATCCTCAACCTCACCATTGTGATCATAGAATTTGTGGCCGGAATTTACTCTCACAGTCTTGCCCTGATCTCCGATTCCATGCACAACCTCAGTGATGTCAGCTCAATTCTTATTACCTTAAGCGCCCATAAGCTGAGCTTAAAGAAAGCAACCTATACCAAAAGCTTCGGCTTCAAAAGAGCGGAAACCATAGCTGCTATCCTAAACGTAGTGCTGCTGCTCCTAGTCGCCGCCTTTCTGTTCTGGAAAGGGATTAAGCGGATTCAACACCCTGAGCCTATTATGGGCCAGGTTATAATTTGGGTCTCCCTGACGGCTCTCACCGCCAATTTGCTATCGGTACACATTCTCAAAAAAGGTGCCTCCCGCGATCTTAGCATAAAAAGTACGATGGTGCACCTCATGACCGATGCCATCTCATCCCTTGGGGTTTTACTCGTCGGCCTCAGCGCGTATTTCATCCAAAACTACTACATCCTAGATCCCATCCTGTCAATAGCGATCGCTATCTTCATTTTAGTAAACTGCTGGGAAATCTTAAAGGAAGCCCTCAATATTCTGCTTGAAGGAGTACCGAAAGATATCGATCTTGAGAAAATCAAAACCCGATTAAACACTATTGAGGGAATTCACGATGTTCACCATATCCATGTCTGGGGGATATCCAGTCAACAAATCAATGCTTCCTTTCACATCCTGCTCGACAATTGCTCTTTGGCAGAAGCAGAAAAGATTATGGATCAAGCCTGCCTGATACTTCAAGAGGAGTTTGGAGTCAACCATGTTACCATCCAACCGGAAACTCAAAAGTACCATAAGGTAGAAACTCTTTGCCAGATATGTTGAATGTATGCTTAACGCTTGAGACAATGAGATAATGGCTGGGATTTTGGGTTCAATGCCCAAAGAGGTCTTTGGCCGAAGGCCGATCAGCTTCAAACTATCCTCAGAAAACTTTTCATCAAGGTTGATTTTGCTCCTTTGGGGACTCGCATTAGCTCATGGCTACCATTCGTGAGGAGCCGGAATCCAAGTAATTTTTACCCCTCGATTCCTGCTTTTCGCGAAAGTGACGGAATGGCGATTTAGCTGACCTTTCACCGAAAATGGCCATGAGCGTTTCTTAAATATCTGCATTATCTGGGAACATAGACAAATTCAGGCCTTGTGTTTCCACCCGTTACTGGTCGGAATGCAGTTTCAGTATTAAAAATTGGATACTGGATCGGCCTATAATAGCGGTCAACCTCTTCTTGAAACCAATTCTGTTTTGAGTCAAGGAAAATGGCGCTAAAGGTTTTTCCCCTCAGGGCATCCCTCACCTGATTTGCCAATTCTTCCTTGACTTCTCCCTTATCTCCTCTGATAATATCAGCCATAGCCATAGCATGGGCGAAAGAGCTCTTGTTGGCCAGTGTTGCCAGATACGGATGATAAGGAATAAAAACATTGCCCTTTATCTGGGTTATTTGGGTAATAAACTTCTTACCCGCTTCTAAATCCCATTGATTGGGAATCTGGTCAAATGGATTGTAGATAAGGCAGGCAAATTGGATGATACAAACAAGATAAACATAGAGTTCTATTAGGCTCCGGCTATTGGCAGGTGCAGCTAAAATAAGTTGAAAAATTGAATGCACAGATAATCCAAAAAGTATAGATATTATGGCACAGGCAGGGAGTAAAACATTATCATAAGAGCCGGAATGAAGCCTTGAAAGCCATGCTCCTCCTATCATACCAGCGGCTGATAAAAAATAGAATAGATAATTTTCTTTCGCTTTATGCCAAAACTGAATGAATAGATAGAGGATGGACATAGCGATAGCGATAGAAATTGGCCTGAGATCATAAGACCAGAAGTAAAAAAATGCAGATTTAAGAATCCCGTGCTGCCTTGGCAAATAAAAAATGTAATAGTTGTACCATCCATTATGAAAGTAATTAAGAAGGAAGGTGCTTACCCCTATAATTACTCCTACTGTACCTAGAAGATAAATGGAGCTTCGTCTCCTCACTAAGAGACAATAAATCATTATCGGCAGGGAGATAAAAAGTGCTATTTGTTTGGTTAAAAAAGAGAGAGATATAAATATCCCGGCTCCTATGGATGATTTAGATGAATCTTTAAATTTGAGCTCATAAAGTGCTGCTAAGAGAAGGGCAAGAAATAATGAGTCTACTCGAGCAATGTCAAACCATGCCCCAGAGATGCGGAATGTAGCTACGAATAAACAAGAGGCAAGAATAGCTGCAAAAGTATCTCTTGTCTCTTGTTTAACGATAAAGAATATGATCAAAAAACAACCCAAAGAGGCGGTCAGTGATACAAGCCTCAAGGAGGTGAATCCTATACCGCTCACTTTTGATACAGCCGCAGAAATATAAAAATAAAAAGGAGTATAAATAAATGGCACAAATTTCAATGATGGTGAAACGTAAAGTTTTTGTCCATAAAGTATCCTTCTAACCTGCTCCAGGGCGCCTCCTTCGAGCCACTCCAGCTCAAACGGATATCGAATTCGGCAAAGAGCGATAATAATAAAGACTATGAAATATGAAAGCGCGCCTATCAACAATCCATATTTCATCAAGCTAGATATAAACTTTAAATCACCAGGTTTTTTCATTACGCCTCTTTTGCAGATCATAGTTAAGTTAAAGAGAGAAGGCTGCCAATGCTTAACTTATCTCCATAAAATAACATAATTCCATATCACCTTCAATGGGAGTAAATTACACCTGATGGAAGATAAGCTACTAAAAACAATTATTATCGCCTGGTTATTAATTATGTGTTCCATGGATTATTTCGCTCTTCCTACCTGGCAATCCCGGCTGTTGCTATGGGGGATGAATGGATTACTTTTTGTTGTCTGGATTACAAAAAATATCCTTCAAAGGAGGGTATTTATTCCCCTTCAGGAGAGAGGGCTCCTGAGCGTTCTTTATATTTTTTTATTCTGGGCGTGTGTATCCATCTTTTTTTCTAAAGATCCAGCCAGTGGAGTAAAGCGAATGGCTCACCTTTTGATTGCCTTGCTCGATTCCTACATTTTCTATGACTTTTTTGCTCGAAGTGAAGAGAATGTCCAATTTTTCCGCAAAATAATAACTTTTTTAGTTATTTTTGTTTCCTGCTGGTCCACTTTGGAATCTTTTCAGAAACTGGCCAATGGGGAGAAACTGTTTAAAAATATTTATGCTGGATTTTGTAATCCGAATTTCCTGGGACATTTTATCTTTCTATTTTTTCCCTTAATACTGTCATACTATGGTATAAATTCTAATTTTCAAGGCAGATACAGAATCTGGCGATTTCTGCTTATCATTTTGGTAGGTTACGCCTTTATATTATCTTCTGCCCGATCTTCTTGGAACGGGTTCATATTTGCCTTGTTCTTTCTGCTCTTTCGGAAAAATAAGGCCTTGGGTGTAGGAATTTTATTTTTCCTCATCATAATAGGCTTGTCAACTTATGTATTGGTAGGAGGAGGAATTTATCAAACCACCTGGCAAAAGGTGTATGAAGACCGACCGGTTTGGAATGAATATTGGAAGGCTGTGGTAGAAAATCCGTTTTTGGGCCTAGGCTGGGGTGTAAATCCTCAAAATATAGTCCACGGACACAGTGTCTATCTATCTACGGCTGCTCAACTTGGGGTATTTTCCGTTTTTCTGGTATTAGCTTTTTATATTGTCCTCATTTATAGTGCACTTCAGACAGAGAAAAAGATTAAGAATCCTCAACTAAAAGCCATTCTCCTTGGAAGTGCAGCTACTTTTTTCGGTCATATGGTGTATAATCTAACAGAGTTAGGGGGAGTTCTCATTCCCTTTAGCGCTACCAGCATGAATTTTTTCCCTTATATACTCCTTGCCCTTCCCTTGTCTATCGGTTATCTCAGTCGGCAAAAAAATATTCAATCTGAGATATAGCAATAATAGCCCAAAATGCCCCTCATATCAACCATACATCTACCATCCATCTACTGCGGTGAGAATCAAGAGTGCCGATTATTAGTCATGACACGATATATTTTGCTCTCTTAATTAAGTTATGGTCTAAGCAGACTCTCAAAGCTGCTCAAGGCGCGGTCGGCTCCTAAATGCAATTTTGCAATAGTCGATTTGCTTAATTTGCAATTTTGCAAAACTAGCTTTCTATTTCTTAGCGCTCTCAAAAGCTATCTCTAGTAACTATTTGAAAATATAATATCTATTAAAATGGTTCTCGATAATTATATCTGGCACGTTGGTTGCATTATTCTAAAAATGAAATCAGTAATCAAGAAATTCTCATCAAGGAGGTGATGATCATGGGTATATTTCTCGGAGCTTTTGGAACGCTACTCTATTTCCTGGTGTCTTCTCGAAAAGGGATTAAGTAATTATCCACCAAAATAATATCCAAAAATGGGGAATAAATACTGATGAAACCTTATGTAGAGTTTGCGGGCGGGTGATTTAAACCACAACTATCACCCGCCCGCAAGTCACCTTACCCTTAGATGCTTTCATGAATTTACTGAAAAAGAGAGATTGTCTTTCCCACCTTATTTAGGCTTCAGGTTTTCTTAAAATTCAGGTTTTCTCGAAAAGTGCTGAAAAGTAATTGACCGCTCCATCCTTTAGGGCTAAAATCTCAACCGATTGCTCATTCGATTCTGTTTATTCGATTATTCAACTATTATCAACAAACTATCAAGATATCAAAAACTATTATTAATTGAGAAGATAGCCTTGTGTGAGCGGATGGAAAAAATGTCGCTGCCCAAAATTCCCAAGATCATGATTTCCCTGGCTGTCATTGGCTTCTCTTCGGTAGTAACTCAATTGGTTCTCATCAGGGAGGGAATGGCCACCTTTGGTGGAAACGAGCTGGTGATTGGCCTTGGGCTTGGCCTGTGGCTTCTGTCTTCTGCCTCTGGCGCTTGGCTTGGAATATGGTTAACTAAAAGAAAGGATCCGCATCGCCTGCTATTTTTAGGCCACATACTACTGGCAACTATTCCCTTCTTTCAGCTTGCCGGATTCAGAGCTTGGCCGCTGCTCTTGGTTCGGGGGGAGATACCGGGTATGGGCTCCTCTGCGGTTGGCCTCAGTATGATTCTCATGCCCTATGCTCTCATCTGCGCCAGTCTCATTCCCCTGGCCGCCTCGTTGCTTCCTTGGCGGGATGCTCCGTCAGCGGTTTATCTTATCGACCTTGGGGGAGAGATAATAGGGGGGCTTGGGTTCAGCTTTCTTTTTGTTTATCTCCTCTCCCATTGGGGAGTGATGATGGTGGTGGGGCTTGGAAACCTTGCTGTAGCCGTGTTCTTTAGCTCACCTCGGCTGCGGCTGCTGCCACCTCTTTTGGCCACAGCCATAGCCTTTAGCCTGCCGCTCAATCTCTCTACCTTGTCCTGGCAGATGCCTGGGCAGAAAATTCTTCTTCATAAAAATACTCCCTTTGCCCAATTGTCGATCACCCGCAGTGGCCAGCAGTTGAATGTCCTCTCAGGAGGCATTCCTCTTTTCTCAAGTGGTGATTACCGTACCGAGGCGCTGGCCCACATTCCTATGATCCAGGTTAGAGAGGGAGCCAGAGTGCTGCTGATCGGGGGTGGGGTATTTGGCACGATCTTGGAAATCCTAAAGCACAATCCAAGCCGGATCGACTATGTAGAGCTCGATCCAGTTATCCTAAGTATGGATCGGCAAATTTACCGCAGTCTCAGCCGGCCCTCTATCCATGCCCATGTAGGCGATGGGAGGCTATTTATCAAGAAAGCCCGACATGCGGGAATCCGCTATGATTGCCTTATCCTTGACCTTCCGGATCCGGAAAATATCTATCTGAACCGCTTCTATACCCGGGAATTTTTCGAGGAAGCCAGGGGTATCCTCACTCCCGGCGGAGTCATATTCTTTACCCTGACTGGTGCCGAAAACTATCTTGACCCTGAAGGCTTAGCCTTAAATCGCTCTGTCTATGCTGCCCTTAGGCAGGTATTCGATCATATCTTTCTTTTTCCTGGTGAAACCCACTACTTTCTTGCCTCTAGTCGCTCTTTTGGTACTGCCACCGCCTCTTGGGTTGGCCTGGAGATTAAAAAAAGACTGGCTGAGCGAGCGATCAGTACCCAATGGCTGGTTGACTATCAACTGCCTGAGATGACTGATCCTCAAAGGATGGAGCGGCTCAAGAAACTGGTAGCCGAAGAAAGTGAGGAAGCAGCCAATAGCGATCTTGCGCCCCATGCTTTTCGGCATCTTTTGAATCTCTGGCTGAAAAAAACCGGAGGAACAGAAAAGATAAGCTGGCTGATTTTGGCCATTGTGGCCTTTGTCGCTCTATCTTTTTGTATTCTGATAGCTTATCAGCAGGATAGCCTACTTGGGGTTACCTTCTCCTCTGGTTATACGGGGATTTCCTTGGAGCTGTCCCTA
The DNA here is from genome assembly GCA_023512255.1 of bacterium. Taxonomy (GTDB): domain Bacteria; phylum SZUA-182; class SZUA-182; order DTGQ01; family DTGQ01; genus DTGQ01. The sequence goes on along the minus strand of JAILZY010000004.1, from coordinate 70,954 downwards.
CTTTTTCTCTTTCAAACCATTTTTGGCTATGTTTATCTTTGGATCTCTTTATTTGTAACTCTCTTTATGATAGGATTAGGATCAGGCGCTTTGGCAGCGCGCAAGTGGAAAAACGATCCAGCGAGGCAGACTTTCATTCAGGATTTGGTACTTTTTCTCCTGATCAGCCTAGCTTTGTGGCTGACAATGTTTGGCCGGAGTTTGCAGGCGGATGCGTTTTTGTCCATTGTTCAGTGCGGGATCATTCCTGTGCTTATCTTTGGCTCTGCTCTGGCTGTAGGGTGGCAATTTGTGGCTGTTTCCCATTACCTGGATGGAGCGACCCCGCGGATCACAGGACAGCTCTATCTGGCGGACCTGGCCGGGGCCTCCTGTGGGACGATAGTAACCAGTTTATGGCTACTTCCCAGATTTGGTATCGCCGGGATACTTATTTCAGCAGCAGTGGTTAAATCAGCCAGCCTGCTCATATTGATCAAGATGAGGAGGAGAGGGTGATGAATCAAACCAGACGGGAATTTTTGAAAGGTAGCCTCTGGGCTTTCTGCGGAGCACACGCTCTGCTCTCTTTCCTCCCCCCCTGGCTACTGCCTACGGCAGCCTTGGCCGAGGCTAGCTTTGATCCAAAAGATCCTCATCTTCGGGAAGCCTATTTTTATGACCGCCTGAGGGGGGGGCTGACCAAGTGTGGAACCTGCCCTAACAGCTGCCTAATAAAACCGGGCCAGCGAGGCAAATGCAAAACCCGAGTGAATCTATCCGGAAAGCTCTACTCCATCTCCTATGGCAATCCCTGCACGGTCAATGTGGACCCAGTGGAAAAAAAGCCCCTCTTGCACTTTTACCCAGGGACCCTAGCCTTTTCCCTAGCTGTGGCCGGCTGCAATTTCCATTGCCTGAATTGCCAAAACTGGGAGATTTCTCAGACCACGCCGGACAAGACTCAAAACTTTGATCTTCCTCCAGATCAGGTAGTCAAGCTGGCTAAGCACTATAACTGCTCAAGCATTGCCTATACTTATTCAGAGGCAACCACCTTTTATGAATACATGATTGACATCTCAACCATGGCTCACAAGGCCGGAATAAAAAATATCTATGTCAGTAACGGCTACATCTCGCCTCCTGCTCTTGAGCGTCTCTGTACGGTCATTGATGCCGGAAGTATCAATCTGAAGAGCTTTTCCGATGATATCTATTTCAAGCTAAATGGCGGACATCTTGAGCCAGTACTCAATACCTTAAAAACTCTCCGCCGTCGAGGCGTGTGGCTGGAAATAATCAATCTGGTCATTCCCACTTACACGGATGACCTTGAGATGATAAAACGAATGTGTGGATGGATCGTCAAAAATCTTGGTCCGGACTGCCCCTTGCATTTTTCCCGGTTCACCCCCAAATACAAGCTTGCCAAGCTGCCACCAACGCCAGTGGAAATACTACAGCAGGCCAGGGAGGTGGGTATAAGGGAAGGGCTGCACCATGTGTATATCGGCAACGTGCCGGGCATGGGCGAGGAGGTCATCTGCTCAGGCTGCAGAAAGGTAGTGATTAAACGACGGGGATATACCTTAGTTTCCCTCGACCTGGAAAATGGAAAATGCCGATTCTGCAAACAGCCAGTAAGTGGCCGATGGGAGTAAGCGGGGCAAATATGGCGATTTAAGATAGATCGCTATAAAGTGAGGAGGTAGGGTTATGAAAATCATTGGTTATCTAGTCTTGATGCTTATTATACTCACCTTGTCTGGTTCTTTCGGTTATGCCAAGGATGAGCCTGGCCGGAAGGAGAAAAAAAGGATACGGTTTCCGGCAGTGGCTGGGCAATTTTACCCCGCTGAGGAAACCAAGCTAGCTGGTATGGTTCGGCAATTTCTGAACGAAAAGAAAGGGAAGCCAGTATCAGGCAGGATTATGGGATTGATCTCTCCTCATGCCGGATATATTTACTCAGGGACCGTAGCCGCCACAGGCTTTAGACAGATCGATCCTGCCACCAAAACCGTTTTTGTTCTGGCCCCAAGTCACTGGCTGCCTGCGGCCAAGGCATCGATTATAGAAGTAGATGCCTACCGCACTCCGCTGGGCGATATCCCTCTCTCCCCCATAGCGGCCACCTTGCGCCAGCAAGAGCTTTTTTCCCCACTGCCGGATATGGATCAGAAGGAGCACTCCCTTGAGGTGCAACTGCCCTTTTTGCAAATAATGCTCAAGAGCTTCGAGCTGGTTCCCATTACCATTGGGCAGGTTGATCCTGGCCGGATAGCCAAAGCACTGCTGCCCCACATTGATGAGCATACCCTGATTGTAGCCAGCTCTGATCTCTCTCATTATTATCCTTACCACAAGGCTAAACTGCTTGATGAAAGCTGCACCAGGGCCATTACAGACATGGATTTTAACCGAATGGCTGAAAGTGAGGCTTGCGGCAAAATCCCTATCCTGGCACTTATGGAAATCGCTCGGCAAAAGGGATGGCGGCCAGAGTTAATTGACTATCGAAATTCAGGTGACACAGCCGGCCCTCCTGACCAGGTAGTTGGTTATGCCAGCATTGCCTTTGTCAGTGGTGGAGCAAAAGGGGATGAAAAAACCAGGGCTAATAAAGAAGGGCAAGAACTGAAAGGTGGCAAGAGCAGTGATGATAATAATGATGAGGGGAAAAACGAGAGGGGAAAGAGCGCCAAAAGCAGCTCAGAATCGATCTCTGAGGCAGACCGCAAGATGCTCCTCACCCTCGCCCGGTGCGTGATCAAAAATACGCTGAGCAAGGAAAAAGACCCTCTGCCGGAAAACCTTTCGCCGTATGTACGAGAAAAGCGAGGCTGCTTTGTTACCCTCCACAAGAGGGGGCAGCTTCGCGGCTGTATCGGCACGATCACCCCTGAGCAGCGACTTTGCGATTGCGTGAAGGAAAATGCCTTCAATGCGGCCTTTCGCGATCCAAGATTTTCCCCGCTGAGTAAAAGTGAGCTGGATGAGGTAGAGATTGAAATCAGCATTCTCACCCCGCCAAGGGAGCTCAAATTCTCTGACGCCGAGGATCTGAAGCGGCAGTTGCGCCCCGGAGTGGATGGGGTGATTCTCAGCCAGGGATGGCACCGAGCAACCTATCTTCCCCAGGTGTGGGAGCAGTTGCCGGATAAGGAAAGTTTCCTCCAGAGCCTCTGCCAGAAGGCTGGTCTGCCTGACGATGCCTGGAAGGATCCAACCAAAACCAAGGTAGAGGTCTACCAAGCCATTGTCTTTTCCGAGTGAGGTGCATGTCTGAAATATCACAGGTTATTATTAAAAATGAGCGGGTTAAAAACCTTCAGGCAGGCCATCCGTGGATATTCTCTGGAGGGATTGTCAGGGTATCCGAAGGGCTCGGCAACGGAGCAGTGTGCAGGATCTGTGATCAAGAAAACCGTTTTCTGGCTACAGGATACTACAATAAACATTCAGAGATTAGGGTCAGAATTCTAAGCTTTGCCGATGAGGCGATTAACCGGGCCTTTTTCCAGCGAAGAATCCAGACCCTGCGAGCCGACAAGGAACAATTCCTACCTCCAGATACCGACTCTTATCGGGTAGTGTTTGGTGAAAGTGATTCTCTGCCTGGCCTCATTGTCGATAAATATGCCGATGTGCTGGTCATCCAACTCCATACTGCGGGCATGGATAGGCTGCGGGAGGCTATTGTGGGAGCGCTTGAGGAGGTTTTTCAGCCAAGGTGCATCTATGAAAGAAGCGATGTCAGTGTTCGGCTGAATGAGGGGCTAAAAACTCAGCCTAAACAGCTCCTGGCTGGTCAGGATCTAGATGAGGTGCTAATCCGGGAAAATGGCATTTTGTTCTGGGTCAATTTCAAAGAGGGCCAAAAAACCGGCTTTTTTCTCGATCAGCGGGAAAATCGAAGCCTCGTAGCCAGATTCTGCCCAAAGAGGCGGGTTCTCAACTGCTTTGCCTATACTGGAGCTTTTTCTGTCTATGCTGTCCTGGCTGGAGCAAGGAGTGTAACCAGTGTGGATATTTCTGGGAAAGCCCTAGAGTATGCCAGAAAGAACTTCGAGGCCAACCGAATCAATACTAAAAAGTATATGTTTATCGAGCACGACGTATTTGAGTATCTAAAGAGTGTCCAAGCGGATGAATACGATCTGATTATTCTTGATCCGCCCTCCTTTGCCAAAAACAAAGAACAGGTCAAAAAGGCTATCAAGGCGTATATCACCATCAACTCCAAAGCTCTGGAGAAGCTCCCCCCGGGGGGAATTCTAGTAAGCTCGTCCTGCACCACCCATATTGATCAGGAAACCTTCATCAAGATTCTCCACCAGTCAGCAGTCAATACCCACTGTCGGCTGAAAGTCCTGGCCGCCACTATGCAGCCACACGATCATCCCTATAACCTAAGCTTTCCTGAAGGCAGGTACCTGAAATTTTTCGTTTTGCAAAAAGTATGTTAAAGTATGTTATTGATATTAGAAAAGATAGCTCTTATAATTCTTAATTATATCGAACTCGCGTTGAATATATGAATATATATGACGAAAAAAGTATATCTTGTTATGATAACCCTAAAAAGGGTCAGTAAAATGAGGACAAAATAGAAAACAGCATGGAGTGTAATTATTGCCCGTTCGAGTGCGGGGTGGACAGACAGCTTAAGCTTGGAGTATGTAAGGCTCCGGCAGAATTCACTGTGGCCAAGGTCATGGCTCATTTCTGGGAAGAGCCCTGCATCAGTGGGCAGCGGGGCTCAGGGACCGTTTTCTTTGCTCACTGTAATGCTGCCTGCCTATTTTGCCAAAACTATAAGATTTCTCAACTGCGCTTCCCAAAGGCTCAGATCTACCAGGATGAAGAGTTTATCGAGTTGTGCAGAAACTTTGTCAAAGAAACCAGGGTCCATAACCTTAACCTGGTCTCCCCTACCCACTATGCTGGCCGTCTGCTGCGGATTTTGCCTCGGCTTAAGCAGGAGATCAGCCCACTGCCAATTGTCTGGAACAGCAATGGCTATGAGAAAGAGTCGGTCATTGAGGAGCTTGCAGGCCTAGTGGATGTATTTTTGCCAGATTTTAAATATGCTGATAATACCCTGGCTGTCAAGTTCTCTCGACTTCCTGGCTACTTTGAGTATGCTTGCCGGGCTATTGCAGCCATGCAAAAGGTCGCCGGTGATCCGCTCTTTGATCAGGATGGGATCATACAGCGAGGGGTGATCATCCGCCACCTAATCCTCCCCGGGCAGATTGAAAACAGTAAGCGAGTGCTTGCCTGGATTGCTGAAAATCTAGGCACTCAAAGCTATATCTCCCTAATGTCTCAGTATTATCCGGTCCATCGGGCCGCGGAGGTCCCTGAGCTCAATCGTCGACTGACCGAAGAGGAATACCGAGAGGTTGAGGAATACCTCTTTGCCCTTGGCTTTGAGAGCGGCTTCCTTCAGGACCTTGATTCAAATTCCGCCGACTACACGCCGCAGTTTTGAATGGTTTTCTCGACAAGTACGAAATCACTTTAAACAAATCCACAGGAAACAAGTCCACAGGGAAAAGGGTAACCACGATCGGAACAAAGAAACGGACAGAACAATAGAGAATGTAGGAAATTATAAGCTCGTAGGAAGGCATAAGGTTAAGGAGCAAATTTTTGCTACTCTCTTTCTGCTCCTTGCAATTTTTTCTCCAACTCCTGGACCTTCTGCTGAAGCTTTCTAATCTTTTCAACCAGTTCGGGCAGCCGCCGAAGACTAGCCTCAGATCTTCGCCACTCCTGAATAGGCCGGGCAATTGGACCAGCCATAAGGCTATTAGAGGGGACGTTTTTTGAGACTCCGGATTTAGCGGCCACGGTGGCGTTATCTCCGATTTTCAAATGACCGGCTACTCCCACCTGTCCCCCTAAGGTTACCCGCTTCCCCAATTCAGTACTGCCTGAGATGCCAACCTGGCTGACAATAATGGATGATTCACCAATAACCACATTGTGGGCGATCTGAACCAAATTATCAATCTTTGTCCCCCGCCGGATAACCGTATCGCCCATAGTGCCCCGGTCAATGGTACATCCTGCGCCAATTTCTACCCCATCCTCGATGACCACTCGGCCAACCTGGGGGATCTTATAATGCTCCTCACCATTCCAGACATACCCAAAACCATCGCTTCCGATCACCGTGTTAGCATGAATGATGACCGAAGAGCCAATGACAGTGTGATGATAAATAGTAACGTTCGGATATATGATACACCCATCACCGATGTGCGAAAAATCTCCGATAAAAGCACCACTATAAACCTGCACCCTATTGCCAATCCTGACCTGCCGACCAATAACCGCAAAGGGATGGATAGAGACTTGCTCGCCGATCATGGCCGATGAATCGATGCAGGCTGTGGGATGTATCCCACAAGGCTGGTAAGAATTTTCGGAGAAAAGGCGCAAGACCTTGGCAAAGGCAAGGTAAGGATTTTCAACTCTGATAGAGGGAATTTTGGCCTCCACCGCCTCCTTAGCTGAGAGGATAGCTGCTGAGGCCCGGCTGTGCGGCAGAAGCGGCAGGTATTTTGGATTGGCAATAAAGGTGATCTCGCCTTCTTCGGCCTCCTTGACCCCGGCCACACCCCGAATAAGGATAGCCGGGTCTCCCACCACTACCCCACCGACCAATTCAGCCAACTCTTTAAGTGTCTTTTCCATATGCTGGCTTTTCCTGCTTCTTTTGAGACTTACAGATATTGCTCATCTTTATTGAAGACTCCCCATACTCTCCTCCCCCTCAAAGGGGAAAGATAAGTGAAACCTCTGACTTCTTTAGGAGAGAAAATAAGAGGGACAAAGCAGCGCTATTTCTGCGCCCCCTTGCTTATGAAGCTCTTATCATATTCTTCAATCACTAGGCTGGTGATATCATAGTTTGGATCGGCATAAATGATACTCTCATCCTTATTAACAATCATGGTGTATCCCTTCTCCTGGCCGATTTTGCGGACAATCTGGATGATTTCCTCTTTGATCTTATTCAGATGTTTGAAATACAGCTCTTTTAATTCCTGCTCCTTATCCTCTTTGAACCTTTTTAACTCAATGCCTTTGCGGCGAATGGTCTCCTCCTTTTTATTCTGAGCCTCGGCAGAGAGGGCCATCTTCTGCTTCTGAAGCTCATCTTCCAGCTCCTTAATTTCCCTATCCCGCTTAGCCAGCTCCTCTTCATTTTTCTTTTTAAAATCCTCCAGTTCCTTAAGAGAGGCGCGACCGGCCTTGGACTCATCCACAACCCGCTGGCTATCAATATAGGCAACGCCGCCTGTGTTAGTAGCTTTGAGCTGGCTTTGAGCCGCAAACAAAGGGTGAGCAGAGAAAATAACTCCTGTGGCAATCACAGCAAGTGAAACGAAAAATTTACATTTTGACTCCATTATCCTCATCATTCTCTCGTTCTCCTGTCTGATTATATCTTTTCTTCCGGTAACAGCACACCCTTCCCTTCTTTAAGGTTGTCTGTTAACCAGAAAAATGAAAAACTGTAAGAAATTAAAAATAGGTACCAATAGCAAAATGAATCTGGGAGCGGCTTCTGTCTTCAGGACGATAGTTTATCACCCGTCCCCAATCTAGCCTTAAGGGGCCAATAGGGGTAAAAAAGCGAACCCCCAGCCCTGCCCCCATCCTTAGAGGCTGGTCAAAAAATTCCTCCCCCTCGACAAACACATTTCCTGCATCCCAAAATATAACCCCCCGAATAATATCATAGATGGGAAAATTAAACTCCACATTAGTTACCACCAATTTATTCCCGCCCACAGGATCTCCCCGCTCATCCTTAGGCCCGATGGAGCGGTCGCGGTATCCCCGCACCGTATCTAGCCCACCGACATAAAATCGCTCAAACACAGGCAGCGGCCGACTCTCATACCCGGCGGCATAGCCGATTTTGCCGTGCAAGGAGAGAACAAGTTGTTTCCAAATCGGAAAATGCCAGCCACTTTCCAGGATGGTCTTGGTAAAGTAATTACTCCCTCCTAAAAAGCCACCGGCAAATTGAAACGAGATCCTGTTTAGCGAGCCGCTGGTAGGTTTGATCCGGTTGTCTCGGCTATCTCTGGCCAGCGACAGACGAAGACTGCTGGTTGAGGATTTGCCCTCGGCTTCCCTGATGTCATACGAAGCCGAATTAGGATCCTCAACTTTAATATTTACCTTTTCATAGAGATAGGTCCCGGAGAGCCGGCTATACTCAGCCACCGGATAGCCAAGTCGAAGATCTCCTCCCCGCGAGGTCTTGGTGAAGGTATCAAACTCCTTATCTACATAGTAGATATCAAATCCCGCGCTCAAAGGGATATCGAATAGCCAGGGCTCGGTAAAACCTAGATCGTAGGTGCTTCTCCTACTGGAGATCTCGGCGGATAAAAATAGTTGCTCGCCCAGCCCAAATAAATTCCCCTGCTTGATTTCAGCCGTACCGACGAAGTTATCCACCGAGCTATAGCCTCCGCCGATGCTCATCTGGCCAGTCATGCGCTCTTTGACCTTAATCAATAAGTCAACCTTATTCTTCTCCGGCTCAGGTTGAATATCGAGATTGACTTCCTCAAAGAATCCCAGGTTGTTGATGTTATTATAGCTTTGCCGCACCTTGTGGCTGCGGAAAATATCCCCTTCCTGAACTTCCATCTCTCGGCGGATAACCTTATCCCTGGTCTTGACATTGCCCAAAATCTTGATCCGGTTTACGTAGGTCAACCCTCCCTCTTCAATCTTAAGGGTTAGATCAACCTTTTTTTCTTCGGGTATTTCATTGGTCATCGGCAGGATATGGGTAAAGAGATACCCTTGATTGGCATATAGATCTTGAATAGCCGACACATCCTGGCGCAGCTTGGCCCGATTGAAGATCTCGCCTTCCCTGATCCTAAGTTGCAGATAAATCTGGCTGGTTGAAATGACCTTGTTCCCCTCTATCCTGATCTTTCCAATCCGGTATTGATCGCCTTCCGAAAGAGGAATCGTAATCGTTAGCCCCTGTTTTTGCGGATCAAAGGAAACTTTCGGCTCCCCGATAGCAACGTGAATAAAGCCATGATTTAGGTAAAAATCCTCAAGTCTGTCGATATCCTGAGATAGGACGTCCTTTTTCAGATATCCTGATGAGGTAATAAAGGAAAAGAGGCCGCGCTTTTTAGTTTTCAAAACCTTCTTAAGCTCTTTTTCCGAATAGCTGCGGTTGCCTTCAATGATTACTTGGCGGATTTTAACCTTTTTTCCTTCCTGAATATCAAAGATTAGCTCGATCTGATCTTCGGAAATTTTCTCTGTCCGGTAGCTAATCTGAACAAGATAATAGCCCTCATCTCTATAAAACTGGGTCAAGCCTTGGACATTTTTTTTGACCAGGTAGGGATTTAGAATACTTCCACTCGTCAGATCTATCTTCTCTTGAAGGGTCTCGGTCTTAATCTTTTTGTTGCCAGAAAAGGTGATTTTCTTAATTAAAGGCCTTTCAGTAACTATATAGGTTACTGAAAGGCCTCCTTCAACTTCTTTGACATCTACCTTGATATTTTCAAAATATCCGATCGCATAGATAGCTTTTATATCTTGGTCAATCTTCCCCTGACTAAATGGTTGCCCAATTTTCGTTTGAATTTTATGCAGGATAGCCTGTCGCTCGATTTTCCGGTTCCCTTGGATATTAATTTCCTTAACAGCAAGGCCTTCCCATCCTGCTCCCAGGATAAGACCAGCCGCCACACATAATAGTAGCCGGAAAACTACTGTAGTCTGAACTCGCATGCCCCTACTTTACCAGATTTCGGGGGCGGCTGGCAACAATCAACCTTTCCCTCTCCTGCATAAAGTGTATAGCTATCAAAAGCTTGCTCCTAGAGTAGCACAAGTTGTTCCTTCCGAGGGCTCTTCTTAACGAAGGTAATCTCTCCATTCTCAACCCCAATCTGGATAGAATCCCCTTCCTTGAAATTTCCCTTCAGCAACTCTTCCGAAATTGGATCTTCAATATACCGCTGAATGACCCGCTTAATTGGCCGAGCACCATAATCGGGTTGATACCCTTTCTTCAAAAGCCACTCTTCTGCTTCCGGCTTCAGCTCTATAGAGAGCTTTTTGCTCTCTAGCCGACAGTTCAGCTCCTGAATAGCTAAACCCATGATTTTCCGAATATGTTCCTCCTTGAGAGGATGGAAGATAATAATTTCATCAATCCGATTTAAAAATTCTGGATTGAAGGTCTTCTTCATGGCATCCATGATAATATCTTTCATCCGATTGTAGGAGAAAACCTCATCTGATTTCTGAAAACCGAGAGTTGTTTTCTGTTCGATGTTTCGAGCCGCAAGATTAGAAGTCATGATCAGAACAGTGTTCTTGAAATCCACGTGTCGCCCATGACTGTCGGTTAGCTGTCCCTCATCCAAAACCTGCAGCAAGATATTGAATATTTCGGGATTGGCTTTTTCAATCTCATCAATCAAAACCACTGAATAGGGCCGCCTACGCACTCGCTCGGTTAACTGTCCACCCTCTTCATAGCCCACATAGCCCGGGGGAGCACCAACCAGCCGGGAGACCGAGAATTTCTCACTATACTCTGACATATCGATCCGGATCATGGCATCTTCTTTACCAAATAACAGCTCAGCCAGTCTCTTGGCCAGCTCTGTCTTCCCCACTCCGGTAGGCCCAAGGAAGATAAAGGAGCCGATAGGCCGACTGATACTCTTGACCCCGGTCCGGGATCGTTTTATAGCCCGAGCTACGGCTTGAATAGCCTCCTCCTGACCAATAATTTTCTTGCGCAGCTCATCTTCCATATGCAGCAGCCTGGTTGACTCTTTCTCTTCCAGCTTGAAGAGCGGAATACCGGTCCATTTAGAGACTACATAGGCCACATCCTCGGCCGTTACGGTCAAGGTGGCTTTCTTCTGCCGTTCAAACCACTTCTTGCTTAGGGTTTCAAACTTAAGCCGCATTTTCCTTTCCATGTCTCGCAGGGAAGCGGCTTTCTCAAAATCTTGAACCCGGATAGCCGTCTCTTTTTCCCGCTTAGTCTCTTCGATCTTAGCTTTGATCTCCTTCAGCTCGGCAGGCAAAGCCGTACTGTTGACCCTGGCCCGAGAGCCAGCTTCGTCAATCACATCAATAGCCTTATCCGGCATAAAACGGTCAGTGATATAGCGGTCGGAGAGCCGAACAGCCTCAATAATGGCCTCCTCACTGTAGTGAACCCCGTGATGCTCCTCATACCGGTTTTGCAGCCCCTTGATAATCTGAATGGTCTGCTCTACAGTCGGAGGGTTGACCATTACTGTTTGAAACCTGCGCTCCAAAGCCCCGTCCTTTTCGATATATTTTCGATATTCTCCCAGGGTAGTGGCCCCGATACACTGCAACTCTCCTCTGGACAGGGCAGGCTTTAACATGTTAGAAGCATCGATTGAGCCCTCAGCGGCTCCAGCCCCAACCAGGGTATGCAGCTCATCAATAAAGAGGATGATATTGTCGGCCTGGGAAATTTCCTTCATAATGGCCTTGAGCCTTTCTTCAAACTGACCGCGATATTTGGTCCCAGCCACCAAAAGCCCAAGGTCTAAGGTTACAATCCTTTTGTTGGCCAAAATCCGCGGTACGGAATTGTCGACGATCCGTTGAGCCAAACCCTCGACAATTGCCGTTTTCCCAACCCCGGGCTCTCCGATCAGAGCTGGGTTGTTCTTGGTCCGACGGCTCAGGATTTGGATAACTCGCTCGATTTCATCATCACGGCCGATAACCGGATCGAGCTTTCCACTGCGGGCCAATTTGGTGATGTCCCGACCAAACTCATCCAAGGTTTCAGTCTTTGGAGCCTCTTTCAAGTCGTACTTAGAAGCGTTAGCATATTCCATAACCTTCTTGCGCACCTCGGCCAGGTCAAGCCGCATATCCTCCAGCACACCAGCACCGATTCCCTCACCTTCCCGCATCAGTCCCAGAAGCAAATGCCCGGTGCCGATATAGTTATGTCCCATCAACTTTGCCTCATCAATAGCCAACTCAAGCACCTTTTTGGATCTGGCTGTAAATGGGATTTCTCCTATCTCTGGCCTGGGCGTCTGCTTAGTGATTCTCCGCTCAACCTCGAACCGAATCTCGTCCAGTTCAATGTTGCTTTCCTTCAAAATCCTTGCGGCTGTATTATCATCCTTTTTGACCAGTCCAAGGAGCACGTGCTCCGTTCCCAGATATGGATTTCCTAACCTTATCGCTTCTTCGCGAGCCAAGACTATAGTTCTTCTTGCTCTTTCAGTAAACCGTTCAAACATTTTTACAACCCTGCCACTTTTTTCAGGAGTTTAATGATACATAGAGAAAAACTTCTCCTCTTTTACTCAATCCCCAACCTCTATCGAATATATTTGGGTCTTCCCAACCTATATTCGGCTTCTCCCCAACTTACAACTCTTCTTCGATTTATATTCTACGATAAAAGCAATTTGATTTCAATTAAATCTTATAGCTTAAAAGCATATTTATTTATAGCCAGTATAACTGGCAGAAAGCAATAGTTGTAAGAGAGGTCTATTAGACAAATTGTAATTTCCCATCGGATAATTTTAAGCAGTAATCAGCCCTGCTTCCCAAAATCTCATTATGCGTTACCATGATTATCGTAACACCATGTTCTCGATTGATTTGCTGAAGCAAGGCATAGATCTTTTCGCTTGTCTTTGAGTCGAGGTTTCCTGTTGGCTCATCGGCTAAAAGCAACTCAGGTTGATTTGAAAGAGCCCGAGCAATAGCCACTCGCTGCTGCTCCCCCCCGGAGAGCTCTCCCGGTTTGTGATGTTCCCGGCCCTGCAATCCAACCTCTGCCAATAACTGCTGAGCCCTAAGCTCAGCCATAGTACGATTTTGCCTGTTAATTATTATCGGCATCATGACATTTTCCTGCGCAGTGAATTCCGGCAAAAGATGATGGAATTGGAAAACAAACCCTACCTTTTGATTCCTAAACCGCGCTAGCTGCCGATCACTGAGAGAAAATAAATTACTATTATTATACCACAACTCTCCCCTCGATGGGCGATCAAGAGCCCCTAAGATATGAAGAAGAGTGCTTTTCCCTGCCCCTGAGGCGCCCACAATGCTGAAAATTTTCCCCTGCTCGACCTTAAGGGTGATATCCTCAAGAACCCGCAGCTCACCCCGGCCGTTAATATAGGATTTATAAATGCCTCTAGCCTCGATCAGCGTCATTCATACCTCAAGGCTACAACTGGATCAAGCCTTGACGCCTGCCAGGCCGGATATATGGTTGCCAGGAAACTAATCAGTAGAGAAGAACAGGATACCAAAACAATATCCAGCACCTTCATCTTGAAGGGCAGATAGCTGATATAGTACACATCTCCCTGAAGCTTAATCAACTGATAGGTATCGGCAATCCAGCAGGCCAGGGTTCCACCCAGACAGCCGAGCAATGTCCCCACCAGACCGATGGTTAACCCCTCGGTGATAAAAATCAACAAAATGCTGCGGGCCGTAGCTCCCATAGACTTTAAGATGGCGATATCTTTATTCTTCTCCATGACCATCATTACCAAGGTACTGATAATATTGAAGGCCGCCACCAGAATAATCAGCACCAGAATAATAAACATGGCCAGCTTCTCTAGTTTTAAAGCTGAAAAAAGATTTTTGTTCATCTCCATCCAATCCCTTGTCCAGTAGGGAAAGCCCACAGCTTTCTGAATCTCCTCAGAGACCTTCTGGGCTTGAAAGATGTTATCAACCTTGACTTCAATGCCAGTAACCCGATTTTGCATATTAAATAGACGCTGAGCAGTCCTGATCGAAACATAGGCCAGGCTGCTGTCATATTCATACATCCCTGAATTAAAGATTGCCACTACCCTAAAGCGCAAAAATTTTGGGGCAAGCCCCATAGGCGAGATCCGCTCAACCGGCGAGATAGCGGTAATCACATCCCCCACAAACACTCCAAGCCCCCTGGCCAGCTCCTGCCCAAGAACGATCCCAGCCATTCGCGGCTCGCTCTCCTCCCCCGACAGGGAGGCCTCCTCTAGTTGCCGCAGATCTCCGGCTACAATATTTCGAGCAAGATCGGTTACCTGAAGCTCCTCGGCGGGATCAACTCCACGCAGCACCAGCCCAACAGCATTTCGGCTAGAGGAGAGCATAACCTGACCATAGATAAAGGGAGCACAAGAGCGAACCCCAGGCACCTGAGCGATCTTAGAGACAAGCTGGCTATGGTTTTGAATTCCCTGGCCATTGTAGTCCAAAACAACAATATGTGAATTAGTGCCAAGGATTTTATCCCGCAAATCCATTTCAAAACCGCTCATGACCGCCAAAACGATAATCAGAGCCATAACCCCAAGGGCCACACCGGCAATCGAGATGATACTAATCACTGAAATCACGGTCTGCTTGCGTTTGGCTCGCAAATAGCGCAGCCCAATCATGAGCTCATATGGCATGTTCATAATTTTGAAGGTGCCCCTCCTGATTGCACCTTAAGCCTGAGATAGGCCTGAATGAAGGGATCGATCTCTCCATCCATGACCGCCTCGATATTCCCAATCTCCAGATTGGTGCGATGATCTTTCACCAGCTGATACGGCTGAAAAACATAAGATCGGATTTGGCTGCCCCAAGCAATCTCTCGCTTGCCCTCTTCCAGTGCTTCCCGTTTTTTCTGCTGCTCCTCTTTCTGCAATTCGTATAATCGAGCCCGTAGAATGTTCATGGCTACGGCCCGGTTCTGATGCTGAGAGCGCTCATTTTGACACTGAACCACAATGCCAGTGGGGATATGGGTAATTCGAACCGCCGAGTCAGTAACATTGACATGCTGTCCGCCAGCACCGCTCGAGCGGTAAGTATCGATCCGAAGGTCTGCTTCATCAATCTCAACCTCAATATTTTCATCTATCTGCGGGTAGACAGCCACTGAGGCGAAAGAGGTGTGTCTGCGCCGGTTGGCATCGAAGGGAGAGATTCTAACCAGACGATGGACACCTGCCTCTCCTCGCAAAAACCCATAGGCGTATTTCCCGTAAACCATGAAGGTAACACTCTTGATTCCAGCCTCACTTCCGGGCAAAATATCGACCTGCTGAACCTTAAACCCGCTCTTTTCCGCCCAGCGCAGATACATTCGAAGCAGCATTCCGGCCCAGTCCTGGGATTCGGTTCCCCCCGCTCCTGAGTGAATGGAAACGATAGCACTCCGATGGTCATCTTCTTCGCTAAGAAGAGCCTGAATTTCAAGTTGAGTTACTTCCTCCTGGAGTATTTTCAGCAGATTCCTAACCTCCTCAGCTATCGACTGATCATCACTCTCCTGCCCTAGCTCAATGGCTACCTCAAGCTCCTCAAGGTGTTTCCCCTGCCGGGTGAGTTTTTCGATCCACTCAAGGAGAGCGGATCGCTCCTGAATCACTGCCTGGGCTGTCTCGTTGTTCGACCAAAAATCGGCTGCTCCCATCTGCCGGTCAAGCTCCTCCAGCCGTTTCTTTTTCCCTTCAAGGTCAAAGGTAGCCTCGAAGATTTTCAACCTTGAATTTTAATTTTTGATACTCAGAAATGTATTCCTCATACATAGTGTTAGCTTCTATCCCTCCATTTTTTTCATTCGATAGGCTCTTCCGTATCCCAGAAGCAGCAAAAGCCCCAAAGCAGCCAAGCAGGATCTAGCGAAAAGGTCTCCATGCCGAACATAAAAGGTATCTCTTCTCAAGAGAGGCAGCGGCCTGACCAGAGCTAGCCGGCGAAATAGCGGTGTCTCCAGAATAACCCTCCCCCACGGATCAATGAGACCGGAAATACCAGTATTGGCCACCCTGACTACACTTATTCCATTTTCAATAGCCCGGAAGATAGCCATCGAAAAATGCTGATATGGAGCAGAGCTGCGATCAAACCAGGCATCATTAGTAATATTGACCATAAAATTCACCCCCTGCCGGGCAAATTCTCGAAACAGGTCGGGAAAGATCACTTCGTAACAGATAACCAAACCAAACCGCCAGCAATCGAGATGAAAAATAGTGTGGCGCTCACCAGGACTGAACTCCCCGACCTCATTAACTACAGATCCCAAATGGGACAAAATCTCTCCCAGCGGGAGATATTCACCAAATGGGACCAAGTGTATTTTATCATAATAGTCCAAAATCTTTCCATCAGGCGCAAGAAAAAAGGCACTATTCCTAAGCTGGACTTCTCCTGTAGCCTCATCCCGCTCGATCCGTGGACTTCCAACCACCATAGCCACACCAGCCTTCTGAACCAGGGGAGAGATACGCTCAAGGTAGTCTCCGTAGCGCTCATTGATAAAGGGAGCCGATGTTTCAGGCCAGATGATCAAATCAGGCTTTTGTTCGGCAGCCAAAAGAGTCAGGGATTGATAGGCGCCATAGACTATATCCTGAAGCTGCCGGTTCCACTTATCCTCCTGAGGAATATTGCCCTGGATGATGCCGATATTCAAAACCCCTTCTGCCGATTTGCCCTGGCTAGTATGCAATCTATATGCCCCGTAGCTTTCAACCAAACCAATCACAGCTATAAGAATAGCACAGGTCCAAATGAGGGAGGATGGGCCGAGACGAGTTGCCCGTCCATTTGTTATTTTAGCCAAAAGATTCTCAAGGAGAGTGGCTAGACCGCCATTGACCAGACTGATAACAAAAGATAGGCCATAAATTCCGGTAATGTCTGCAAACTGAATAAGTTGCAAGTGAGAATACTGAGAGTAGCCTAGACTAGACCACGGAAAACCAGTCAGGACATGGGCCCGAAGAAATTCCACAGATGTCCAGGCCAGCCCCGCGATCAGCAGGCTGGCCAGTGGTGGAAAACCCCGACGGAGCCAGTTCCATACCAGAGCAAAACCCCCAATGTATAAAGATAGATAACTCACCAGCGCCAGTGAAATGAGCACGCTCTGCCAGAGGGGAATATGGCCATAGACAGCCATAGTGTTAACAATCCAATACAGCGTGCCCCCGAAATAGGCTAAGCCGCAAATCCATCCGAGAGTAAAGGATGATCGCAGGGAGGATGTCCGCTCCAGAGCAAAAAGCAGCGGCACCAGACCAATCCAGGCTAGGATCGAAATATTAAACCGGGGAAAGGCCAGCGTGAGCAAACCGCCAGACAGAAGAGCCAGGCAGATATGCTTGATCGAGAGCTTATGATGATTCATTTAACATTTCCATGCCGATCGAAAGATACTGGAAACCGGAAACAGCAGTTATGATCGCGGTCAGCCAGATAAATATCGGAAGGCAAAGCTTGACTTTCTGAAATTGATGCCCTAACAAGGTAATCAGAATAGTCAAGATCTGAACCATCGTGGTCATCTTTCCCAAAAAAGTGGGCGAAAAACTCAAGTTTCCAGTCAAAATGTAAACAATCAGGGCTCCAAGAACAATGATAAGATCCCTGGAAATAGTGATCACGGCCAACCAACCCGGCAAAAAATGCAAAATAGCCAGGGTAATGAATGAGGTGATCAGCATAGCCTTGTCAGCCATAGGATCAAGAAAAGACCCCAGCCGGGTTTTTTGATTCCATCGGCGAGCAATAAACCCATCCATGGCATCAGTTATGCTTGCTAAGCCAAAAATTAACAGGGCAGCGCTCGTATAACGATAAATCAGGAGAATGACAAAAAAGGGGATCAATATAATCCTAAAGACCGTCAATTTATTGGCAGTGTTCATCTTGAATGCCATATTACATTGCCTTCCAGCGGATCAAAGAAACGGTATTCTCCCTGATCTTGAACCAGCGGATAGCCGCTCTCACGGCCACAGCGCAAAAGACGCTCCGAAGTAAGAATCACTCCCCAAAAGGCCCCATAGCGGCTTATGGCCTCAACCGCATATTGTGAGCATGAAGGAAACATAGGGCAGCGATCGCCATCAGCCGGTGAGATAAAAAGCTGAAACAGCCAAAGCGCTAGGAGTAGTTGCTCCTGAAGAAGACCCCGGGAAGGAGCTTCCTTACTCCCCCCCCCTGCTTCTGAGGAGACAGCCGGAGCACAAAGCCGCAAGGCCCTTGCCTTGGCCGACCAAGGCTGGCGCATCAGATCTTGTTTAGCCCAAGCCAACTCACCCCTCACCAAATATCCTGTCAGGAGCATAAGGCTCAACAGCCAACAAATTGATTTTGGCCAAAAATAAGTAATAATTTTACTTTTACAGCACATGGGCTTTCCCTCAGCAAGGAGCACAAACCATTCCCCCCTTGATCTTGCTAACTATCTAATAATTATAATTTTTTTTGAATTATGGCATACTCAGAAAAACAAATCAAGCTCATTTTTTCCCCTTATTATTTGGAAGGAACCCTTATTCAATAAAAGGGTTCCTTCCAAACCATCCTCCTAAAACTTTAATAGCTATAAGTTATTAAAGTTTTAGGAAAGGGGTACAAGGGGAAAACCCTTTTTCAAAAGGGTTTTCCCCTTGTAAGCGATTGCCTTTTTACGAATCTCGTGATATTATATTTTATATGAAAAAAGAAAGCGATGAGAAGGTTATCGCCGTAAATAAAAAGGCTGCTTTCGACTACTTTATCCAGGAAACCCTGGAAGCTGGCATTGTCCTTCAGGGGACAGAGGTAAAATCCATCCGTGAGGGAAGGATCAACCTAAAGGATAGCTATGCCAAGGTTGAAGGCGATGAGGTGTTTTTACTGAATTGCCACATCAGCCCTTATAATCATGGCGCATTTTATAACCATGAGCCGACCAGAAAGCGAAAGCTTCTGCTCAAAAAACGACAAATCAAAAGGCTCATTGGCAAAGCGCTTGAGAAGGGCATGAGTGTGGTGCCGCTTAAGGTGTACCTGAAGCGGAATCTGGTTAAGGTAGAACTTGGCTTAGGCCAAGGAAAAAAGTTATACGATAAGCGAGAGAGTTTAAAACGGAAAGAAGAAGAAAAGGATATGGCCCGGGCTCTGAAGGCTAAGTACCGCTAAGAGCAGGGGGCCGAAAGTAATACAAAGGGGGCGATCTGGTTTCGACGGGGATAGTTGAGGCAAGGATTGCATGTCGAGGTTCCTGTTCCCTCGTAAAACAATAGGAAAAATACAACTGCCAACAACGAATTGGCTCTGGCTGCCTAACTAGCCGTTAGTGCGGTCACGTCCCCTTGCCCTTTTGCCTTGTGGGGGCAGGGTCGGGCGTCATAAACACAAGGATAGCTAGCTCCCCCTGGCTCGGGGAGGGCTGGTGAAAACCTTTGAGCTGGTGAGCCCTTTAATCCTCGCCTCTCGGAGTGAGGGCTCACGAGAAGAAAAAGACGAGGCTAAACATGTAGATATCCTTCGCTGAATATCTTCGGACGGGGGTTCGATTCCCCCCGCCTCCACCAAATATTATTATCACTTAATTATTATCACTGCGCTCACTCAATGTAATCACCATCTTCGCCACTCTCATCTCCTGCCGCTGTCCGGCCAAGCGCCTCTAGCACCACTTGTCGAATTATGAGATGAGGAAACCCATGTCGAGCAAGAAGGCTAGCGAGACTTCGCCTAAGTTTTTCCCTATCCCCCTTTTGAGTTCGCAGGCGCTTTTGCACAAGTCGAAGAGCTACTTCCTTCTCTTTCTCTTCAGGATCATAGACCTTTTTGACCACCTGATCGATAATTTCTGCCGCAATCCCTCTTAGCTGAAGCTCATGTCTGAGCCATAATCTGCCGACCAGCTTGCGATTAACCAGAAACTCAGCTAAGTCCTCGGCCAAGGCACGGTCATCCAAATACCGGCGCTCGGTCAGATAGCTAATGACCTCTTCGGCCACCTGAGCGGAGAAACCCTTGCGCCTCAGCCGCTCATACACTTCTTTGCTGCTTCGAGCGCGGTAAGAGAGATAATTAAGAGCCACTTCCCTAGCTTTGTGGCAATTTTCCTCTTCTGCAACCATGATTTATAATTTTAGGAGAAAACATTAATAGGGGAAAACCCTTTTGAAAAAGGGTTTTCCCCTCAAACCCCTTTCCTAAAACTTTTAATAATTTAATTAAATAACAGTAGGGGCATAACCCCTTTTTTGAGACCTATTCCTCGAATTCAGACGCCTCACCATCTTCGGCCCCTATTATCCCCTTGCTGCCCGATGAAGCCAAACTTCCCATGGCCCTTATCTTGTCAGCAATCTCCTGGTAGATGGCGGGATTATTTTTCAGAAAAAGCCGAACATTCTCACGTCCCTGGCCTAGCTTCTCATTTCCGTAACTAAACCAGGCTCCGCTCTTTTGGATCAGCTCCTTTTGCAAAGCTACATCAAGCAAGGCTCCCTCTTTGGATATTCCCTCGCTATAGAGAATATCGAATTCAGCGCTTCGAAATGGAGGAGCCACCTTGTTCTTCATGATCTTAACCACAGCTCGGCTACCGATCACCTCTTCGCCAACCTTGATCGGGCTCCCCTTTCGAATCTCCATCCGAATAGAAGCATAAAACTTCAGGGCCCGCCCGCCGGTGGTAGTCTCGGGATTGCCGAACATCATTCCGATCTTCTCCCGAACCTGATTGATAAAAATAACACAGGTTCTGGATTTGGAAATGGCGCCGGTCAACTTCCGCAAAGCCTGCGACATCAGCCGGGCCTGAACCCCCATGTGGGAATCTCCCATATCTCCCTCAAGCTCGGCTCGCGGCACAAGAGCTGCCACCGAATCGACTACGATGACATCTAAGGCAGTACTTCGGACCAGCGTTTCGGTAATTTCAAGGGCCTGCTCTCCTGTGTCGGGCTGTGAGATCAGAAGGTCATCGGTATTGACCCCAAGCTTTTTGGCATAAACCGGATCCATAGCATGTTCGGCATCAATGAAAGCAGCCAGCCCACCTAATTTTTGGGCTTCAGCCACGATGTGTAGAGCCAGGGTCGTCTTACCTGAAGATTCCTGGCCGTAGATTTCAATAACCCGGCCGCGAGGCACCCCATTCACCCCGAGAGCCATATCCAGGGTCAGCACTCCGGTGGGGATAACCGGAATATCCATAGCGAAATTCGATCCCAGCCTCATGATCGAGCCCTTGCCAAAGGCTCGCTCGATCTGATGCATGGCCAGATCGAGCGCTTTGAGTTTTTCTTTTCTGGCATCTTCCATATTGATTACCTTATCTTCCATAGTTGTTATTATTCTCCTTGAGAAGAAAACTCCATTTGGCTTAATAAAAGATTAGCTTAGCGGAATCCGTCCTAACTCCGTATGGATTGCACCTTCAGGCCGCAGGTCACTTTTCATCAGCCTAAGGTCTTGAATCATCACCTGACCAAACACCGGATAGGGAAGATCAGCTAAAATTTTGCCCAAAGCTGCCGCGGCCTCTGAAAATCGAATCCTACCCAGGGTAAGATGGGGATTGAACTCTTTTTTTTCCCGCGCAAAACCAAGAGCAGCCAACTCTTCTTCAACTCTTGGCTGGATGATTCGCAGCTTCTCCACCCCTTCCGAAATGCCGACCCACACCACCCGTGGGTTTCGCTGGCTGGGAAAGACCCCAATACCTTCAATTTTCAAACCAAAGGCACCCACTCCCTCAGCAGCCCTCCGAAGTGCGCCTAAAATAGGCTCAACTTGGCCGATCTGAATATCTCCCAGAAATTTTACAGTCAGGTGAATCGTCTCCGGCTTAACCCAACTAACCCGACAGCCTGTTTCTTGGACCTTTTGCCTCAGCCTGGCTTGAAAATCGTCGATCTCCTTCTGAACACTCGACTCAATGGCCATGGCCACAAAGGATCGAACGACTCCCTGCTGCTCTCTCCGCAGTCTCTGCTCTTTCATAGGTAATACCTTCGAACTAGATCTAGGGCCATTTGTGAAGCCTGAAGCTTGATCTCCTTCCGACAGCCCTGAAATCTGTATTCTTTTAGTTTAAAGTCTTGCCCATCATAGAGGCCGATAAAGACTAGACCTACTGGTTTTTCGACACTTCCTCCGCCTGGTCCGGCAATGCCGCTAACGGCAAGGACAAGGTCGGCGACGCTTATTCTCTTTAAGCCGATACACATCTGCTGAACCACTGGCCCGCTGACTGCTCCAAGCTGACGCAGCGTTTCCTCTCTGACCCCCAGCAGGTCCTTTTTGGCCTGATTGCTGTAAGTGATTACCCCTTGCAAGAAGTATTCCGAGCTCCCAGGCACATCAGTGATCCGGCTGGCGATCAGACCGCCAGTGCAGGATTCCGCTGTAGCCAGGGTATGGTGATTTTGCCGAAGTAGCTTGCCGACCACCTCCTCCATGCTCTCGCTCCCCTCACCGTAAAGATATGCTCCTAGCCGTAGACGAACCTCATCGCTCAACCTGGATAGAAGCTCAGGTTCAATGGCAACCTGAGGAGAAGAAAGCCTTATCTGGATGTCTACCCCCAAGGGATGTGAGTCAAGGGAGAAAGACAGCCGCCTATCGCCGGTGAGAAGATCTTGCACAAGGTCGTTTATCTGCTCTTTTGACAATCCGCAGGTTCGAAAAACCATGAGGTTGGCCGCAGCAGCAGATATATTTTCAGAGTGCTCGGCAGGCGGGGGACCGCAGGTCGAATATCGGATCAAAAAAGCCTCCTTGAAAAACTCCCTTCTTGGAGTAAACATATTGAAAAAACAATATCTATTAATTTTCTCCCATTATATAACCTTGTTCCTTTCCTGTCAACCAAGGTTCATATCGATTTCGGCGCTCGGAAAGATCTTTTTTTAAAATTTTTATCCTTCCGATCATAGACTTAAAGCATTCCGAAAAAGTGAATAAACAAGCCGGTCAATTCCCTTGATTTGAGCAGCAAAAAATTTATTGGCCGAAAAGGTTAGTTTTTGCGCTTTTCCCTTGATTCAATTAACTACGTTCATTTAAGATAACGGGTAGAGTCCATATTCATATTGATGAGTCCATATTTACCGTATTTAAATTAATAATTATATAATTATTATATAATTATATAATTATTATATAATAATTATATAATTTAATAATTAGATAATCATATAATCATAAATTTATCATAAAGATCATCATGTTAATCCGAAAAAATACATACCAAGGCGTACAAGCAAGCATTTTCAGGCAATGATAAGCTCCCAGCGTGGGGGAGAAAGTAAAAAGGAGGAATTATTCATGCCTAAGAAACTAAAAGTACTCGTCGCTTCTCCAGAGGTCGCTCCATTGGCTAAGACAGGCGGTCTGGCTGATGTGGCCGGATCTCTGCCCAAGGCTCTGAAAGCCCTTGGCCATGACGTTAGGGTGGTTTTGCCCCTCTACGCCATGGTCAAGCAGCAGAATCCAAAATTAAAAGAAGAAATTTCAGACCTTCAGGTCCCTATTGCTGACCGCAAGGAGCAGGCCGTCGTTCTGTCAACGATGCTCTATGATACGGTTCCAACCTACCTCATCAAACATGACCGCTACTATGATCGGGAATATCTTTACACTACCCCGCAAGGGGACTACCCGGACAATGCCGAGCGGTTTATCTTCTTCAGCCGAGCAATCCTGGAGATGCTCAAAAAACTAGATTTTGCCCCAGACGTTATCCACTGTAACGACTGGCAGACAGGGCTTGTTCCTACCTACCTGAAAGTTCTCTATGCTCAGGATGAATTCTTTAAACACACAGCTACGGTTTTTACCATTCATAACCTAGGCTATCAGGGAAAATTCTGGGCTCTGGATATGCCGATGACTACTTTGCCCTGGGATGTCTTCTCCATCAATGGGATAGAATACTATGGAGATATTAGTTTTCTCAAAGCTGGTCTGATGTATTCCGATGTCATCTCTACCGTCAGCAGGGGATACAGCCGGGAAATTCAGACCACAGAATATGGGCTCGGCATGGAAGGGGTGCTGCAATACCGCAGCAAGGATATCTACGGGATCGTCAATGGAGTCGACTACGATGAATGGAGCCCAGAAAAAGACAAGTTCATCAAAAGCACGTATGACATCAATAACCTGGAGGGAAAGAAAATCTGTCGGGAGGATTTGCTTGGCGAATTTCAATTGAAAGTGCCGGAAGATGCCCCGGTCATTGGCATGATTAGCCGGCTGGCCGATCAGAAGGGATTCGATATCCTGTCTGAGGCTATGCCCGAGTTGATGAAGATGAATCTGGCTATGGTGGTGCTAGGGACTGGAGAGCAGAAATATCATGATCTATTCACCAATTTAAAGAAGGAGTATTCACAGAAGCTGGGAGTTGTCATTGCCTTCAACAATAAACTGGCTCACAAAATTGAAGCTGGTAGCGATATGTTTTTGATGCCTTCACGATATGAGCCCTGCGGTCTTAACCAAATCTACAGTCTAAAGTATGGCACTGTGCCGATTGTGAGAGCTACTGGCGGCCTTGATGATACCATTCAGGACTATGATCCTAAGACTGGCAAGGGAAATGGCTTCAAGTTTAGCGAATACTCATCCCAGGCTCTGCTTGAAACCGTAAAGAGAGCTGTGAGCCTTTTTGAAGACAAACCTAAATGGATCAAGCTTATGAAAAACGGCATGAGCGAAGACCACTCATGGAAGGCTTCGGCAAAGGAGTATGTGAGTCTATACGAAACCGCGATAAAAAAACGGACGGCTGCCTGAGAATTTGCGCAAACTTAGCCTTCCGGCAACGAAAAATCAGCCCTATTAGACTGATTTTTGAAAAAACCAACTCCCTCCGGTCCTCTCCTCATAAGAGAAGAAGGACCGGGGGAGTTGATCCTCCCTCCCCTCACCACCGAGATAGTGCTTCAACTTTGGTTTTTTTAGGCATGATTTAATAGCGTTTTGATTAGCTATTTTGGTGAAAATTTATAGTTTATTTCGATTTTGAAATTGCTTGAAATATTGAAACCTTGCCCTAATCCTTGCCTCATTTCTAAGCAATTATCTAAAGCAGCGAGTTTAAAATTAAGTAATATCAAGGCCTTGTAAAGGCCTGAGCTTTTTTGCCAAAAATTTTGAGCTGGATAAATCCCCAATTTCCTGATAAAATTCTTCTTTGCAGAAGATCTTTCCATAAAAAGGCAGCTTTTCAGCAATAGGGTAACTCTCACATAAGGACAAGCTGATCATTATGCTTATTGCCAAAAGATTTACCCTTGGGAAAAAACTCCCGACCGCTTTCCTCTTTTTTCTGGCCTTTTTACTAGTGTCCCGTGAGGGCCGCGGCCGGGATATTTTTGTCCCCGAAGATTTCCCCACCATTCAGGAGGCCATCGATGCCTCGGAGTTTGGGGATTCTGTCCGGGTCAGACCTGGTATTTATTACGAGCGGGTGGTCATCAAGGCGGGTATCTCGCTGATCAGCGACAGCGGCCCCGAGGGCGAGCGGCTGGTAAAGGGCCCGGGGGAAAAACAGGTTCTCCAGCGAGCTCTTCAGACTATTATCGACGGATCAAAACTTGATCCGCCCGACTATCTGGTAAGTTTTCAAAAAGAGAGCACAGCGCCGATGAAACTCGACGGCTTTACCATCCGCAACCTTCCCACCAAGGCTATCGATAAGTTATACCTTGTGGAAGTGCGAGGCTGTTCTGCCGCCGTCATCATCAACAACATCATCTGCCAAAACCACTCAAAAGGCAAGGGTGGCGGTCTGCTCCTGACAGGATTAGGCCCGTCTATGGGACCTCCCCTAGAGACAGTAGCCAAGCCGACTGTTCAACACAATGTTATATACGACAATTTTGGCACCGGTATTGCCAATGGACCAAATTCTATGGCCCTTATCCAGGATAATGAGATTTTCAATAATCATTTTCCGCAGGCCAAAGATAAAGAGCAGGATGCCCCCGGTATTGGAATCAGGGAATACGCCAGGCCAAGGATTCTCCACAATCTCTGCTATCAGAATGGAAGCGGGATCGGTGGGCTTGATCTGGTTAGCCACGATCAGCCTATCGTGATTCAAGGCAATATTCTTCGCCACAACTGGCGGGCAGGAATCAGTTTGACCGCGATCAACAATCAGCAGAAACATATTGTTGCCTCAATAGAGGAAAATGAAGTGTATGGGAACCTCAAAGCTGGCATACGGCTTGAGAATATCTCTGAGGCTACGATCAGAGGCAATCAGGTTAATCACAACCTACGGGCGGGTATTGCCGTGCATGGGGGAGGAGTAATCAGGATTATTCAAAACAGCATCTTGGGTAATATTTCTGCTGGCTTAGTCATAGAGGCCCAAAAAGCTCTGATTGAGCAAAATCGGATCGGTTATAATCTCGATGCCGGTATTATGCTCCTCCCTCAAAGCCAGGGAGGTCAAGGGATAGCCAATGCTGATTGATAAAAAATACCCCCTCTTCAAAAGATGTCTCGTTATGCTGGTCTTCTCCTGCTGTTGGTTTTTTCTCTCTTGTCAGAAAGCCCTCATCAGGCAGAGAAATCTTTTTGTTCCAGCTGAATTTTCTACCATTGAGGAGGCGGTGAAAAATTCAGCCGCAGCAGACACTATTATCGTCAGACCAGGAAGATATCGGATCTGTCCGGCAGGCATTCATATTACCCAGAAAAACCTGATCCTTCGCTCTGCTCTGGGAGCGGGCGAGACGGTTTTAATCGGAACGGGTGAGGCTCCGCTAATCTCTTTTGACCAAGGCTGTCAGGCCACTCTCGATGGCTTCACCCTCACCGTTTCAGATTCCGATCCCAATCGTGCCTGCCCACTTCAGGGAGGGGGAATCTACTGTGCTCCCTACTCCTCTCCCACCATCATCAATAACTTCATTGTTAACCATAAGGCTAAATTCGGCGGCGGGATCTACTGTGCGGAGTTCTCCTGTCCGAAAATCATTCACAATACGATTGTCGACAATCGGGCCCAGGTTTGCGGAGGAGGAATCTTTTCTTTTCATGCCTCGGCTAAGATCGCCAAAAATCGGCTGCTGCGAAACAGCGCCTCTTTTGGCGGCGGGCTATTTTGCAATGCTGACCGCTCCGTGATCCACAATAACCTCATCGTTAAAAACACAGCCTCTCATGCCGGCGGAGGGTGCATTTTCATCGACTCTTCGGCCTCGCTAGTCAATAACACCATCTGTGGCAATAGCGCTCTGTTTGGAGGAGGCGTTTTTGGATTAGCCGGAGGATTCCAACAGCTTAACAATATTCTCTGGAAAAATCAAGACGACCTTTGTCTGGTTGATTTTGCCATGACCTGCCGGCCTCAATTTTCCAATATCACTGATGCCGATTATCTTGGAGTCAATGGAAATATTTCTCAGGATCCGCTCTTCATTGACCCTAATCATGGAGATTATCGGCTCAGGCCAGAATCTATCTGCCACCATTCAGGCCATCCGCAAAAGGTCTATAACAACCCTGATGGCTCCCGAAATACCCTTGGCGCCTATGGCGGGCCCGATCCCCTGGAGTAGTCATCAATTAATGGAGCTCTAATCAATGAACCTTGCACATCTCACCTGCGGCCTACTTTGGCCTGATTTTCCTACTATAAATTCTTGCCACTCAAAGCACCTGCCACCCAAAGCCACCTTTAAACCCTCATCCAGCCACCGTGCATTCGGCTACGTACTCTTTTAGAATCCGTTGAAATTCCAGCATCTCTTGCCGGCTGTAGGGAGATACGCTCTTAAGTTCTGGCCTCAGGGGGTCTTTTGGATTAAATCCTTGCAGAACAAATCGCTTTACTCCCTCGATCTGTCTGGCCAAATCTTGGATATCCTCCCTGGTGGTCAGGGATGGGCAGACAGTCATCCGCAGTTCATACTCAATCCCAGACTGGGCTAAAATGGCCAGACTCCTTCGAATAGGGGAAACACTCTGTGGCACTCCAGCGCAGCGGCTGTAGCGAATATCATCAAGGGGCGCCTTGACGTCCATAGCCACATAATCGAGAAGACCATCTTCAAGCAAAGCCGCGAGCAGCTCAGGTTTAGTGCCATTGGTATCCAATTTTACCGGAAATGAGAGATGGCGGAAAAATCTGATCAACTGGGGCAACCGCGGGGAGAGACAAGGCTCTCCACCTGAAATCACCACTCCATCAATCCAGCCGCTGAATTCCCTCAGACGGCTGGCTATCCAGGGGCGAGGTATCGTCTCGTAGAAGTGCGGGGAAAGAACCAGGGTATAGTTATGGCAGTAGGGACAGCGCAGGTTACAGCCTGAAAGAAAAACCACTGCCGCAACCTTGCCAGGCCAGTCGCTGAAAGAGGTCTCGATGAATCCCTTGATTTGTCCTGCAGGGCAGGTGTTGATCGCTTTCATCCCATGATCTTATTTCTCCCAAAGATCAGCTCCTGAAGATCAGCCGCGGCCGCAAAGCCCATCCTGAGGAGATGAGGCCTTGAGCGGTGAGAACTCTAATTAGCTTACTTTAGCCGTCTGCCAAGCTGAGGCCGCTGCTTGCGCCTCTTCAAAGGTAGGCACTTTTCCCCTCCATTCGGCAATCGAATTGTCCTGCTCATCGAGTAGGATAATGGTTGGGGTTGAGAGCACGGCGTAAAATGCCGCTTCAGCCAGCCCTTCAGTGGTTTCAAGATCATACTCCATGGCCTGATAGCCGCTGCAAATTAATTGGTGAATAACATTTTTGGCTGCCGGGCACATCGGACAGCCTTCTTTCCAGAATAGCTTAAATTTCATTTCCAACACTCTCCCTTTGCAAATAGATCTGATTTCGATATCGGTCCCGAAGCTCTCCCCTCTTACCCTTGTTCCAACTGGAAATCTTGGTAAAATAGCCAGTAATTCGGGTAATCCCGTCAACTTGGTCTGAGCCACAATAGGGGCAGGTCTCTTTCAGCCCCCGTGCCGTTTGACTACAACTGTTGCAGGTCGTAAATTCTGGAGAAAAGGCGATCTGATCATTTAAGGTCTTCTGAAAGGTCTTAACCACGAAATTAGCCAAAGACTCCCGCGATGGCCTTGCCTCCCCCAGCCAGATGTGGGTCAGGGCTCCAGCTTCGATCAGCGGATGAAATAGTCCTTCCTGCCTGACCCGCTCAATCGGGTTAATCGGAGCACTCACATTCAAGTAGGTAGAGTTAGTATAGTATACCTCTCCCTTGGCCAAATCTCCCTGCACAGTCTTCTCCGCGGCCGATCCATAGTGGCGAAGATCTAGCTTGGCGAACCGATAGCTGGTGCTCTCTGCCGGGGTCTGCTCAAGCACAAAATGCATTTTATGCTTGCTGGACAGACGGTCAGCCAAGAGTTTCAAATGGGAAATGATCTTGAGTCCCATCATGAAGGCCTCTTTCGATTCATGCATTTCCTGGCCTGTCTGGATTTTTACCAGCTCATTCAGCCCAACCATACCGATCAGATGAGAGGCGCGCTCTAGTCGAAGATAGGGCTCACCATCCCGACTCATGGTCAGAAGGGATAGAGGCCCGCTCTCCCCAAGAGCCAAGAGCTTTTCGATAAAAACTCGCTTCTGCATATGAGCCTCGGCAGCCAGCTCCATCAAATCTCCTAGCCGCTCAAAGAGCCGACAGTTGTCTCCCTTGACCTCATAGCCAACCCGTGGCAGGTTTAGGGTAACATTCTGAAGAGCGCAGTATCTCATCTTCCAGGGTTCTTTAGCATCTTCAAGATCTTCGGCCCTGAGTTTAAAACTCAGTCGGCAACACTCGGAAATTTTGGCCGTATCCCCACGATCAAACACAAAGTAGGTGTTCCCTTTCTCCGCGGCCACTTCGCAGATATGGAAAAGAAAGTCCTGATGCCCTGGAGTTTTGAAAAATTTTTCGGTAATGTGAACCAGTGGCTTGGGGAAAAAGAAGGGTCTGCCTGATGCGTCTCCTTCCAGGTAAACATCAAAAAGTGCTCGAGCAAATCTTTGCGACTCCTCAAGATACTGACCGTAGGTCTTGCCAGTATAGATTCCCCCGGGGCCAATGGCCGGAACATTTTCAAAGTGACTAGGCACTTCCCAATAGATATTAATATCGCTGAAGATCGCCTGTCCTCCCCTGGCTACGGCCTGTTGGGAAAACTCAAAAATCATGATCTGGGCCAGCTGGCGAATCTCTCGATCCGACATCCCCGAAAGATAGGGGGCGAAGAAGAGATTGACCGCATCCCAGCCGATAGCCCCGGCGAAATTCCCCTGCAGGGCAGCGGCAAATTTTACCATGTGGGCCAGCAGCACCTCGGGATGTTTGGCCGGCTTGGCCATAGACAGAGCATTCGGCAGGTTCAGACCGAATTTTTTGACATACTCAAGGGATTGGCCGGAGCAGTAAGGACGGTCACAGAAGCCAAGATCATGGATATGGATATCTCCCCGCAAGTGGGCATCAGCCACCTCCTGAGAAAAAAGAGCTAAAAGTGCATACTCTTTCTTGATATGCTCGGCCAGGGTCAGGTTAGTGGCTTCAGGGCCATGAGGTACATTGGCATTTTCCCGGTTAGGATGGAGAATGAGCTGATTGACGTCATAAAGTGGCATCCCAAGGCGGGTATGCATCCAGCGAGCCCGCTCTAGTCCATGCTCAATGAGCTTTGCATCTACTAGCTCACGGATCAGAGGAGCGGTAATGATTTTGAGATTCGAGGCTATAATCTGACTTTCCACTTCCTTACTGATGCGAATAGCTGTGTCCTCATCAATATAGGTTTCACGTACCAGGGCATCGACAATTTTCTGTCGATCCCAACTTCGAAAATCCTCTTCTGAGGTTCGAACGAAAAGGGCCATATCCGTGGTTTCTACATTACTCATCCTCAAATCTCCTAGCTCTGTTGTCTTCAATCTGGTTTAAGAACCTATCCTAAGGGTAAGGCGGCAGCTCCAATAATGATGCCGCCTCATTTAAGTATTTTTTCGGATAGACTCTAATTTAAAAGTAGATCATATTGTATAGTTTTAAGGAGATACTACTATATATAGTAGGTAGCAGCATTATCATACCACACTAGGAGGATTTCGTGTCAAGCAAGTTTCAGAGTTTATGCTTCTTGATTCCGCAATCATCAGAAAACTGAAAATCCTATTTAGGATTTTCAGTTTAAACACTAACCTGTGGATAACTTTCATTTTTTCATCCTTGCTTTTCGAGAGAGGGGAAGCTGATTAGCTAATCTTAATTAAATATTTGAAATATCTGCCAATAAAAATAGATTCCATGCCAAGCAAAATTGCTATTGCCTTTGTTTTTCTACGGCTTTTTCTCCTTTGTCCCTCTAGTTATCCACAACTTATCCATAACTTCTGTGGAAAATTTTCCTAATCTCTGACAAAATCAATTTTTTTCCTTATTGCCCCAAATGTCCATCCCCCTTTTTCAAAAATGTCTGATAATGAATTAGAGGAGACAGCCGCGAGTCGATCATCTGTGGATAACTTCTCCCGCCATCGGATTTCATCCTGAGGATAGAGCAAAAAGTAGCTATTATATCTGGTAACTATTTGATATATTATCTTAATAGAGAAAGGCTCATCGAGAGGCAAAAGTGCTATCCTGGCTAATTTCTCAGGCAGTTCCAGCCGAATTTATCTTGGTTATCCACAGGTTATCCAAAGAAATTGTGGAAAATCTTCCTAACATTTCACTAATATTACTCTTTCTAAACATTTCACTAATATTACTCTAATATTACTCTTTTCTCCCTCCCCCTGTTAGTACCTGTTTTTCTATTGAATCTGAAAAGTATTTGTGATATTTTTGACCCGCAAAGCTGATCGGCCAGAGCCGAGAAAAACAATATTAAGCCGTATTAACTTAATAACCAAAGTTATGTTAACCTAATAACCACAAACCAAGGAGGGCGGGAGAATGAGTGAAATCGCTAATGTGGTAGCTAGGGAAATTATCGATTCACGTGGGAATCCGACTATAGAGGTTGATGTAATTCTCGAAAGTGGGACTGTTGGCAGGGCAGCGGTCCCATCAGGTGCATCTACTGGAGAGCGGGAAGCGCTTGAGCTGCGGGATGAGGAAATGGAACGATTTATGGGCAAGGGAGTCAGGCGGGCGGTTGATAATGTCAATCTGATCATAGGCCCTGAGGTTACGGGTTATAACGCTATGGATCAGGCCTACCTTGACTGGCAGATGATTCAGCTAGACGGCACCGAAAATAAAGCCAGACTGGGCGCTAACGCCATTCTTGGGGTTTCTCTGGCTACAGCCAAGGCCGCGGCTACTGAATTAAACCTCTTTCTTTATCGCTACCTCGGTGGAGTTAGTGCCCGTGAGCTTCCTGTGCCGATGATGAATATCCTCAATGGGGGAAAGCACGCCGATAACAATGTCGATATTCAGGAATTCATGATTATGCCGGTTGGAGCCGAAAGCTTTTCCGAAGCTATCAGGATGGGTTCGGAAATATTCCATAATTTGAAAGCGGTGTTGAAAGCAAGAAAGTATGTAACCTCGGTCGGCGATGAAGGCGGTTTTGCTCCTGATCTTAAGTCGAATACCGAGGCTCTGGATGTCATTATGGAGGCGATTGAAAAGGCAGGCTATCAGCCGGGGCAGGATGTGTATCTAGCCATTGATGTGGCCGCAAGTGAACTCTATAAAGATGGGGTCTATATTATGGCGGCTGAGGCCAATCCTCGAAAGAGCAGTGAGGAGATGATCGATTTTTACGAACAACTGGTTGAAAAATATCCGATTATATCTATTGAGGATGGTCTTTCTGAAAGTGACTGGAGCGGATGGGAGATGCTGACTAAGCGACTTGGCAATAAGATACAATTGGTTGGGGATGATATCTTTGTCACCAACACTGAGATCTTGAAAGAAGGGATTGCCCGGGGTGTGGCTAATTCCGTTCTTATCAAGTTGAATCAGATCGGAACTCTGACTGAAACCATTGAAGCTATTGAAATGGCCAAACGAGCAGGCTATACAGCGATTATCTCTCACCGCTCAGGAGAGACAGAAGATACCACGCTGGCTGATCTGGCTGTGGCTTTCAATACCGGTCAGATCAAGACAGGCTCGATTTCTCGGACTGATCGGGTAGCTAAGTATAATCAACTAATTCGAATCGAAGAACATTTAGGAGACATAGCCCTTTTTCAAGGCAAGGAGGTTTTCTATAATCTTCGATCCCGCACCCTTGCCTAATTGACCCTGCTCCTTCACAAAATAGCGCCTCAATCTCCCTGCCTCCACCGAAGAGCAGGAAGAGGACTAGCATGGTGGGTAAGCCATGTAGCTTTAACCCTGCGCTCCACCCGAGTGCGGGGAGCAGTGGGCAGTGGGCGCTGCCTCCACCCGAGCGCGGGGAGAAGGAGTGCCGACGGGCACTTATTGATTCCTGGCGGCTCTGCCTCCACCCGAGCGCGGGTAGAAGTGGCTAGCAGGTCGGAGCGGGAAGCTACCGAACATCTGCCTCCACCCGAGCGCGGGGAGAAGACAAAGGAAGTATGATCGAGACAAGTATGAGGGTAATCCTACTCTTCTCGAATTCTCGAATTGATGAGGATAGGATAAGCGATGATCTCTCATAACTTATCAAATCTGTCTCTCCCTCACCCTCCACTCAAAAATTGGGAAGAGGGCGAGGGGGTGATTGATGAAAGAGGGCGCAAGATGTCTTTAAACCGAGCGAGGCAGCCTGCTCGCTATATCCTTCTTATCCTTGCCTTTGGGTTGCTGGTGTGGTCTTCCTTTTGGGGACGCTACAGCCTGGTGCGCATCTATCAGTTTCGCCAACAGCGGGAGCGTATAAGGAGGGATATCGTTCATATTATGGAAGAAAATCAACTTCTGCGGAAAGAGATCGAGAGGCTGCGCTCAGACCCTGAGTACATAGCCCGCATAGCTCGTGAAGATCTGGGATTGGCCAAACCGGGTGAAATTATTTATCGATATCACCATCTGTCGAAGGGAAAGCCGATCCCAAAGGCGCGGAGGTGATTCTATATGCCAAGAGTATTGATTACCGGTGGAGCAGGCTTTCTCGGATCTCACCTCTGTGACTATTTCCTAAACAGAGGCTTTGAGGTTATCTGTATGGATAACCTTCTCACTGGAGATATCTCAAATATCGCTCATATTCGCTCGGAAAAGTTTCTATTCATTAAACAAGATGTAACCAATTATCTTTATCTTGATGGTCCGCTGGATTATATTTTGCATTTTGCCAGCCCGGCTAGCCCGGTTGACTACCAGCAGTTGCCCATTCAGACCCTGAAAGTAGGCTCTTTGGGTACTCATAAAGCTCTAGGTCTGGCCAAGGAGAAGAAAGCCGTTTTCCTTCTGGCCTCAACTTCGGAGGTCTACGGAGATCCACTTGTCCATCCTCAATCTGAAGACTATTGGGGAAATGTCAATCCCATTGGTCCAAGGGGCGTATACGATGAGGCCAAGAGGTTTGCCGAAGCCCTAACTATGGCTTACCACCGCTATCATGGGATTGAAACTAGAATTGCTCGCATCTTCAATACCTATGGCCCTAGGATGCGGATTAATGATGGGCGGGTAGTGCCGACCCTCATGGCTCAGGCCCTCCAGGGGCGGGAGATGACCATTTTCGGCGACGGGAGGCAAACCCGCAGTTTCTGCTTTGTGGAAGATATGGTTGAGGGAATCTATCGGCTGCTCATTTCAGATTGCCAGACTCCGGTCAATCTTGGTAATCCCTGTGAGATGACCATCCTAGAATTTGCCGAAACTCTTCGCAAACTCACCGGAACAGACAGTCGGATCGTCTTTAAGCCTCTGCCGGTAGATGATCCCAAGGTACGCCAACCAGATATTCGTAAAGCTCAAAAGCTGCTCAACTGGAGCCCACGCTACGGGTTAGAGGAAGGGTTGACCAAAACTCTGGAATGGATGCGGAAGAAGATCGGCCTTATCCATTGAAGCCGTGTCAGAAATTAGTCAGACCACACACCGCCTGCAAGAGGAGAGCGAATTATGGAAAAAGAGTGGCGAACAATTATGACCAAGGAAGACATTCAGAGTGCCCTACGGAAGATGTCGCGGCAGATTCTGGCTGAACATTCTCATCTTAATGATGTGGCCTTAGTAGGAATCAGGTCAAAAGGGGTTGAGCTGGCCAGGCGGCTGAGCATGATCATTCAAGAGCTTTCAGGTGCCCTTTTGCCGATCGGGGCGATTGACGTTACCCTCTACCGTGATGATATCGGTGGCTCATCGTGCAAGCCGGTTTTAAAAAAAACAGAGATAAATTTTCCCGTTACTAATAAAGATATTGTCCTGGTAGATGATGTTTTGTATACTGGAAGAACTATCCGGGCGGCGCTTGATGCTCTGATTGATCTTGGCCGGCCTAAGACCATCAAATTAGCTGTTTTGGTCGACAGGGGACATCGGGAATTGCCTATTTGCGCCAATTATATCGGCCTGACAGTGGACACCAGTCAAGATGAGTCAGTCAAAGTTACTCTGGAGGAGGCGGGGGAGGAAGACGGGGTTTTCATTCTCCCTCACCCTGAGGAAACCAGGTGGTAGAGCAGTATTTTTATTGCAGTATCTTTTATTATTTCATTATTTTTTGTTATTTTATTATTTACACTATTTATTTTTGCAATATTTATTGAATATTTATTGTATAAAAAGCAGTGTTTGAAGAAGGATCAGAAAGGTTGTTCAAGAGGAAGGACTTATTAGGTATTCAGGAATTGAGCCGGGAGGAGATATGTTTTATTCTCGATACAGCAGAATCCTTTAAGGAAGTGCTCACCCGGCCAATCAAAAAGGTCCCCACACTTCGGGGAAAAACAGTAATCAATCTATTCCACGAGCCTAGCACCAGGACCAGGGTTTCCTTTGAAATCGCTGGCAAGAGACTGAGTGCTGACACGATCAATATCTCGCCCTCAGCCAGCAGTCTAACCAAGGGGGAGAGTCTAAAAGACATGGCTAAGACCCTGGAGGCTATGAATCCCGACATTATTGTCATCCGGCATCCTATACCAGGAGCGCCTCATTTTTTGGCTCAAAAAGCGAAATTTGCCGTTATCAATGCCGGCGATGGAGCGCATGAGCACCCAACCCAGGCTCTTTTGGATCTGCTTACCATAAGGGAGCACAAGGGGAAAATCGAGGGGCTGAAGGTAGCTATTGTTGGTGATATTATCCACAGCCGAGTGGCCAGGTCGGATATTTTCGCCCTGGTGAAGATGGGAGCTGCGGTCAAGGTGGTTGGCCCACCAACCCTTATCCCGCCGCTGATCGAGAAGCTTGGGGTGGTGGTTGAGTACAACCTTGAGCGGGGAATTGCTGACTGTGATGTGATCATCCTTTTGCGGATACAACTTGAGCGGCAAAATAGATTATTTTTCCCTTCGATTCGAGAGTATTCCAGACTCTATGGTCTGACCTTAGCCAAGTTGTCTAAGGCGCAAAAAGATGTACTCATTATGCATCCTGGCCCGATCAACCGGGGAATTGAGATCGATCCGCAGGTAGCGGATGCTCCCTTCTCTCTCATTCTCGATCAGGTAACCAATGGGCTTGCTGTCCGCATGGCCTTACTCTATCTCATTCTTGGGGGTGAAAGTTGAAAATCATTATTCAAGGGGGAAGAGTTGTCGATCCAGCTAATCAGACCGATGGCCTGTTTGATGTTCTGATTGAGGATGGAAAGATCAAGGCGGTGGGGAAAAATCTGCCGGTTGGGCAAGATGTTCGACTGATTGATGCCCGGGGGCTGCTGGTTACACCGGGGCTAATCGATATGCATGTCCATCTTCGCGAGCCGGGCAGAGAAGATAAAGAGACGATTGCTACGGGCTGTGCAGCCGCGGCGGCCGGAGGAGTAACCTCGCTGGCCTGTATGCCAAACACCTCGCCGGTGAATGATAATAAGTCGGTAACCGAATTTATTCTGCGCCGCTCCCGCGAGGTGGATCTAGTGGGGGTGTATCCGATAGGGGCTATCTCAAAAGGGCTGCGGGGTGAGGAGATGGCCGAGATGGCCGAGATTTGGGAAGCTGGGGCTGTGGCCTGCTCCGATGACGGCAGGCCGGTTATGAATGCTCTCCTCATGCGCCGGGCGCTGGAATATGCTCGGCTGTTTGACTTTCCCCTAATTTCTCACTGCGAAGATCTCAACCTCAGCGCCGATGGAGTGGTAAATGAAGGGTATATTTCTACCCTGACCGGCCTCAAAGGGATCCCGGCGGCAGCAGAAGAGGTTATGGTGGCCAGGGATCTGCTGCTGGCCAAAATGACTAAGGGCCGCCTGCACATTGCTCATGTGTCTACAGCCACAAGCTGCGCCCTGATCCGTCAGGCCAAACAAGAGGGGGTGCAGGTTACGGCTGAGGCTACCCCCCATCATTTCAGCCTGACGGAAGATCTTGTGGCCAATTTTGACCCCAATACTAAGGTAAACCCTCCACTTCGCACCCAGGCTGACCGCCAGGCAGTGATCGAGGCCTTGGCTGATGGCACAATTGATGCCATTGCCAGTGACCATGCACCGCATACCCTGGCCGAGAAGGAGCAAGAGTATGATCTTGCACCCTTTGGCATCGTGGGACTCGAAACCCTGCTCTCTGTCTCCCTGACCAATCTCTATCATACCCGAAAGCTTGATCTGCTTACCCTGATAGCCAAACTCACGGTCAATCCAGCCAAAATTTTAAACTTGCCTGCCGGGACCCTATCGGTGGGAAGCGCGGCTGATATCTGCCTCATTGATCCTGAAAAGAGGATTGTAGTGGATGCCAGCCGATTTTATTCCAAGGGAAGAAATACTCCTTTCCATGGCCAGGAACTGAAAGGGTGCGTGGTCATGACCCTACGGGCCGGAAGGGTAGTTTTCCCCAGGGATACAGCAGAAGCAGTAGCTGGGGAGCGCTAGCTTGTGGCTATGATGAGCAGGGCTATGAGAAGCCAAAAGAGGTCTTGGACAAAAATTTGGCCAGCCATTCTGCCAAGTGGTTTGGCTTGCCTTATCTTGTGTCTTGTGGTGGTGGCGCTTTGCTCCTCCTGTCAGTCCAAGGGGCCTTCGGGCAGTAGCCAGTCTCCTCTGGTCGTTGGTATGGAGGGAAGCCCTATTACCCTTGATCCGCGGCTAGCTACGGATGCCTATTCGGCCCGGGTAATTCAGATTGTCTACAACGGCCTGGTCAAAAAAACGCCCGACTCTAGTCTGGTCCCAGACCTTGCCGAGCGGTGGGAGATGCCGGATGAGACTACCTATATTTTCTTTTTGCGCCAAGGAGTCAGATTCCATGATGGAGCCGAGCTGACCGCAGAAGATGTCAAATATACCTTCGAAAGTATCCTAAAGCCTGACTTTCCCTCGCCGCTCAAAGAATCATATCGCCAGATCGAGCGAATCGAGGTCCTCGATCCATACACGGTCAGATTCAAGCTAAAGGAGCCCTTTGCCCCTTTTCTGACTAACATGACCCTAGGGATTGTTCCTCGGCATGTGGCTGAAAAGCCTGGTGGTGGCAGCAAACTCACCACGCGGCCTGTAGGCAGCGGCCCCTATCGGCTTACTGACTGGGAGCCTGATGAGTCGCTGACCTTTCAGCCCTTCGAGCAGTATTTTGAAGGGCGCCCGCGGCTTAGCGGCCTGATCTATCGGATCATACCGGATGAAACCATCAGGCTGCTTGAGGTGAAAAAGGGCAACCTAGACCTTGTGCAAAATGCCCTATCCCCAGATGCCCTCGACTCGCTTAAGAATAATCCCCAAGTTCAGATTATCAAAAAGATGGGCACCAATTACACCTATCTGGCCTTTAATCTTGAGGATCCAATTCTCAGACACCTCGCGGTGAGAAAAGCCATCGCCTTGGCTATCAACCGCCCGCTGATTATCCAACAGCTCATGGGAGGGTTAGCTGAGCCAGCCAGCGGTGTGCTCGCTCCGAGCAACTGGGCTTATGAGCCCAAGGTGGCTCGCTACGACTATAACCCAAAAGAGGCGCTGCAGCTTTTAGATGAGGCAGGATTCACCGATCCTGACGGCCAGCAGGGGCCAGCCAGCCGATTTTCTCTGGTGTATAAAACCTCACAGAATGAGCTAAGCAAAAAGGTAGCTGAGATCATTCAGCAGGAGCTGGCTGAGATCGGCATCGCCGTTGAGATCAGAAGTTATGAGTGGGGCACCTTTTTCTCTGATATTAGATCGGGTAATTTTCAGCTCTGCTCACTTCAATGGGTGGGAGTAACCGACCCTGATATTTACTATCACCTCTTTCACTCCTCTAGTGTTCCGCCGCACGGAGCCAATCGAGGTCGGTATCGAAACCGCGACCTTGATCTTCTCCTAGAGGAGGGGAGAAAAACGATGGATCTTGCAGCCCGCAAAAAAATCTACAGCGCGGCTCAAAAGATCATTGCCGCCGATCTTCCCTATGTCAGCCTGTGGTATCAGACCAATGTGGCGGTTATAAGCCGCAGGGTGCAGGGGTTTGTGCTCTATCCGGGTGGTGAGTTCATCTCGCTGCGGCAGGTCTTTTGCGCTCCCTGAAAATAGATCAATGCCGGTTGAGCCAATAGCCGTTAGTTATGGGCATGCGCCGATCGCGGCCAAAGGCTTTAGGGGTAATCTTGATGCCGGGCGGGGCTTGGCGGCGCTTGTATTCGTTGCGGTCAACCATAGTTAAGACCTTCTTGACTAGCTCTGGCTCATAGCCTGCGGCCACGATCTGGGCCAAGGATTCATCCCTTTCAATATAGCGACGCAAGATAGCATCCAAAACGGGATAGGGAGGCAGAAGATCCTGATCCTTCTGCCCAGGGGCAAGCTCAGCCGTAGGTGGCCGATCCAGGATAGTTTGAGGGATGAGGTCGAATCCAGCCTGCTTGTTACGGTATCTGGCCAGGTGATAGACCATAGTTTTAAATACATCCTTGATGGCTGCAAATCCGCCAGCCATATCACCATAAAGGGTACAGTAGCCAACACTGGTCTCGCTCTTGTTGCCAGTGGTCAGCACCAGCCAGCCGAATTTGTTCGACAGAGCCATTAGGAGATTCCCTCTAATTCTGGCCTGAAGATTCTCTTCGGTTACATCGGACGGATAAGATCGAAAGGTTTCTGCTAGGACCTGCAAATAGGTATTTTGAATCTCCTGAATAGGCAGCTCAAGATGTTGAATGCCCAAATTCTCAGCTACCCGCCGAGCATCGGCCTGAGTTTCAGCAGAGGAAAAGCGAGATGGCATGATCACGCCGACCACGTTTTCACATCCCAGGGCATCGGTGGCCAAGGCAGCGGTCAGAGCCGAATCAACGCCTCCGCTCAAGCCAATGACCACTTTGCGAAAATTGTTTTTGCGCACATAATCCCGAATTCCCAAAAGCAGGGCCTGATAGACCTCAGCCAAAGGAGAAAGACAGGCAGATTTGCGCAGCGGCAAAGGAGAGCGGTGATTCAAAGGGTGAGAGGCCGCGGGAAGACAGAGCCTTTGAACCGGATATACTGGCTCCTGCACCTTTTCCTGCTTTTGACGGATGGTGCGGGCCCTGGTCAGGGCACCTACCTCAAGGTCTGCGATCAGGAGCTCTTCCTCAAAGGATTTGCCCCTGGTCAAAAGATCTCCTCGATCATCCAAAACAAAACTATGCCCATCAAAAACCAGCTCATCCTGTCCGCCTACCAGATTGGTATAGGCCAAAAAGACCTGATTTTCTCTGGCCATTCTACCAAGCATCCGCTCTCGCAGGTGCCTTTTGCCCTGATGATAGGGAGAGGATGAAATATTGATCACCAAATCAGCCCCACTTTGGCTTAACTGCCTGATAATATCCTCATACCACAGATCCTCGCAGATGGTAATGCCCAGGCTAACTCCTGCCACCTCTACTATGAGACATCTGTCCCCAGGATGAAAGTAGCGCTTTTCGTCAAAGACTCCGTAATTGGGAAGATGAATCTTGTGATATACACCCTTGATCTCTCGCTGCTGGATCAGGGCCGCGGCGTTATAAACTTTTCCGTCGCTTGCACGATCAGCAAATCCTACACAGACAATAGGAGATGAGTCAACAGACTCCCTGATCTGCTGCAAAATACTCAAGTTGTCCTGGATAAAAGATGGGTTAAGTAAAAGATCCTCAGGTGGATAGCCGCAGATGGAAAGTTCGGGAAAG
The DNA here is from genome assembly GCA_023512255.1 of bacterium. Classification (GTDB taxonomy): domain Bacteria; phylum SZUA-182; class SZUA-182; order DTGQ01; family DTGQ01; genus DTGQ01. The sequence goes on along the minus strand of JAILZY010000004.1, from coordinate 29,909 downwards.
GTTACAAGGTCCGCCCCTAACTCTTTGGCCAAAGCAAGATAGTGCAAGATCTTATGCTTGTTGCTTTCAAGATTTCCAACTACCGGATTAATCTGGGCCATAGCCAGCCGCAGGATGCTCATCATGGATTGCGTACCCCCTCTTTTTTAGCTTTCCATTTTACCTTTAGCAGACTGATTTAAGCAAGCCTTTTCTTTTGGAAGGAACCCTTTTGAGAAAGTGTTCCTTCCAAACCATCCTCCCAAAACTTTAATTAATATTAATTAAAGTTTTGGGAAAGGGGTATAAGGGGGAAACCCTTTTTCAAAAGGGTTTCCCCCTTCTTTAGCCTTTAGTCCATAAATATAAAAATTCTAGCAAAGCGATCGGCAAAAGATACATTCCTGATCAAATTAAGCTCCTTAAGCCTTTTAACTATAAAGGTCCGAAACTGCTGTAGATCCTCTGATTTTTTCACTCCTTCGATCATCAATTGGCGAATCTGGCGCTCTGGAATAGGCTGGGCCATCGACTTGATTATTCTTCTCAGGTCATTGATTTTTTGGGCAAGGCTTCTTTTTCCGCCAACCATTCGGTCTATGAGGGGCAGGACTTCATTTTGGATCTTCTGTCTTATAAATTCTTGAAATCCTGACCAGGAATGCATTTTTTCAAGGCCATCCCGGAGCAGCTCCAGCATCTGCTCCTCATCAACCAAGGGATTCTCTCTTTGGATTCTCTTTCTTATCTTAAAGAGAAAAAGCTGAAGGCTTCCCTCTTCATCTGCCTGGGCCTGCTGCCTTGTTTTGTTATGTTCACCTTGTCCATATTCGGCAGCCAGAAACTGAGGCACGATCTGCTGTTTTGCCCTCTCCAGAGCCTGCGGGCTAAGCCATTGCGGCAAGTATTTGAGATAGCCGCTTTTAATCTTATCAATCTCACCTAGATCCCGGCAGGCCTGGATGATAGAGTTGATAAGCAATATTACCGAAACCACCAGAGCAACTCCCCCAAGAGTTACCACTCCCCACTTGAAAAATGGAGTCATACGCCGGGCATTAAGAATAAATTGAACCGAACACAGTAAGGAAACCCCGAAAAAGCCTTGTGAAAACATGAATTGAATTACCCAGCGGGAACTCATGCTGTTGATAAAAACTCCGATCATATCCTCACGGTCGATAATTTCAACTGGTCTGGCTTCCCGCTGGAGATAAACGGCATAGGGAGGGTTTTTTTGGAGAAACAGTGCGGCTACTCGATTTAAAAGGCTAGCCAGGTTTTGACACCGATTGATTGCTTCCCAGTCAGCGTAAGGGAGAATGTCCCCCATTTTGGCTTTCAGGAGCTGGTAGAGCGATTCACCAAATAAAGGATCTTGGGTAATCAAGCCGCAATTTTGAGCATTCAGGCAGATTTTAAAGATATAGAGGCTCACCAGGTAGGCTTTGGCCTCGGTAATCGAAATTTCCCCCTGACCATAGTAGGGTTTAAGAATCTCGGGAGTGGGGAGCAGGATTTTTTTGTATTCCTTTCCAAAAATTACACCCAAAAATTTTGAGACATCATAACCACATACATCACTGAGCGCCTTTTGTATTCCCTCAAGGCTAAACTCTGCCATCCATTCTCGAAATCGGGCTATCTGCGTTCTAAACTGCCCCTTTTGACCTTCTGTTATGGGATTCATGAAGGTTTTGGTGAGTATATCCATAACAAGCCTCTGCTCCGATCTTTCCCCCAGGTCTTCATCCGGGCCATGAGCCAGCCCAAAATCACCCCTCGCTTGCTAGATGATAGTATCTTTGATCAAATTCTGGCTCGATAAGACCGGCCGGGAATGTATTATATTTATCAAAAATTCTAACCTACAATCATTTTCCCCCCTACCACCTAAAAATTAATGATCATTAGTAAATCTTAAGTAAATCTTATCACTTACCTATGATCCAAAATATAAGACCGCATTAAACTAGGTTTCATTATCACATATCGTCATCTCCCAAGGCTATCATTAAGCCTATGCCTATAATAACAAAAGATAATTCAAGGGCATTGAAAGATAAATCCAGGCTGGGGAAATTTTGGAATTTGCTGAGGATGGTTACTTATTCGGAAGTTATAGGCTATTCTTATTTACTCAATCATTTAAATCATAGATCAAAGATAAGATAAAATCAAGGGGAATAACGTACCTACTCCTTAATAATCGTGGTTTCCTTATCTTTAAAAATATCTTCAAAAATATCTTCTAGTAGTCAAAATTATGTTGTAAAATTGCTATAAATATAATATAGTATAGCGATATAGCAATACCGGATACAAAAAAGGTAACTATTAAAAATAAGCTATGTGTCACTTGAGGAAAGAAGGGGCTCACATGACCAAAAATACCAAGGAGAAAATTCTCATCATTGATGACGAAGCAGAAATTCTCAATGGCCTTTCGCATGTTCTGGGAGCGGAAGGCTATGTGGTAACCACCGCTGATCGGGGAACCAAGGGGCTTGAGCTTATTACCTATAATCCTCCGGATCTTGTTCTTCTGGATGTCAAGATGCCCGACCTAGACGGGCTGGAAACCCTTAAGAGAATCAAGGAATATGATGAGGATATTATCGTTTTTATCATGACTGCCTATTCTGATGTCAAAGATGCGGTCAAGGCGATCAAGGGGGGCGCACATGATTATTTCCCCAAGCCATTTAACCTCAAGGAGACGAAAGAGAAACTGAGAAAGGCTCTGCGGGAGAAAGAGTTGCGGGAAGAAGTGCTGAAGCTGCGGAAGGAGTTTTACCGCCAGCCGAACTTTTCTAACATCATCACTGCCTCGCCAGCAATGCTTAAGGTTTTTCATGAGCTTGAAAAGGTCGCCCCTTCAGATATTTCCATTCTAATTACTGGCGAAAGCGGTACAGGAAAGGAGCTAATCGCCAGGGCTATCCATGAAAACAGCCTCCGAAAGGAAGGCCCCTTTATTCCTGTTGATTGTGCGGCCATCCCTGAGACTCTGTTCGAAAATGAAGTTTTTGGCCATGAAAAGGGTGCTTATACCAGTGCCGATCAGAAAAGAAACGGCTTATTTGAGATGGCTCACCGCGGGACGCTATTTCTGGATGAAATCGGCAACTTGCAGCCTGCTAACCAGATCAAGCTACTTCGGGCCATTCAGGAGAAAAAAATTAAATACCTCGGTGGAAAAGAGCTGATTGATGTCGATGTCCGCATTATTGCCGCCACCAATCTAGACCTTCAAGAAGCCATGCAAAAATGCGGCTTCCGTGAAGAGCTTTTCTATCGGATCAACCAGTTCAACATTCATCTTCCTCCCTTACGGGAGCGAAAAGAAGATATCATCCTCCTGGCTAACTTCTTCCTAGAGCGGGCTGCGGCTAAAAACGGCCACCCCGTCAAGACTCTGTCTCCGGAAACCATAGATATTCTTCTTCAATATGATTGGCCGGGCAATGTCCGTGAGCTAGAGAGCGTTATCCACGGAGCCTCCATCTTGGCCAAGGATCAGATCCGGCCAGAGCACTTAAACTATCGAATAAAAAGTAAAACCTCTGCCTGGATGAAGCTGTCAATTGATATTCCAGTTAATGCCTCTCTAAAAAAAGTGATGAAAACCACTGCCGAACAGGTTGAGAGGGCCTATATTCAGAAAATCTTTCTGAAGACAGGTTACAAGAAGTATGAAACCAGCAAGCTCCTTGGTATCGGCCTTAAGACCCTCTATGGAAAGCTCAACAAGCATAATCTTTGCCTCAAGTCCAGGGAACCGAATGAGAAGAAGAATGAGCCAATAATCTTCTCTGCCGGCATGACTCTCCAGGAGGCTGCCTATCAGGTCAGAGAAAAACTGGAAAAATGGATTATCATCAAAGCCCTGCGGGAGACCGAGGGGAAAAAGTATTATGCGGCCAAAAAACTTAAGGTTGATTATAAAACTTTATGGCTTAAATCTAAAAAGTACAAAATCGACAATAAGGCCATCTATGAGGAGGAGATCCCACGCTACTTTCTTGGGGTGGATCTGAGCAGCGAACTTAGTCTAACCGAGGCCTGCAAAATCGCCTTATCGGCTATGGAAAAGGAATTGATTCAAAAAACCATTGAAAAAACCCACGGGCACAAAACCGAGGCGGCCAAGATCTTAAATATCGATTACAAGACTCTGTACAATAAAATGCTTCAGCACGGCATGAACGAGAGGATTTAACATCCTAGCGACAAAAATCTTCCGCTCAAGAGGAGGGATATTTTTATACCTCCTCTTGAGGCCTCTTTTTCTCCAATTAGCATAAATATCTTTTTATACCAGCCAGAGTGTAAAAAATACTTTTTAGCTCTTTTAATTCCTGGATAATTTCTAAAAAAGCCGAATAAGTGTGCATGAATATATTATAATTTTATGTACAATTGGCTATTTTTTTAACTTGATTCGGCGATCTGAAAACATTTATGCTTATTGCCCAGGATATTATTCGCCCGATAGCGAAAGTACAGAAAAAAATCCTTTTGATCGATGATGACCGATTCATTCTCCACTCTCTCGGCGAGATGTTGTCGATGAAGGGCTATCAGGTGATTAAGGCTCAGAGCGCTGAAGAGGGATTGCAGCACTTTAAAAGGGAGCGCCCGCCGATTGTAATGGCCGATATCATGATGCCTGACATGGATGGGTTGGAATTGCTGCAAAAAATACGGCGAATTAATGCCGATACCGAGGTCATCATGATTACTGCCTATGATCGGGCTGATCTGGCCATTGAGGCCATGCACTTGCAGGCCGCGGATTTTTTGGCCAAACCCATCCGTCCCCAGCAGCTCTTTACTGCTATAAAGCGGGCAGAAGAGCGGATCAAAAATAAGATAAAAACTACCCAGTACATAAGCCGGCTGGAGGAGGCCTTGGAGGACCGCACTCAGAGGCTCATCCAGGCCGAAAAGCAAGCCGCGATCGGCAGCCGGGTGGCTGGCATTATCCATAATCTTTCCACTCCGCTGGCTGTAGTCTCAAGCCGGGCTGAGTATCTGGCTACCAAGCTCAAAGAGCTTAAAAGTATGCCGCAAGTTGAACAAAATCCGACTCTGCAGGAAGACCTCGACAAGCGAATCAGCGAAGTGAATGTAATCTTAAAAAATGCCCAAAAGATCGCGGCCATTATTGACACCATCATGACCAAATCTTACCGAGAGCACCAAGAATATCTTGCTCCTTTGGATATAAATCAGCTCGTGCTCGATGAGCTTGAGTTTTTCCAGTCGGATTTATATTTCAAGCACAATATCAAACTCTCAAAGCACCTTGATCCAAACCTTCCTAAGGTGAAAGTGATTTACAGCCACCTTTCTCAGGTGTTGGATAATCTGCTGAAAAACGCTATCGAAGCTATGTATGATTCTCCAACCAAAGAGCTGACGATTACCACCGGACAGGATGAGCAAAACGTCTGGATCAAGGTTCAGGATACTGGCTGCGGAATCCCAGCCAAAAATTTGAAAAAGATCTTTACCCCGCATTTTACTACCAAACACTACCAAAAGCCTTCTCAGCCATCGGAGAAAAGAGAACGACTTCAGGAGGGAGGGATCGGGCTTGGGCTTTCTGCATCCCTCAGCCTAATTCAATGGTACGGAGGAACGATTCTGGTGAAGAGCAAGCTTGGTGAGGGGAGTGAATTCACCGTTGTTATTCCCAAAAATCCCAACCCGCCCTCTGAGATCAAAGCAGCTCCTGACATTGAAGCAGTGGCAGGCCGTTAGGATAGCAATCTTATTCTATAATTCTTATTGAATTATTATTGTCTATACTGGTAGGTTTATCCTTTATTAGGATTAGGCCAAAATTTTTAATCTCTGGGGATCAATTTTTCTTGCTTTTCACAAATCAGTTTGTTTATAATAAAAATAGTCTGTTTAAGCTTAATTAGACAAGCGATGTTATTTTTTACCCCCAGCCACCAGTAAGTAAAAGGTGGCTTTTGTTTTATCGGGGAAAATTCGGAAGAGGGATAGTAGTATTAAGGTAATGTTTTGGAAGTATTTATTTTTTTGAGGTGTATGAGGGATTAGGAATATGTTTAGATATCTTTTGCCGCCGTTGCTCCTTTTTATTCTCTATTATATAACCGTTATCTTGCATTATGTGTATCATCTCGTTTAGGACTAGGGAGGAAACCTGAGCTACCTCATGAGATCGTCGCCACTCTCTTTTGGAAGGGATTTGCTCAACCTCTGGGGGGAGGTTGAGCTTGTGGCAGTCTATCTTTCCTCAAATTCCTGCTCAATAGTCTCAATCTGCTCTTCAAGCTCAGCCCAGCGGGTAGTTAGCTCTTCATTTTTGGCTTCAAGCTCTTTATATTCATATAGTTTTTTTGAGAATTCAGGCTGTTGGTAGAAGGTTGGATCGGCAAACAAGCGCTTCATCATGTCCATCTTATCCATAATCAGACTCAATTCCACCTGCACTCTCTCTGATTCTTTCCTAAGGGGATTAAGGAGGCGGAATTTCTGGTTCCTTTTCTCTGCCTCAAGCCGCTTTTGCTCTCTGCTCTTAGCTCTTCCCTCTTTGCTGCTGCTAGTGTCAAGTTCTGAGCGAAAATCAAGCCGCTGGGGAGATGAGAAGTCGATTTTTTCCTTCCTTTGCTCCATCTGATAAAGGTAGTCATCATAGTTGCCCAGAAAAACCTCAATGCGTCCATCCTGAATATGGATGATTTTGTTCGCCAGGCGATTGATGAACAGACGGTCATGGGAAATCATGCACAGGGTGCCGCTATACTGGCTCAGGGCTTCTTGGAGACAATCCAGGGACGGGATGTCAAGATGATTGGTAGGCTCATCCAGCAGGAGGAAGTTAGGCTTTTGGGCGATCAGCTTGGCCAGAACCAGACGGCTTTTCTCACCTCCGCTCAGGACAGCCACTTTTTTAAACACATCATCTCCCCGAAACAGAAACGCCCCTAGAAAAGAACGGGCAGAGAGAGGAGAATCTGGGCCAAAACAGGGAGCAATCTCTTCAAGAACCGTATTATTTGGGTTGAGGATTTCAAGCTGGTGCTGGGCAAAGTAAGCTCTGGTAACATTATAGCCCACCACTACCTCACCCCCTTCTACTTCGAGCACTCCAGCCATTATTTTGAGCAGGGTGGATTTCCCAGATCCATTAGGGCCAACCAGGGCAATCCGATCCCCACGCTGGACAGTCAGGTTCAGACCATGATACACGGTCCGATTTCCATACTGCTTGTGCACATTTTTTAGTCGCAAAACCTCCTTCCCTGAGGCAGCAGGAGTGGGAATGGTAATAGAAAATCGGCTGGCTGTTTGGCCAAGCTCAATCTTTTCCATTTTCTCCAGGGTCTTGATCCTGCTTTGTACCTGTCGAGCTTTGGTGGCCTTGTAGCGGAATCGCTCGATAAATCGCTCAGTGGCTTCGATTTTTTTTTGCTGATTGCGGTAAGAAGACTCAAGAATTTCCTGCCTGGCCTGCTTTTGGGCAAGAAAATCATCGTAGTTTCCCGTATAGTGTTGGAGTGTCTTCTGATCGATCTCCACAATCCTGGTAACGACATTATTGAGGAATTTCCGGTCATGGGAAATCAAAATTATGGCCCCCTGATATCCCTTGAGAAACTCCTCCAGCCAAATGATCGATTCTAGGTCCAGGTGGTTTGTAGGCTCATCCAGCAGCAGCAGGTCAGGCTCTTGAAGAAGCAGTTTGGCCAGACAAACCCGCATCCGCCACCCTCCACTGAATTCGCTGATTGGCCGCCTTAGGTCCTCATCCCGGAACCCCAGACCAAACAAAATGCGTTTGGCCTGATACTCTAGGTCATAGCCGCCGCGGGCTTCAAATTCAGCTTGATATTCGCCGATTTTCTGGACATAATCCTGAATTTTCCGAGGGTCTTTCTCCTGGGCTATCTCTTCTTGCAAAAGGTCAATCCGCTCCCTCAGCCGTTTTAGATGAGGACAGATATCAATGGCCTCTTGAAGCAAAGGACGTGAGGTGTCTTCCAACACCTCTTGCCTAAGGCAGCCAATCACCATATTCTTATTTTTTTCGATCTGTCCGGAATCCGGGGTCTGCTCGCCCAGAATAAGCGAAAAGATAGTGGTCTTTCCCGCCCCGTTTGGTCCGATCAGGCCGATGCGGTCATTCAGGCTGACCTGAAGGTCTGCATCCTGAAATAGCAATTTGGGGCCAAACTGTTTTGATACCTTTTTTAAAGCCAACATGGTTAAGCTTAGATTTGATCGACTTGCTGCCAGGCTAAATTCTGCCGGCTCTTTGTTCTCTTAACCTTACCTTACCTCAAGATATGGTTTTGAAATACATTGTATTGTAATAGGGGATTTCCGTCAACCGCAAAATCCTGCTCTCTTCTTCTTCTCGCCTACTTCCTTGCTGAAAAGCGACAAAATTTCCCTTCCAGCCTACCACCGCGATGGGGAGGGCGAGAGGCCAGGCTGATTTTGGAGCGCCTGATCAGTGAGAGCCTACCCCGGCGATGAGAAGGACGAGTGAGGTGGGGATTGTGGGGAATATCTAGAAAATTATCTAAAGTGATCTTTAGATGAGACAATACAACGAAATAGCAGTATAATTTTAGATGAGACAATACGATGAAATGATGGTATAGTAGAGTAATTTTTAGAGTAATTCGTAATCTGGCGATTTATAATCCAGAGGCATCTTCCTATGAGCTCAACAACCCCTCAGATACCGATATTACTGGATCTGATTCTGATTCTAGCCGTAGCCATTTTAACGGTTAATTTAGTCAACCTAATCCATATGCCCTCAGTGGTTGGCTTTTTATTGGCTGGGGTCATTATCGGCCCATCGGTTTTGGGATTTATCCAAGAGGTTCAACAAATAGAAATTCTGGCTGAAATTGGAGTTGTTCTACTCCTGTTTACCATTGGTTTGGAATTTTCTCTCAATCGGCTGAGGGAAATCCAGCGGGCAATCATCATGGGCGGAGGGCTCCAGGTGCTGTTGACTTCCACCCTGGTGACCGAAATAGCCTATTTAGCTGGCCATAGAGTGCAGGAGGCGATTTTATTTGGCTTTCTTTTCTCTCTGAGCAGCACGGCTATTGTCCTAAAGGTGTATGGAAGCAGGGGAGAGCTGGCCACCCTTCATGGGAATTTCGCTCTTGGGGTTCTCCTGTTCCAGGATCTATGCATTGTCCCCATGATGCTACTGACTCCGGTTCTGGCCGCACCAGGAAGTCAACAATCATGGGTTGGGATCATCTCACCTCTGCTTATAGGGTTAGCCGCCATGAGTGCGATTGTAATCTCGGCCAGGTTTCTTCTGCCGCGAGTAATTGATCATATCGTGCGGATGAAAAGTCAGGAAATTTTTACCCTATTCATTATTTTGCTCTGTCTGGGTACTGCTTGGTTGACCTCACGGCTTGGCCTTTCACTGGCCCTTGGGGCATTTATTGCCGGACTGCTGCTATCCGAATCTGAATATAGCTTTCAGGCCCTAGCCAATGTACTCCCCCTAAGGGACAGCTTTGCCGGCCTTTTCTTTATTTCAATCGGCATGTTAGCCGATCTCAAAACCATTCTGAACAATCCCTGGCTGGTGCTGGGTCTGGTGGCTCTTATTTTCACAAGTAAAATAGTGGCGGCCTTTATCACTGCTCTACTGCTTCGGCTGCCCACGCGTCCGGCAATTAACGCCTCTCTGGGGCTAGCCCAGATTGGTGAATTCTCCCTCCTTCTGGCTCAAACAGGACTTGCTTATCATTTGCTCTCTCCCGATACCTACCAGCAGTTTCTCGCCTCAGCTATCATTAGCATGATGGCTGCTCCCTTCCTTATACACCTGGCGCCGAAAGTGGGCTTTTACTTGCAGCCATTTTCTACCTGGCTGGATGCCATCCTGGGAGTAAAATCTCAATTCGGCTCGCTCGATGAGGAAAACTACCCCTGGCAGGATCATGTAGTCATTGCCGGCTATGGAGAAAATGGCCGCAACCTGGCTAAGGTTTTGGAGGCAACGGCAATTCCTTACCTAATTGTGGATTTGGATATCCTGAATGTCCGTCGGGGAAAAGCGAAGGGGCACCCTATTTTCTATGCTGATGCAAGCAGTAGCGAGATCCTAGAGCGCCTTGGCATCCCCAGAGCTCGGGTAGCCGTAGTGGCCATCTCAGACCCTGCCATGAGCCGAAGGGTCGTCTGGCTGATCCGGCGTTTGAACCCTGAAATTTTTCTCCTGGTCCGAACTCGCTTAGTGGCAGAGATTGAAGAGCTGTACAACTTAGGGGCCAGTCAAGTAATTGCAGAAGAATTTGAAACTTCAATAGAAATCTTTGCTCATGTTTTGCGGCAATACCATATCCCCCGCAATATGATCGAGCTTCAGGTTCAGCTCATTCGGCAGGAAGGCTACAGTATGCTCCGTGGACTAAAACTCCCTGATATGAGATTTAAAAATATTCAACATCTAATTGCTGAAACCCTGACCGAGACCTTCCTGGTGCTTCCTGAGTCTGCTGCGGTTGGCAAGAGCTTGGGTGAGCTTGCCCTGCGTCTAAAAACAGGGGTTACCGTAATCGCCATTATCAGGGGGAGTGAGCCGATTGCAAGCCCTGGCTCTGACACGGTCATCAATTCTGGGGATATTCTGGTAATGATGGGCAACCATGCAGCTTTGGATAAGGCGGTTGAGATGCTCTCGCCATGAGATAGGCTCATTTATCCAAAGCAAGATCATTCGGATCCCAGCAGACAGCCAGCGGCCCCCCTGTCATCCCAAGGTCATTGCGCTTACCTCCCTGCGATGGGAGACCGCCGGGTGAGTCAAAAAACTCAGCAGAGGGGAGGCCAGCGTCGATGGCTGGAGACCATTCTCTGAGTCGGTAATCAAACCTATCCGGATTTTTGAACAGCGGATCGCAGATCAAATCTCCCCTCCTTCGGCTGTGTCCCCCTAGTTGCTTGCTCTCAATCAGTTTGCTGGAGGATGTACAATCATCGCAGCAGGTGCCTGATCCGCCATTGGCAAAGAGTAGGTTATACGAACACCCCTTTATCTTGGCCACATTGAGACCGGTTTTCATATTATAGGCCAGAATATTGTTAACAATAAATGGAGTGTTTTTCCCCTCTTGATCAATGCCTGAGCCTTCAGTAAGACGGCCATTTGAGACAATGGTATTATTCGCGATCCTCATGGGTGTAATCTTGAAGCGAATTCCTGATCCGCCGTTATTTAAGATCAAGTTATTGCACACACCAACCGAGCCACACCTGGCAGCGATGATCTCAAGCCCAGCCTCTTCATTCCCCCGGATAATATTTCGGTAGATATCAACCTGGGGAAAAGAGTTAGCCAAGGTATGATTGGCTGAAACTCCAGCCTTGCGGTTATCACAGATCGCGTTGTCATGCAAAATTACCTTAGCCGCATTGGCCAAAAAAATGCCTCCTTTGCGGTTTTGAAAGATTTTATTTTTGGCCGCGTTCAGATGAATAGACTGATTCGGATATTCGGACTGGCATTTTATGCCGCTTTCGCCATTGCGAAAAATCCGGCTGTTATGGATCTTTGCGCTAATGACATTTCCCTCTTTGGGCCGGGCTTTTTCCTTAGCAAGGATAGCTGATGGGTTTTTTCTGAAACTTTCTCTAGCTACCACCTTGATTCGCTCCTTGCCCCCTAATTGCACACCGGCCATTTTGTTCAGATAGATTCGACTTCCGCTGACAGCTACCCTTGATGAACCTTCCCCCATGACCATGATCCCTGCACCCTGCTGACGAAATATTTGGCTGTCCTGAATGAGAGCCTGGGCATCATCATCTACAACCAGACCTGCATTACCATTTTGGTAAATTCGACATTTTTCAACCAAAACCCGGCTCCCCTTAATATACAGACCGCAGATATTATTGCCAGAGATATCATTGTCCAGGATAATAATAGGAGTGGAGGGGGCGCTCTTTTCAGTCTGCTCCTTCGGCTCATCTGGCCCGACTTTGACCATAGACTGCTGAGCCAAGGCCTTGCTCTTAAGATAGGGAGGCAGCACTACAAGCCAAAAGACCAGCAGAAAAAGGAAGGTGGCTATGACTACAAGGTGAAGTGCTCCTTTTTTCTTAGTGAGCCAATGCTTCTTTTCCAATATCATCGGGGGAAAAACCTCGTCCATCCAATTCGATAAACAGGCCTCTTGCTCCAGGGATGGTCAGGGACCAGGGCCGGCACCTGCACTCCGATCTCAATCTTCATATTCCCATACACTAGAAGCTGAAGCCCGCAAGCCCAGGAGAGCATATTCCCACCCGCAAAGGTGGCCTTGCTACTTGTTCCGTAGTATTCTGGTCCAAACTGCGCTTTTGGCCCCTCCCCTTGCCCCCGCCAGCTCCCGTTCAGCTCTATCTCTCCCACCAGGCCTTTGACCGGCAGGGAGAAAAAATATGGCTCGCCAATCAGAGAAATGGGGCGGCATAGAGCAAGATTATAGCTTAGCTCATCTCCAGGATCAAGCCCACTTTCCCTGCGCCGGGCAAGGAAATAATGAGCATTGGCATGAAGATATCCTACGTGGCGAAGGCTTGTGCTGAAAGCCACTCCGGGCATAAATTCATACCTGCCAGAGCCCAGCGGAATGGAGTACTGCTGGGTGCCATACCAGCTCGTCTTATGCTCATCACCTGTGGGTAGGCTAAGGCCCAGGGAGATAGACCAAGCGGTCTGTCTGAAATGCCAGAGGCAATATTTGAGTAAAACCATCGTATCTCCAAGGCCATAAACCGCAGGTTGAGACTCATGCCCCCATAGATCACGAATGTAAACCTTTTTCCAGAGCAGCTTGGGGATCACTCCCACCATAAGGTCATTGGTCAGCCCGGAGCGAATTCCGCAGGTCAGTCTCCAGATATCAACCGGCCTCTCCATCGGGGCTATCCACTCCCGCCTGACCATCATGGATTCCAGATTCAGATCAACCGAGGTTATTCCCTGAGACAGACTAAATCCAGGTTCCCTCCCGAACATAGGGACAGCAATCATGGAGTATTTCTCATCCTCAGGAGAATCATCTCGGCCCATTCTCCGATAGAGATATTCCAGGTTAGCCTGAGCACGGCGATCATCTTCTCTGATATCGAGCGCAGTTTGAAATTCATGGATGGCTAACTCATATTTACCCTGCATCCGGTACACCTCACCCAAATTGGTGTGAGGCTCAGAAGAGGCCCCTCCTTTACAGGCCTGCTGAAGCTCCTCGATGGCCAAATCAAGCTCTCCGCGGGCCTTATAGATCATGCCAAGCCGCTCATGGGCTCTGGCCGCATCTTGCGGGCAAAGCTCTATCGCCCTCTGATAACAAGCTATCTCCTCACCCGAAGAGTTGCTTAGGGCAACCCCTCTCTCATACCATTCTCTAGCTTTGGCACAGTCATCAGCATCCTCGGCAGCCAGCCGCTGGGGAAAAAGAGCTATGAAGAAAACCAGAAGCATCAGCGGCACACTGGCATTTTTCATCTCAAAAGCTCTCCCCTCTCTCCTTCTTTTCCCCCCACCACCAGCCTTCGGAATTAAAACTCGCGCTCTATAAATTCTATTCCCCGCCGGCAAATTTCAAGCCCATAGTCGGTCCAGATTCCCTGTCCCCAGTACCGATAGCAACTGGTCTGGCTAACCAGGAGATAAAAAAGGGCCCGCTGATAAGCAGGGCTTCTCTTATCAATATCTGTCCTCTGATCAATCTTTTGATGAAATAGGACGCTTAACTGCTCCATAGAGCTCAAGACCCCTTCATATCCCTTGACCCAACTGCGGTCATTGGTCCAGGAACCCATATCCAGGTGAAAGCTGCGGTCCTCTCTCTCAAGGTCGCTAATAGCTCGTCTGACCGCCTCAGGATTAGGATGAGGAACCCGATCCCAGATTCTTTTCTGCCCTACTGGCTGAACTGGGAAAGCAGCCTTTTCAAGGTTAATTCCCTCTGACTCAAGAAGCTCAAGGTACTCACTGCCACCCAAACAGACGGTGCCTGAGTTTCCGATCTGGCGCATGACAGTCTTGTAGGCTGCTGGAAATTCGTTCATCATCACCCCACCATTTTCTCCATCTCCAATTTGGAGAACAAAGGGCGGCACCATCCGTCCTCCAAACTCCTGCCGGCTAAGCCCCTTGGCTTCATAATAAGGCTGCATCTGTCCCACTAGCTTAGTATCAGAGCCCCTGGTCTTCACCAGGGCGATCATTGACACCTCATCACCCTGCGAATTTCTAGCCACTAGAAGGTGTGGCAGATGAGGCTTTCGGATGCGGCTGCCATCCAGGTTCTCGATAGTGTGCTCTTGAACCATGAGCCAGCGGAATCCACATGTTTTTAGTGTCTTGATGTATTCATAACAGACATCAGGATGTATCGGAAGATGCATCTCCGGGGGTGAGAATCCCCTGACCCTAGCCAGGGCATCCCAGCCGAAAAGCGAAGCAAAGTGTTGCTGCCAGGCCTGAACGTGGAGTTTTATATCAGCAGGTGGGGTAGAGGAGGCTACGGCGTGCGACCACATGGTTCCCAGCCATTCGATACAGCGGCTGTAGGGCTCCTGAGACATAACCTTTTGAAATTTTTCCAAAATATCACCCCTGCCCATTTGGCGAAGCCCATAGAAGAGATTGCCTGAGTAGTCCAGCATCACCCTGGGATTTTTCCCCTCATCGACCAGCTCCTTGATGAAATCAGCCATACGGGCATAACACTGAGCGAAGATAGGGGCGTTGTGATTATCATGAATATGTTGATTTTCCATCATATATTGCAGGTTGCTGATAATGGCCGCAGTTTTAAAATCCGGCCCACCTGCCGGAATCAGCGGCTGGTGCATGTGAAGGGCAATCCCAAAGGATGATTCCAGACGACTTAGATCTACCGAGGTGCGACCGAGAAAGGCTGGCAAGCTCCGAGCCATAGTCTCTTCTACTAGGGTTTCAAGTCCGCAAAAGTTAGGTAATCCATTGATAATATCAGAAAGTGGCTCCATATGACTAACTCCTTAAGAACGATATAAAAAGATGTTCCAGAACATAGCTACAAGACCGCTTAAAATGAAATTGCTGTCAATAATCAGCTTGGAGAAAACTCCCTTTGGCAGGGCACTATAGTGAGAAAGCAAAAGAAATATCCAGGCAAACAGAATGCACAGGGTGAGGGCATAGCCCACCGAAGTGGTCCAGCCGAAATATCCGGCAGCGATCAGGAGAGCTAGCGCCGGCAGGGAAATGGCAAACAAAAGCAGCTCAATCCTCTTTTGGCCAATAATGATCGGCAGGGTTTCTCGGCCCACGATCCGATCTGCCTGGATGTTGCGAATATCCTGAAGCACTGAGCGGATAAAAACCAGGGTGGCTACAAAAATGAAACAGACTACAGTATGAATGCTGACTGAATCTACGCCATAGAGAAGCGGAATGATCACCGTAACACTAGCCCAGGATGCAGCCAGAAAGATATCTTTGGAGGCTGGAATATCCTTTAGTCGCCTGAATTGAACATAAACCTGCCACCGGTGAGGAATCAGCGGGATGCTGTAAATGATACCGGCTATGCTGGCCAGAAGAAGAAAGAGGAAGGGATAGAAACCAAGATGCAGAGAGAGCGAAAGAGCCAGGACAACCGAAACCATAGCCATCCCAAGCCTCAGGATGGTATAGCGGGAGAGCCCGCATAGCCTGGATGGCCCGCAGCCTTCAAAGTCATGCCTATCCATCAGATGGTTGAAAAGATACATGGCAAATACGTACAAGGCAGGGATGATCAGCAAGGGAAAATCAGGTCTGATCCCCTGCAGGAGACTGGCTGCATAGCTAATGCTGAAAGCGCCAAGAGCGACAAAAAGATCGCTGCGGTCCAAAAATCCAAGGGTCTGAAGCAGCCAGCGTATGAGGAAATGAGCCTTGCGCTGCTTTATGGAATTCAGCTTTTCCACTACCCCCTCAATGATCCAATTCGGGGTGGATGCTCCGGCTGTTACTCCAATTCGATCAAATTTTTCAAGCTCTTTTATCGGCAGCTCACTTGGGACCTCAATATGAAAGGTAGGCTTGGGGATACTTCTGACCATATTGGCCAGCCGGACGGTATTAGCGCTGTTTTTTCCCCCGACGATGACCATAGCTTCAACCTGATGGGCGATCTGCATGGCCTCATCCTGCCGCTTTTGGGTTGAGGAACAGATAGTATTGAAGATTTTGGCCTGCGGAAAGCGGCTAAGGATCCGGTCAGTGATCCGCTGAAAATCCTCAATATTTTGAGTGGTTTGAGCTACTACGCAGATCTTGTCCCCAAGGGACAGAAGATCCACTTCAGCCAGGCTGCTGACTACCACTCCACGATCTTCGGCAAATCCCAGGATACCGGCTACCTCGGCATGTCCCTTGTCACCAATGATGATAATATCATATCCATTTCGGCTGTGAGACTTGACGATCGACTGCACCTGAGCCACATGAGGACAGGTGGCATCACAGAGCTTGAATCCCTTCTTTTTCAGAAACTGTCTGGTTTTGGGCGCAATGCCGTGGGCGCGGATGATCAGCGTGCCGCAGGGAGCTGATTCAGGATCAGACAGAGCGACAATTCCCCGCCTCTCAAGTAGAGCGATCACCTGGGGATTATGGATGAGCGGCCCAAAGGTATAGATCGGCGGCTTTTCCCGTCGAGCTGTGTCCAACAAAATGTTCATCGCCCGCTGGACACCGGTGCAAAAACCAGCAGTTTTAGCAAGTTTGATCTCCATAATGCAAGCTTAATCTCCGATAACATTTTAATATTACCTTCTTTCCAATCAGGATTCAAGGGAATTGCAGGTTTGTACAGATGTTTCCCACCACCCTATCCCTCGAAAACCCTTCTAGTAGGTGGGAGGAGTGAAGGGAGAGGGAGAAGAATTAATTAATTGACGGCTTAATCATTGATAGGCTCATCCATCTCTTGATCTGCCGGCTTCCGACGATCATCAGGCATGGTGGGAGGCTGTGGTTGAGGAGATGGCTGCTGTTGCTCAGTTGATTGCAGCCCTTTTGGCTGCGGAGCCTGAGAATCAATGCTTAAGAAGCGATCGGTAGCTATTTTATGAGCGCTGCAGAACTGTTCAGGTTCGGTTCCCTCACGGAAGGCTTCCAGAATGACTCTAGGGCAATCTGGCGTGGCCAAAAGCCCCGTGTCGGCATCAATGAGTTTGAAAGTGATTCCGCTAGGCACAGGAAAATCAGCAGAGGGCTTTCCGGCCAATGCCTGCTCCATAAAATTTACCCAGATAGGACAGGCTGCTTCACCGCCGGTCTCCCGCTCTCCTAAACTCTTATACTCATCGAATCCCACCCACACTCCAGCTACTAGCTCAGGGCTAAAGCCAATAAACCAGGCATCAATGTAGTCATCTGTGGTTCCGGTTTTACCAGCCAAGGGACGACCAAGACGCTTGGCCCGCCAGCCGGTTCCGTGCTGGATGACGCCCTGGAGCAAAGAGGTTATAAGATAGCTAGTTTGGGCATCCAGTACTCGGCGGGGAGATGGATCGTGCCTCTCCAGCGCCTCTCCTTTGTCGTTGAGAATAGATTTTATAGCCACCGGAGGATTAAACACTCCCTGATTGGCAAAGATGCCGTAAGCGGAGGTGATCTCAAGGAGTGAGACTCCTGAAGTTCCCAGAGCCAGGGAAAGGTCATGAGCCAGGGGAGAGCTTATGCCCATCTTTTTGGCCAGATTAATGACCCGATTTACTCCTACCTGATCGAGAAGCTTGACAGTAACCACATTGCTGGAGCGCTCAAGAGCTTTGCGGATCGTAGTCGGGCCGCTGAACTTGCCGGAATAATTTTCAGGTTTCCACCCCTTGGCCTGAATGCCATCCTTATAGACGATTGGAGAATCAATGATAATGTCAGCCAGGGTTCTCCCTTTGAGAAGTGCTGCCGTATAGATAAAGGGTTTGAAGGCTGAGCCAGGCTGCCGGCGCGCCTGAACGGCCCGGTTAAACTGGCTTCGCGAAAAATCATACCCCCCGACCATGGCCCGAATAAAGCCAGTTTTCGGATCAATAGCTACCAAGGCTCCCTGGACCGATGGCTCCTGCTCCAAGGAGAGAATTAGCCCCTCCTGCCCCGGCGGTGGATATTTTTTGATCCGAACAAGAATCCTATCCCCAGCTTTCAGAATTTCAGCCGGAATCCTTGCCCTGGTCCACTTCATGCTATCCCAAAGAATTTCTCCGTGAAATCCCGCCACATCTACTAAAACCCGATCATCAAGAACAGCTCTGACCCGCGCCGGAAGTTTTTCCGCTATAGATTTTCGCCCCTCGATAGCCTCACGGATTTCATCTTCACTCATGCTGCTCGACCACTCAGGTGACAGCGGTCGAAATCCCTGCCGCTTGCTGAGCTCCTCCAATCCCCAGCGCAGAGCAGATTGGGCAATCCTCTGCAACGCCGGATCCAGGGTAGTGTAAACTCTCAAGCCCCCCTTATACAGACCAGGTGAGCCATATTTTTTTTGCAATTCCTGGCGGACGTATTCAACGAAATACGAAGCGGGTGTTTTTTCCTCTTCTTTCCGAAATTGAAAGGGAAATCGCAAGGCTGACCAATACTGCTTCTCGGTGATAAAGCCTTCCTCTTGCATCCTCCGCAAGACCACGCAGCATCTTCTTTTGGCCAGATCAGGATTACAGAAGGGAGAATATCTGCTCGGTGCCCGGATTAATCCAGCCAACAGGGCAGCCTCGGGCAGATTCAGATCAATAGCCTTTTTCCCGAAGTACTCCCTGGCGGCAGCTTCAATACCATAAGCACTATGTCCAAAGTAGATATGATTGAGATATAGCTCCAAAATCTCCTGTTTAGAGTATTTCCGCTCGATCTTGTAGGCTAAGAGAATCTCCTTGATTTTTCGCTCGATAGTCTTTTGAGGGTAGAGAAATACAAGCCGCGTCAGCTGCTGAGTAATGGTACTTGCCCCTTCAATAAATCGGCCAGCGATGAGATTTTTCCCAAAAGCACGCAGGACACGGGGCCAGTAGATACCTTTATGCTGATAGAAATTGACATCTTCAATGGCCAGGACCGCCTTGATAAGATTTGGGCTAATTTCAGACAAAGAAACAGGAATCCTTTTTTCAAGGCAAAAATTGGCTATCTGCTCACGATTGTCTGCATATATTCGGGTAGGCTGTCCGGGGTTATAGTCCCGCAAAAAGCCAACATCAGGGAGGGTGCAGGCGGCGTGATAAATATACCCTGCTCCAATGCCAACCCCAATGACCGCAAACAGCAGGCCCCAAAAAACAAGGTAGGTAAGCTTATTCCTCATCACTCATAACCCCGGCCACCAACTCCTTCAATTTGTTCATATCCAGGGGTTTTTTCAGATATTCAAAAGCACCCAGGCTCATCACTTTGATATAAGAGGCCACTTCCTCATAGGCAGTTACAATGATTACCTTGATCTGAGGATTCTGATCTCGAATCAGCTCAAGCAAAGCGATCCCGTTCAAGATCGGCATTCGCAAATCCGAGATAATCAGCCGGATATCATATTTTTTAGTCAAACGAAAAGCATCTTCACCATCACAGGCCGTAAGAACAGCATACCCATCTCCTTCCAGGAGGGCTTTTAGGGCTGTACGAAACTCCTCCTCATCATCAACGACTAAAATATATGGTCTGATACTCTCAGGGTTGCTGCTGCTGGGAGGATTCATCTTTCCGTCCGATATTTTTGACTAAAAATTCTTTAAGTACCCGATATACATACTCGCCCTTGGTGAGAGCATCCATCCCTTCAGCCTCTCCGTATACCTTCGAGGGTACCCAAAGCGGCAGGTCTTTGCGCTGATATAAGGGAAAGCGTGTTCTTGCTCCATGCTTTTCTAGAGAGGTAATCGCCTCGTAGAGTTTTTCAATCTCAGGAATATCTTTTTGAAAGACAGCTACAAAAAGGGTTGATGTTTTATGGTCCCTGGTTACTACGTTTCGGAGAGTTAAACACCCCTTGGTTATCTTCTCGACTGCTTCCTGGGCAAAATGAATGGTCCGGCTATAAAGACCATTTACATAGGTCAGTCTTGCCGCTTGGATGTCGATCTCGCTCTCCAGCAGGTAAGCCTCGGCAATCTCTTTCGGATCATGCATCTCTTTTTCTCCTTATACCTTAAAGCTCCTTACTCGATATACTTTAAAGCTTCTTACTCGATAGCCGCAAACTCAGAAAATTCAATTATCACAAATAGATAATTCATTGTCAAGAAATAATTTCTTATCTATCAATAGATAATTCATTATACCTAAATTTTATTATATAAAATTCATTATCTGCAGGGATCATCCAACCCAAGGCTAGCAAACCCCCTCTGTCGAATCCGGCAACTGTCACACTGTCCACAGGGTCTGCCTGAGAAGGGATCTGGCTCATAGCAACTTGAGGTCAGATGATAATCCACTCCCAGAGCCAGCCCTTTGCGCAGTATTTCTCCCTTAGTTAAATTGATCAGCGGAGCATGGATCGTGATTCGCCCCTCCCCCCCCTCTGTCCCCATTCGGGTGCCAAGATTGGCTGTTTTTTGAAAAGAGTCGATAAAAGCTGGCCTGCAATCTGGATAGCCGGAATAATCAATGGCATTGACCCCAATGAAGATATCGGCAATACCTAAAACCTCGGCCCAGGCTACGGCTAGGGAAAGAAAAATTAGATTGCGGGCCGGGACATAGGTTGGCGGAATAGCAGATGAGAGCTCTTCATCGGGCCGGCGGCGGGGGATAGCGATTTCATCAGCGGTCAAGGCCGATCCTCCGATTAGACGAAGATTCAATGGGATGATGAGATGCTCCCGCACTTTGAAAAATCTAGCCACCTTGCGGGCACATTCTAGCTCGTAGCGGTTTTTCTGCCCATAATCAAAGCTTAGGGAATAAATCTCAAACCCCTCTTCCCACGCGGCAATAGCCATCGCTGTGGTTGAGTCCGCCCCGCCGCTTGAGAGGACAACCGCGGCCTTGTGTCCCTTGGGCTGCCTATCAATCTGATCTTTTATCTGATCTTTCATCGCCCCCTGGCCTCCTTTCCCCAGATTATCTTGTGCAATTGAAGCTGTAGCCTGACCGGCAAATGATGGTTGATAATCCACTCAGCCAGGGTCGAAGGCTTGATCCAGCCGAAGGCAGGGGAAAACAATACTCGACAAACCTTGCCCAATTGGTAGTGAGCCACTATCTGGGTAGCCCACTCAAGGTCCTCCTGATTTGAAATAACAAACTTTACCTCATCCGAGGGAGCAAGCCGCTCCAGATTCTTCCAGCAGATTTGCTGACTTTCCCCGCTGCCTGGGCATTTTATATCAACGATTTTGACTACCCCGGACGGCACCCGACTGATATCAATACTTCCATTAGTTTCCAGTAAGACAGTATGGCCAAGGCAAGATAGACGATCCATGAGTTCATAGCTTTCCTCCTGCAAAAGGGGCTCTCCCCCGGTCAGGAGCAAAAGAGGCGTCTGATATTGGCCTATCTGGTTACATATTTCATCAACCGTAGCCAGAAAATAATCATCATAGGCGTAGCGGGTATCACAATAGCGACAGCGAAGATTACAGCCGCTAAGACGAATTATTCCACACAACTGCCCCGCGTAGGTTGACTCGCCTTGAATACTGACAAAAATTTCATTTACCCGAAGCATATTCGTCATAAGGCCCTTATTGTGGGAGGATCTTATGTAAGCGATTTAAATACCGATCCAGAGCCTGCAGATTAGCCCACGTCGCTTGCTGAGCCAGACCATAAAGTCTTTTATAAGAGTCGGTATTATCCTCACTGCTCTTATCCCTTCTCCATCGAGCTGGCAGCCGGAGAGAGAGCGGATCTAAAATTGCCCGCAGGATCAGAGCTGGCACCTTTTGCCTGTGGCAGAGTTCGACCACATGGAACGACTCCATATCGAGGGCCAGGGCCTGGGGATAGCGCTGGTGAAGGCTATGTTTTTTCTCTACATCGGCCGTATAATCGACAGTCAGAAAGGTGCCAAAGCTGACGCTGTCAAGGGTCGAAAGCACACCCAGCAGCGGAGAATCAGCCAGGGTTAAACAAGGCTGCGGCACCAGGCCACCCACATCACCCGATGCGCCACCCTCATTGCTCAATATACCGCCCGCATTCGCCGATATGCCACCCGCATCACCCAAACCTGAGACCTCACCTGAGAGGTCGTAAATCTCCCGGGCAGCCACAATCGAGCCGACCTCAAGGTGCGGCTGAAGCGCTCCGGCCCAGCCGATATTGATAACCAAAGAGGTATGAGTCTCAAGCAAAGCCCGGCTGAGGTTTTTTTGGAGCATCTTCCTGCCAACGCCTGTCTTTATGACCCGAAGCCCCCATCCTGCGTACTCACCCTCCCATAGCCAGGATGAGACCCTCTTTAGATGGCTGATTAATCCTTGGATTTCTGCATACAGGGCAGCTACAATAATGATTGGAAAACAGTCCTTATTCATTCTCGATATCGAGCACTCTGCATGATTTCCTCCCCTGGGAAGGAAATAGGATAGTCGCCTGTGAAGCAGGCCAGGCAGATATTTTCCTCCTCCTTAGGATCAGCAGCCGGATCAATAGCCTTTTTCATCCCTGCGATGCTCAAATAGGCAAGGCTGTCAGAGGTGATGTAGCGGCAGATCTCCTCAACTGAATGAGTTGAGGCGATCAGCTCCCTGCGGGTTGGGGTATCGATTCCATAGTAGCAAGGATATCTCATCGGAGGAGAAGCGATCCGCAGATGGACCTGGGTAGCTCCAGCAGCTCTAATCATTTTCACAATCTTGCGACTGGTGGTAGCTCGAACCAGAGAGTCGTCGATGATAATTACCCGCTTCCCACAGAGGACATCTTTGACTGCATTAAGCTTAACCTTGACTCCGAAATGACGTATAGACTGGCGAGGCTCAATAAAGGTGCGGCCTACATAGCGATTTCGAATCAGGCCAAGATCATAAGCTATACCTGACTCCTCGGCAAATCCAAGGGCCGCGCTGGTCCCAGAATCAGGTACGGCAATAACCAGGTCAGCTTCAACCTTTGTCTCCCTAGCCAATTGTCGGCCAAGCTCTTTGCGAATCGCATGAACGCTGCGTCCTCCAAGGACACTGTCAGGTCGGGCAAAATAGATATACTCAAACACACAAAACCTCTGCGGCTGAGAGGCAAAGGGCTTGTGGCTGACTATTCCCTGGCGGTTTATGATCAGCATCTCGCCAGGATCTAGCTCCCGGACAAGCCGAGCCTCGATCAGATCGAGGGCGCAGGTCTCTGAGACTATTACCCAGGATGAGTCTGCAAGTTTCCCCAACACCAGAGGCCGAAAACCGTAAGGGTCCCTGATGGCGATTAGTTCGTCGTCTTTGAGAAATAATAATGAATAAGCGCCCCTAATTTTGGATAAGGCATCGACGATGCGGTCGGCAAAGCTCTTTTGTCGTGAGCGGGCTATGAGATGAACAATTACCTCACTGTCTGAGGTGGATTGGAAAATAGACCCCTCCTCCACTAGGTGTGCTCTAATCTCCAAGGCATTGACAATATTGCCATTGTGGCCTACGGCCATAAATCCGCCGCTATACCTTACCACCAGAGGCTGGGCCTCGTTGAGACTGCTGTCTCCAGCAGTAGAATATCGCACATGCCCAAGAGCCACATCTCCTGCCAGCCGGTCAAGTTGCCCCTCGGTAAATACCTCGGCCACAAGGCCCATACCTCGCTCTGCCCTTACCTCATGGCCATCCCACGAGATGATTCCTGCACTCTCCTGTCCTCGGTGCTGAAGAGCATACAGCCCTAGATAAGCCAGCCGTGCCGCCTCGGGATGCCCATAAATGCCAACCAAACCACAGTATTCCTTCAAACTCCCCTCCGGTACGATGAGCCTCCTGCCATATGATGGCCTGCTGCTGCCTTCTCGCTGACCGCTGTGATCATTTTGCTGAGTGCTCACTGATCCGCCGCCAAACTTCCCGATAGGCTTCCTCAATCTGGCCAAGATCTCGACGGAAGCGATCCTTGTCCAGCTTTTCCTCGGTCTCAATATCCCACAGCCGGCAGCCGTCAGGGGTAATTTCATCAGCCAGAAGGACCTGATGATCGTATCTGCCGAATTCGAGCTTGAAATCAACCAGGGAGATTCTAATCTCCTGAAACCAGCTCTTTAGAAAGGTATTAACCGAAAGGGATATTTTCTTGATTTCCTCCATCTCCTTCTGGCTTGCCAACTCAAAGACAGCAATGTGATCCTCGTTGATCATCGGATCCCCAAGAGCGTCATCTTTATAGTAAAATTCCAAGATCGGACGAGATAATACTCCTCCCTCAGCGAGACCAAACCGCTTAGCCAGACTTCCGGCAATTCGATTTCTGATTACAACCTCTACCGGAATGATATTTACCCGCTTAACCAACATTTCCCGATCGGACAGATGCTGCACGAAATGGCTGGCAACTCCCTCCTGGGCTAGAAGTTTGAAAATATGGCTTGAGATCCGATTATTATAGATTCCCTTCTCGACGATAGTGCCCTTCTTCTGAGCATTGAAAGCAGTGGCATCATCTTTGAAATATTGAATAATCAAATTTGGATCATCGGTCGCATAGAGGATCTTGGCTTTGCCCTCATAGAGCTTTTCTCTTTTTTCCATTATTCTTCCTTCCCTTCTTTGTCTTGAAAAAATCTAAAAAGAATCAATCCATAAAGAATCAATCCATCTCCTGCTCATGAAAAACCCGATGAAACAGGATATCGATATATTTTAAATGATATGAGACATCAAAGCAAGCTGCAAGCTCTTGCGGCGTAAGATAACGGCTTATGTCAGGATCCTGGCTCAAAAGATTTTGAAAGCTGCCCTCACCCTGCCAGCACCTCATGGCATTTTGCTGCACCATCCGATAGGCCTCGTCGCGCAGGACCCCTTTGGCTACAAGCTCAAGCAAAACCCGCTGTGAAAAAATCAACCCTTGAGTCAGCTCAAGATTCTTTCGCATTCTATCTGGATAGACTTGGAGGTTTTCAATTAGCCGGCTCATGGTGTTTAGCATATAATCGAGCAAGATAGTGCTGTCCGGGGCTATGATTCGCTCAACCGAGGAGTGGCTAATATCTCGCTCATGCCACAAGGGTACGTTTTCGATAGCGGCTATGGCATTGGCCCGCAGGATTCTGGCCAGACCGCACATCTGCTCTGAGACGACCGGATTCTTCTTGTGGGGCATAGCTGATGAGCCCTTTTGTCCTTTGCCGAAAGCCTCTTCGGCCTCAAGCACCTCGGTGCGCTGAAGATGCCTGATTTCAGTGGCCATCTTCTCGATGCTGGCCCCAATGATGGCCAAAGTGGTAAAAAATTCTGCATGTCTGTCCCGCTGAATCACTTGGGTGGATATAGCCGCTGGCCTCAAGCCTGCCTTCTGGCAGACAATGGCTTCAACCTCAGGGGGAACATTGGCAAAGGTGCCCACCGCACCCGAAATCTTGCCCACAGCAATCGTTTTTCGAGCTTGCTGGATGCGCCTCAGGTTCCGCCTCATTTCAGCATACCAAAGGGCCATTTTCAAACCAAAGGTGATAGGCTCGGCGTGGACCCCATGAGAGCGGCCAATCATAAGTGTATCTTTGTACTGCCAGGCCTTGTGCTCAAGAGCGGTCAGAAGACTGGTTACATCTTCAATCAGGATATCGGCTGCCTCAGCCAGCAGCATAGCCAGGGCAGTATCCAAGATATCGGAAGAGGTAAGCCCCATATGGAGATAATGAGACTCATCCCCTAGATTTTCTGAGACCGCAGTTACAAAGGCAATAACATCATGCTTGACCTCCTGCTCAATTTCTTGGATTCGGGCTAGGTCAAATCGAGCGGCTTTTTTGATCTTTTCCACTGCTTCATGAGGAATTTTCCCCAATTCTGCCCAAGCCTCAACAGCCCAGATTTCAATCTTTAGCCAAGTTTCAAACCGATTCTGTGGTTCCCAGAGTTTCCCCATTCTGGGCAGGGTGTATCGATCAATCATAGGTGATACCTCAAATTTGTTTGTTGTTTAATTTTTTGGTTCTTATTTTAATTAATTACTAAATTTTGATTAATTTAATTATTGAATTAATTTCACTGACTAGCTCCTCATTTCCCCTCCAGCTCTTCAAGAAGCCACCGCGCCTGAGCATGGTCAGGCTGAATCTGGAGACAGTGTCGAAAAAGTCGTGCGGCCTTCTGCCGGTCTCCAGTCAACAGGTAGCAATGCCCTAGAGCAAACATAGCCTGGGCATCCTGGGGCAAGAGCATAATTACCTGCTCCCACTGAGGAATAGCCAGCGCATAGCGCCCTTGGCTGGTGTAGTATCTGGCCAGCTCAAGGTAAACCTCGACCATAGAGGGTCTAATCCTGAGTGCTTGCTGATAGTATTCCTTGGCTTTTTCCTCATCGTTCATCCGCAGTCGGACATCTCCCAGACAGCGCAGGCTGAAGGCCATCTCCTGATCATCATCTTGCTTTCGGCTCAAGGTGAGGGCCCGGAGTAAGACCTCTTCCGCCTCGGGCAGTCGATTGGTTTTGATATAGATGATCCCAAGGTTGCTATAAGCCCGCGGCTGATCAGGGTGCAAAGCGACTGCTTTATGAAAGTGCTGAGCGGCCCGCTCATAGTCATTCAGGTGGTCATAGACCGAGCCAATCTTGTTGTGCACTTCAAGGTAATCCTCCTGCTCCTTGAGCACAGCCAGATAATGGTCAAGAGCCTTGTGGTAGTGCTCCTGTCGACTGTAAACATCTCCAAGCAGGTAGTGGATAAAGATATTCCCTGGATCTAGGGTGAGAATTTTTTCAAACTGCTGAGCCGCTGCTTCCAGTTTCCCTGTGGCATACAAGATCTGGCCCTGATCCAAAGATTCGAGAACCTGGACCATATCCTTGGGATCAGGGGAAGAGCGGTTAGATTTGCTCTTATCACGCGGCTTCTCCTGCCGAGGAGCGCACAGATAGCCAAGACTTTCAAGTCGCCTGCGGATCTCCTGGTCAGCTACCACCTTAGATCTAGCCACTCCCTGCGCTGATCGGACAGCGGCAAAGCCTTTTTCCATCTCCTGAAGCTCCTTCTCCCACCTGCTAGCTAGCTTAGGCTCTTCAAGGAGAAGATTGTGCACTTCTTTCAGATCAGAGCCAATCCGATAGAGTTCTGGTTGAGGCGCTCTGATATATTTAAACTCACTGGTCCGCACTCCTGTTAGGCTGGCCCAGTCAAAGTTCAATTTAGTATACAGGGATTCGGCATAAAGCTGCAAGTTAGGTGAAGGCTTCTTGTCATCAATAAGCCAAGGCAGCAGATTTACCCCTTGCCCATAGCTTCTGCCCGGCTCAGCCAAACCAAGAAGACCTAGGGTGGTTGGCAGGATATCAATCGTGCGCACCAGAAAATCCAGGGATGTGGACCTCAGGTCAAGCCTTGGATGGCTGATAATTAGGGGAACGTGAAGGGTAGTATCATAGATGAAAACACCGTGAGTTTTTTCGCCATGCTCTCCAAGCCCCTCTCCGTGATCGGAGGTTATCACTAGCAGGGTATTGTCCCGCAATTTTAGCTCATCCAGGATGGCCAGGAGCTGTCCGATGCAGCTGTCGGTATAGGCGATCTCACCACCATAGGGCTCTTGGACATAGGAGCTTCTGTAGGGCTCTGGCGGCTCATAGGGATCGTGGGGATCGTAAAAGTGCAGCCAGAGGAAGAATTTCGTCCCGCCTTTTTGCTTCAGCCAGTCTTTGGCTAACCTTAATACCTCATCGCCCTTGCGCTCGTAGCGGAAAGGGTCGCTGCGGTTTGGATCAGGAGCAATGTTATCCTCATAAAAATCAAACCCTTGAGCCAAACCAAAGCGGGAATTCAAGACAAAAGAAGCTACTACAGCCGCCGTGGCATAGCCCTGCTCCTTGAGAATTTCGGCCAGAGTATTATATCTATCGTCGAGGATAAAATAGCCGTTGTCCCGAAGGCCATGCACTGGCGGATAAAGACCGGTCAGGATAGAAGCATGAGCCGGCAAAGTAAGGGGAACCGGGCTAAAGGCCTGGCGAAACAGAATCCCTTGGCTGGCCAGAGTATCTATGGCCGGGGTTTGGATTGTCTGGTTTCCATAACATCCAAGATGGTCGGCCCGGAGGGTGTCGATAGTAATTAAGACTAAATTACGTGGCCAGGGGCCAAAGAAAGGCTTTCTGGCTGACTGATCGCGGCCAGCCTGGGTCTGGTGAGAAAATAGGGGGAGGCGAGGGGAGCAGCCAGCAAAGCTAAGAGCAATCAAGGTCGCTGTTAGGAGAGAAAAAATGGGTTTTAATTTACCTATCATGATCATATCTCATCTTCAGTTTATCAACCTAGAAGTGTCCCAGGGGTAATATCAATTGCTCATGATTTGCTATGAGCTTCTTTTGGATAGAGCTTTGTTTTGTTCATAATGAACGATGAGGCTGGTAGTTGTCAAGCGTGAATTTTTCATATTAAGTCTATTTTACTTCTATTCTGTGTGGGGTAAGGTTCAGTAAAACTGTCAAGTAGCGAATTTAAATAAGGCAGTGTAGATTAAATTAGTGTATAATTATACTATAAAGTACTAAGGGGCTGGAAGTTATCAACAATCAAGGCATATTTCTACTCTCTCATCACAAAAGGATGTCATGAAAGAAGCAATGCCCAAGAAGGTTAATCTGTATGATCGTAGTCTTAAGATTCTGGCCAAGCATCATCCTCAGATTTTCCTCAGCCTGCTAATTGATCCTGCTGAGATCGAAGGGATGGAAATTGTGGTTGAAAACCCTGAACTTAATCTGCCTGAGATGAGATGCGATTATGCCTGGCGGGTGGTCAATGGCGATGGTCAGGAGGGATATTTCATCTTTGAATTTCAGCTCAAGCCTAATCGTGAAGCATTAAAGAGTGCCTTTATTAAATGTGCTCTCCTTCATGGGGACACAGACCTTCCAGTAGTTGGGGTTATTCTCTATCTGACCAGAAGCGAAGTTCAGGACAGCTATGAGGTCAGTCTGCACGGGTGTTCTAATCAATACCGCTTTGTAACCATACGACTATGGGAGTATAAGCAAGAGATTGAGAGCGGAAAGAGGAAAGAGCTTGCACCCTTTTTGATTCTGATAGCCGATCATCCCGATGAGCAGTTGTTACGCAAGGAAAAAGAGCTGATCGGACAGGTTGAGGATGATAAAGAGAGAGCAAATCTTTTATCTATGGCTATGACCTTGGCTTTTCATTATTTTAAAGAACAGTGGGTCAAAGAATATTTTAAGGAGGAAATAGCTATGATCAGGGAAGCTGATATTGTCCAGGAATGGATTGACGAGGCAACCGAGAAAGCAATTCAGCAGGGTATTGAAAAAGGAATGCAACAAGGAATGCAACAAGGAATGCAACAGGGAATCCAACAGGGAATCCAACAAGGGGCTAGGGAGGCTATGCAACTGGCGATTATCGAGTTCCTTGAAGAGCGGTTTGGCCTAGTTCCTGCTGAGCTTGTCCAATCAATCAAGCAAATAGATGAATTAGAGACCCTACGGAGACTCTTGAGAAAAACAGCTAAAGTTGAATCTCTCAGTAAATTTAAGGAAATTTTGAAAATATTACTCCCTTAAGAGTAGCCAAAGCCCATAGGGTAGCTCAGAGAACTGGCAGCTTAAATTCAAGGAGCTAGACCGCCGGAGTATGGAAGAAGAGAAAACAGGTACCCTCTACATTGTAGGTACACCCATCGACAATCTTGAGGATATTACCCCAGATGTTCCCCATGTTGAAAAAATAATGTTGAAAATATAAAGGGGAGGAGAGAAAATAAAGAGAGAAGAAAGTTAC
>JAILZY010000046.1 GCA_023512255.1 bacterium | reverse complement strand
AACTTTCTTCTCTCTTTATTTTCTCTCCTCCCCTTTATATTTTCAACATTATTTTTTCAACATGGGGAACATCTGTGCACTTGTTAGCCAAGGATAATTACTAATTAAGATACGAATTGTATAGGTGAGAAGAAATAACTTATTGAAAAACAGAGATTAAAAGCATATACATACAAAAGCCGCCTACTATTTTTTTCTCACCCTGACTCACTGTTTTTGTACCCTAGCTCACTGTTTTCGTATCCTAAGCGACCAAACATAATATGAGTTATAACATCCTGGCCAGGATAATGATTTCACTTGTCGTCCACTGCTACGTCATTATGTCAAGTTATAAACCTTTCTGGTCAGGCACTTAGCTCAGAATAAGCTGGCTGATTTCTGAGAGCGGGGCGATGTTTTCAGCTGCTCCCCGCTTGATAGCCTCCTTGGGCATGCCAAAAACCACACAGCTAGCCTCATCCTGAGCAATAGTATGGGCGCCTGCCTGCCGCATCTTCAAGAGCCCCTCAGCTCCGTCAGCTCCCATACCGGTCAGCAACACCCCAATGGCGTTTGGTCCGGCTGACTCGGCCACTGACTCAAACAGCACATCCACTGAAGGCCGCTGATGATGAACCAGGGGGCCGCTTTTAATCTCCACCGAGTATTTCGATCCGCTGCGGCGAAGGAGCATGTGGTAGTTGCCAGGAGCGAGCAAGGCCCTGCCCGCAATAACTGAATCTCCGCTCTGGGCCTCCTTGACTTCAATACGACACAAGGTATTGAGCCGCTCGGCAAAGGTGCGGGTAAAATTGGCTGGCATATGCTGAACGATGACTATGCCCGGCGCTCCTGGAGGCAATCGGGTCAGGATTTCTTTAATTGCTTCTGTGCCTCCGGTTGAGGCCCCGATAGCTATAATCCGGTCTGTGGTTTTGCTCAAAGCTCGTGGGGCCACAAACTGAAGGGCGGGACTCTTAGCTTTTTTGGCCAGCCAGGATTTCATGTCAACCCAGGCCGCTGCTTTAATTTTATCAGCTAACTGCTCACTCATATCACCGATCGAATAGGATGCTCCGGGTTTGGCAATGACCTCAACCGCGCCCAACTCAAGGGCTTCGAGAGCTACCGAGCTTCCCTTCTCAGCCAGAGAGCTAACCACAATCACCGGTAGTGGATAATAATGCATTAGCTTGCGCAGGAAAGCCAGACCATCCATTCTAGGCATCTCAATATCAAGGGTAATAACATCCGGCTGCAACTGAACGATCAGGTCGCGAGCCACATAAGGGTCAGGAGCGGTCCCCACTACTTCGATCTGTGGATCACGATCCAGCTCTCTGGCCAGAATGGTCCGTACCACTGCTGAATCATCAACAATCAGAACTTTGATTTTTCTCATTACCGATGGCTCCAGTCTGATCTTCGTAGCTGTTTGACTTTCAAAACCACAACCTCTCCGCTTAGGGTATTGAAAACGATCTTTCGTCCTAGTTGGCCCTCTACATCCTCGGAAATAATCGGAATCCCAAAATGGCTTAGAATCTTGCGGGCCATGGCTACGTTCTCCCGGCCAATGTTGGCTGAAATGTTTCGCACTGTCCGAGCACCACCAAAGAGCTGAGCCTCAAGATCAGCCAGCACGGAGCCCTCCTCCTGCATCATCTTGATCAGCAGAGGGGTAGCCACGTTGCCAAAGCGGGTATTTGCCTCTTGATGGCTTTGGAAGCTTGGCAAAACAAAATGATTCATCCCTCCGATTCTCTTTCGCCTATCCCACAGGCAGATCGAGACACATGATCCGAGGACCGTAGAAATGAGGGCAGGCTGAGTGGCTAGATACAGACAGCCAGGTTCCAGAAAGTAATTGATGGGCTCTCGGTTTGGAATATCCATAATCTTTTCTTTCTCGTGTGCTTCAGCCTTGAGGCATGTCCACTGTGTTCTTTCTATCGCCTCAAAAGAGAGATTTCCGGTTTATCCTTCTTCAAATCGAACAATCCTTGAGCGTTGTTTAATACCTTAAATACCTACAACCTTACATCTTTACTGGTAGTTACACCTTAAATCTTTACTGCTCTTTTCGCTAATAAAGTGCGCAAGCTGGGCGGGCACAAAGGTCCGCCCCTGCAATTAGCTTATCCGCACCTACAATTGATACTTAATTGATCCGCTGCGCACTTGTGTTACGCACTTAGCGAAAGAAGCATTTACCTTACACCTTTTGGTAGATAGAGGGTTGAACATACCGAAATCCACTAGCCAAACCAAGCAGGCTTTCTGAATGTCCAACCAGCAAATATCCCGAATCCTTGAGCAGGCGATGAAAGCGGTCGATTATTTTCCTGCGGCCCTGCTCGTCGAAATAAATCATCACATTGCGGCAAAAAATGGCATCAAGCGGCCCTCGGAAGGGATATTCTGGCCCTTGGAGATTGAGATAATTGAAAACAACCATTTTTCGGACAAATTCCTGCACTTCCACCAGACCCTCTCCGGCAGGTTGAAAATATTTGCTCTCTTGAACCGGAAGGCCAGCCAGGTTTCTCTTTTCATAGATGCCTCGCCTTGCTTTGCTCAAAACTTGTTTTGAGATATCCGTAGCCAGGATTTTGGCATCCAGGAATCTCTCCCCTCCCAGGGTCTCAAGAATGGTAATAGCTAGCGAAAAGGGCTCCTCCCCGCTTGAGCATCCAGCAGACCAGAAGCGAAACTTCCGCTGACCAGCCTGCCACCATTCCTTAAGCACTGAGGCCAGGAAATCAAAGTGGTCCTTTTCCCTAAAGAAACCAGTAACATTGGTCGAGATGACATCCAAAAGAGAGGCCAGCTCCTCCTTTTTTGGATCCCTGACTATGTACTCATAATACTCCTGGTAGTTAGAGATCCCTACCTCGTGCATCCGTTTAGACAGCCGAGCCCGCAAAAGCTCTTTCTTGCTCTCACCAAGGTTGATCCCACTGTGAGCATAGATCAAGGATGCATATTGGCGAAAGGTTCGCTCATCCATAGTTATCGCTAGTTGTTATCGCTAGTTATCGCTGGATATAATTGTCGCTGGCTTCTCGGTTATAGCTGGCTATAGTTGTCGCTGGCTTCTGGCCGAGGTCAAGCCGCGAGGGCTGCCTAGCCGTTGAAATCCGTAAAGTCATTATCATCCAGGGGGATAATCTGCTCTGGTTTGACCACCCTCCCACCCTTTGGAGTAGCCTGACTCTTTGCTCTCCTGTCAACCATGCCTCTTTCGACACCGGCTATCCTGGGAAGCCGGGCAGTGGAGGTCTGATCGACAGCCAGGATGATTTCCTGCCCCTTGCTGCTGGCACCAACAACCCTGGTTAGGTCAGCCACCATTGCCTTAAGGCTTTCGGACTGAAGATGCAGCTTCTCAGCCGAAGCTGCTCCTTGAGCAGCGCTAGCCGCGGTTTGCTGAGTTACTTTATCCATCTGGCTGATAGCTATATTGACCTGGTCGATCCCCTGCGCCTGCTCTTTAGAGGCAGCCGCAATCTCGCTGACCAGACCAGCCACCTTATCGGCACTTGCGGCTACCTTCTCGAAAGCCTCAAAGGTGCGCTTGGCCAGATTAGATCCCTCATTTATCTTGTGGACCGCATCTTCGATCATGCTAGAGGTATTTCTGGCTGCCTCGGCCGCTCGCTGGGCCAGGTTGCGGACCTCATCAGCCACCACGGCAAACCCCTTGCCAGCCTCACCCGCTCTGGCTGCCTCAACCGCGGCATTGAGAGCTAAAAGATTAGTCTGGAAAGCGATCTCATCAATAGTCTTGATGATCTTGCCGATCTCCTCACTTGAGGTAGAAAGCTCACTCATGGATTGATCCATAGCCTTCATCGACTGGCTGGCCTCTTCAACCACGTTCCTAGTTTCCTGCATTAGTTGATTAGCCTGGTGAGCATGGTCGGCGTTATTTTTGGTCATAGAGGTGATCTCTTCAAGAGAGGCTGAGGTCTCCTGCAAAGAGGCAGCCTGCTGCGAGGCCCCTTCAGCCAACTGCTGACTGGATGAAGAGATCTGCTCGGAGGCAGAATACACCTGCTGAGCTCCATTGGACAGGGTAGAGATGATTCGCCGCAAGGGACCAATGATGTTCTGAGACAGAAGAAAGGCAATCAGACCGCCGATAGTCAGGGTCAGCAGAGCGGTTATAGGCATGAATTTATGAATAAATGAGGAAAAAGAGTCATACTGATTCTGGAAGGATTTTTGATGTTTCTCCAGGATACCTTCAATTTGGGTCAGGTATCCGAGAACCTGCTCAGCGTTTTGCTGGGTTAAATCCTGAAAAACCTGAATCGCCTGATTATTTTTATCCACGATCTGATCAATATAGTCCATAGTCTCCTGATAGCATAGGCTGAGCTGATTAAGAGCAGGCAGGGTTTCCTGCTCATATATGCTCATAGCTTTGCTCCTGTCCCCGCTCTCATAAGCCTCAATGATTTTACGGGCTGAATTGTGAACAGTCTCATGGGGGGAGGCCCATTTACCAAACAGGGAGTTGAGCTTTGGATCTTCTGTCTGGAAGGTTGCATACCATTGGCCGAAAGCGCACTGCTGAGGATTTATTGAACCGGTAAATCTTTTCCCGCTCACAAGATAATCTCTAAGCTCATTAGCCCACCTCAAGTGCTCTATCCATCGCTCTGCCAGCAGGGCATCGATTTTATAATCGAATTTTATATATAAGTTTTCAATCTGCTTGGCTGAACTATGAAGCTCCTGATGAGGCTGTTTGATTTTTCCCAGCAGCCGAGCGATCTCAGGATCGATCCTGGCCATTTCTTCAGCCTTTGGACCATAGAGCCATTTTCCGAATTTACACTGATGATCATCGGTCTGAATATTTAGTCTGCCGACCTCTTTTTTCAAAAAAAGAGAGGATAGTTCATTGAGCCAGGCTAAATGATCTCTTTCCGCCTCGTGAAGGAGAGCAGCGTTTTCCTGGACGATTTTGTTGGCCTTATCAAGATACCCCATTCTATTGATAGCATAGAAGCTGATCCCACCCAAAATCGACAAAAGCAGCAGAATAACCCCAAATCCAACCCAAATTCTCTTTCCTATAGTGTCAAGCATCATTGCTCCTCCTCTTCAGCATAATCACCACCAGCATCCTCTCCCTTATCCGGTTCTGATTTTAAATTCTCCATCAGGAGCAGGCCATCGACATTTAGAACCTGATCGATATCCAACAAAATAATTACCTTGCCTTTGACTTTGGCCATGCCCATGATATACTCTGTGTCCAGTTTTACTCCAAAATTAGGTGTCTCCTCCATCTCTTCCCTTCTAATGGGGATGACTTCAGAGACCGAATCAACGACCATGCCCATCGGTATTGACCCTGATCTTCCCTTGATTTCGGCAACAATGATGCAGGTTCGGTCAGTGTGCTCTAAAAATTCCATGCCGAACTTGAGCCGCAGATTAACCACCGGGATGATCTTTCCTCGCAGGTTGATGACTCCCTCGACATAAGCAGGGGTTTGCGGAACAGCCGTAACTTCCATCGCACCGATAATCTCTTTCACCTTCACAATCTCTAGTCCATACTCTTGATTAGCCAGGGTAAAGGTTAAATATTTCCCCTCTCTTGCCGCCAAAGTCTGATTATTCTTCTCTAGCAGTGCTTCCGGCATAATTTATGTGCACCCCCTCTTTCTGAAAAATTGGCCGGCTGCGGCCAGCCAGCTATTTCCCTCCACTATGGCCAAGCTATTTTCTATTATGGCCAGCTATTCTCTATTAAGCGACCAATCATGTTATAACCTCCTGGTTAGGATAATTATTTCACTTGTCCATGGGCTTGGCGTCATTATGTGTCATTATGTCAAGTTATCAACCCTTATGGTCGGGCACTTATGCGTCTCATCCCCCCTGATAGTGGGTAGAATAATATTCAAGCAATCCATGAGCATCCAAAATCAACCCCACCCGACCATCAGCCAGGATAGCCCCGCCCGAGACCCCCTGAAGCCCTTGAAAGGCTTCGCCAAGTGATTTGATAACCACCTGCTGTTGACCTATGAGGTTATCCACAAAAAAACCGATCCTGTTTGACCCATCCCGAATGATCATGACTAGCCCCTCTGCGCGCTCGCTGCCGATCGAGTCTTCGGAACACTCGTCGATTGAGTCTTCGAAAGGCCCTTTTCGCCGCCTGGCCGATGTGCTCATGCCCAAAAGCCGGTCAAGATCAATCAGGGGAATGATTGAATCCCGAAGATGCAGTACCTTTCCCCGATTATGGCAGATGACGATTTGTTCTTTTTGGGGTTTTAGGGATTCTTCGATGCAATAGGTAGGGAATATGTACCGCTCTCCTGCTGACTGAACCAGCATACCGTCAATAATGGCCATGGTCAGCGGAAGCCTGATGTTGAATCTGGTTCCTTCACCTTCCTTGGTATCCATAGAAATCACACCGCGCAAAGATCCGATCTTTTTTTTGACCACATCCATTCCTACCCCGCGGCCTGAAATATCGGTGATCTTTTCAGCCGTAGAAAAGCCAGGCTGAAAGATAAAATTGAGAATCTCATCCCGTGAATACTCCTTACCTTCGACCACCAACCCCCTTTGCCGTGCTTTATCAAAGATCTTTTTTTCAGATAGCCCCCGGCCATCATCCCTGACCTCAATGACAATATTTCCTGCCTCATGCCTGGCTTCAAGGTAAATATTTCCTGTTTTGTCCTTCCCGCAAGCCTCCCGCTCCTCAGGAGACTCAATCCCGTGATCTACCGCATTGCGCAACATATGGACCAGGGGATCAGCCAGGGTATCAATTACCTGCCTGTCCAGCTCGGTTTCCTCCCCCCGCAAGGTAACCCTGACCAGTTTACCAGCCTTGCGGCTTACATCCCGCACCAGTCTCTCCATTCGCTGAAACAGGGGCCGAATCGGCAGCATGTGCATCGACATGGTCAGATTTTGTAGCTCTCGGGTAATCTTGCTCAACTGAGCAATATTTTTACTTAGCTTTTGATCATGAACCTCACTGCTAGCCACCTGAATCTGAGCTATTACCAACTCGCCGACAAGATCGACCAGGCTGTCCAGCTTCTCCACGCTGACCCTGATCCCCTCCTCGGCCTTGGGCTTGCGGCTTTCTCCAGCTTTTAAGTTTTTCTGCTCCCGGATAGCCTTGGCCACATCCTGGGGCTTGGCCTTGCCAGATCGGATCAATACCTCACCGATCTTGCCTGCATCCTCTTCTGCTTGCTTTCTGAGAGCCTCCTCGACATCCTCTTCACCTATGGCTCCCTGCTCAACCAGGATTTCACCAAGCTTTTTCTCGCCCTCTTCCCCGAAACCCTCATTTCCAGAGGCCAGCTCAAGTCGGCTGACTAGCCGGGCTACCTCAGGCGGCACTTCATCCTGTGAGGAAAGAACCCCGCCACTTACTTCACTCTGGATAATGTCGATCAATTTTCGAAGCACATCCACAGTTTCAAAGAGCATGTCAATGACCACCGGCCGCAGGACAATCCCTTTGTCTCTGGCTGAAACCAGAATGCTTTCCGCCACATGGGTCAGTT
The DNA here is from genome assembly GCA_023512255.1 of bacterium. Classification (GTDB taxonomy): domain Bacteria; phylum SZUA-182; class SZUA-182; order DTGQ01; family DTGQ01; genus DTGQ01. The sequence continues at coordinate 18,821 of JAILZY010000046.1, read as the reverse complement.
TGCCGATAGCCACGAAATTGAAAAATCCAGCCATCCCTTTGATGGTATGGATTGGCCGGAAAACTGCGTTGATCGCCTCCTTGTCTTCAGGTTTCTCTTCCAGGGACAAAAGAGCAAGATCAAGATTATCAAGGTGCTCCTTGGCCTCTGTACAAAACTCCAGGATAAGATCTGCATCCTCAATCATAGATAGCTCCCCGCCTCGCGCTCTGTCTCCTTATGACGCGCTCTATCTCCTTATGATTCTTTGATCGCCTTAAGCTGCCTCATTACTAATCATTACTAATAGAACTAATAGAGACTAATAGAACTAATAGAGCCAGCTCTTGGGTTGAGTTTTTAAGTATTCGGCACCTTGTAGAGTATTTGGCACTTTACGAAAAAAGCCTCTTGCTCTTGGTCAGGCTAAAGAAAGCAGCTCCTCACTTCGCTTCCCCCCTTCCTGATATCTCTTTACGGTCAGAGAACAAAGATACTTCTAAAAAATTTATACTCAACTTATCAATTCTGGTTATTCATCCTGATTTATCCATTAATTATCCTGATTTATCAAGCTCTTGGGCTGTATACCGTAGCTTGGGCTGTGCGCCGTCTAGATGGGTTACGACTAGCCATATGGGTTACGACCAGATGGGTTATGAATAAATAACTTACGATAAATAACGCCCGATAAATACCGCCTTGTCAAACCGATGAGAAGTTTCTATTTTCCGAATAAGAAAGCAAATCTCTCTCACAAGGCGTGGCGATCATGAAGATAACCAGTTTCGGCCAAAAGATAATCATAAGTTTTCTGACCGTGCTCCTTTTGATAATCGCTCTGGCCTTGGTCTCTTATCGTGCTTTTATCAAAATGGAGAGGCTGTCAGAGAAACTAAACAGGACGCTGCTTCTTGATATGTTCCTGGATGAGAGCGTGAGTCATCACCGAAAGTGGATGAATGATCTAGCCCAAACCTTTCTCTTGAATCGGAAATTTCAGGGTAGCCTAAACCCTCATCAGTGCGAATTCGGCAAATGGTATGTAGCATTTGAGCCGCCAGACAGAAAAAGCAGACAGATTCACTCGCGAATCGATCGCCCACATCATATTCTCCATGAATCGGCCAGGGAGATTCTCTCCCTGCTCTATGGATCTGGCCACCAACGTGATATAGCTCACCTGATGGAAGTAGCCAGAAGCAGGTACATTGTGCAGATGATAGGGCTTGGCGAGGCGATCGAGAAAAAGGGGAAAAAGCCTCTTCCCAGTCTTGATGGGCTATTGTCCTCGTTTAATGAAATATACCAAAACTTTTCTGCCAGTGATCAGCAGGGGATAGCGATCATCCAATCACTGCAAAAGCTGCATCAGAGCCTGGACAGCTCCTTGAGTCAGGCATATCGCCTAGCCCAACAAGGCAGGTGGATGGAGGCAAAGAGGTTTTATGATCATGAGATTTTGCCGGCCCATGAGGAATTTTGGGCCCATTTTGCCCGGCTGGATGAGCTGGTTCACCAGCGGGTCGAAAATAATCGAAAGGCCAGGCAAATCTATACCCAGCGCACTGTTCCGGCTATGGAAGAGCTTCAGGAGCTGATCGAGCAGCTTCGCTCACACTTTATGAATCAGGTCGCCGATCTTGAAAGTGAATACTATAAAGTAGCCAAATGGTCAAAGAATTTCATCCTCTGGTCCACGCTGTTTATCATCTTTTTGACTATACTCTACAGCTTTCTCATTCCTCAGAGCCTGGTTAAACCGATCAGGCAGCTTACCGAGTTTGCCAACCGGATCGCCACCGAAGGAGAGCTGTCAGAAACCATTCAACTTACGAATCAGGATGAAATCGGCCAACTTGCTTCCTCATTCAACCGGATGATTCAGGCCTTGCGAAAGTCGCAAGAAGAGCTGGGAGAGTGGGGGAAAAACCTGGAAAAAAAAGTGAATGAGCGCACCCAGGCCCTAAAGAGCGCCTATCAGCAGCTTGAGAAGGCTCAGGCTCAATTGGTCCAGTCATCCAAGCTGGCCTCTATCGGCGAGCTAGCTGCGGGGATGGCCCATGAGATTAACAACCCGATGAATGTGATTGTCGGCTATTCGGAGCTGCTGCTTGATGAGATCGGGCCAGGGACGCAAATCCATGCCTATGTTCAGGGAATCCTTGAGGCCAGCCAGAGGATCAGCACGATTATCAGAAATCTTCTGACCTTTGCCCGGCAGGGTGCGCAAGAGCAGAGCCAGGTTTCCATTCCCGCGCTGATTGACCAGGTGCTTTCATTTATAGAAAGGCGGCTGGCTAGGGATGGTATCCGAATTGAGCGGGATTATGAACCTGGTCTGCCAAATATCTGTGCCCGGGGCGGTCAACTGGGGCAGGTGTTTTTAAATTTGATCATTAATGCTCGGGATGCTATCTTGAAAAAGGCCGGAGCGGCCGGTGAGGATTTTGACAAGGTATTGAATATTCAAGCTAGGAAGATTCAGAAGGATCAGATGGCCATGATCCAAATCAGATTTCGTGATAGCGGCGTGGGGATAAAACCTGAGAACATAAGCCGAGTGTTTGATCCGTTTTTCACCACCAAGAGGGAGGGGAAGGGAACAGGGCTTGGATTGAGCATAAGCTACGGGATTATTAAAGATCATCAGGGAAATATCCAGGTGGAGAGCAGGGAGGGTGAGGGGACCACTTTCACCATCGAGCTGCCGATCATCCTCACTCAGTCTGATGATTCCTGCTCCAAATGAGGAAGATATGAAAGATATTCTTTTGATTGATGATGAGCCAGGAATTCGCCTTACCTTTTCTAGGATTTTGGAAAAGGAGGGATACCGGGTTGAGACTGCTGCCAATTTTGCGGAAGCTAAGGAGAGCTTGAGCGCCTGTTGTCCTGATGTGGTCATCAGCGATATCATCCTCCCCGGCGCAAGCGGGATTGAAATTCTGAAGATGATTAAGGAACGCTCTCCGGATATACCAGTCATCATGATTACTGGAGAGCCCAATATTGATACAGCGGTCGAATCAGTACGGCAGGGGGCGTATGATTATCTCTCCAAGCCGATCAACCGTCAGCAATTGTGCGGAGCCGTAGCCAGTGCTATGGAGAAGAAATGGCTGGTCGATGAGCGCAAAAGACTTGAGGAGGAAACCCTGAAATATCAGAGAGAGCTTGAGGATAAGGTTAGAGAGAGGACCAGGGCTTTAGAGGAGCTCAATGCTTTCATCAACAATGTGATCGAAAGTATTTCATGCGGCCTGATCACCCTAGATCTTTCGGGGAAGATCACTATGGTCAACACCCATGCTCTTGAGTTCTTGCATGGGGAAAACAAATCGGAAATTATTGGCCAAAGGTACGATCAGCTCTTTCCCCAGGATCTGGCTCAAGCAGTTGGTCGGGTTATTCAGGAGGCTGATTTTAGCCGCTCTCATGAATTTGAGCTCGGGGAGAGGACCATTGGCTACAATGTTTCGCCTCTTTTGGATAATGAGCAAAAGATCAGAGGGAATGTAATTATCATGAGAGACATCTCAGAAAAAAAGAGGCTTGAGCGGGAGCTGATCCAATCGGAAAAATTGGCCACCCTTGGTCTTTTGGCTGGCAAGATCGGTCATGAGATGAGAAATCCCCTCTTTGGCATCCTAGGCTATGCGGAACTTTTGGAATCAAAGTATCCGCAGGAGGAAGAGCTTCGGCAGATTATAAGTCAGGCTCTTCGCCTGAAAAAAATGACCAGCGATCTTTTGATGATCAGCAAGCCCAAACCGCCTCTGATCACCTCGGTCGACCTAAACGCTGTCTTGCGGGAAACACTGGATTTTTTGCGGGAAGTTACCGGCCAAATCAAATATCATGAGGTTATCCAGAAATATCATCCCAATCTGCCCCTGATTCAGGGCGATAAGGAGCAGCTCAAGCAGATGTTTACTAACCTGATCATCAATGCTTCGCAGGCTATGAAAGATCAGCCCGCTGAAAGGAGCATTCTGACAGTAGGCACAGGGATTGCTGAGGAGGGGAGGCTGGTTTTGGCTTATGTTCAGGACACTGGCTGTGGAATTGCAGATAAAGACCTTGAGCGGATTTTTGACCCCTTCTATACCACCAAGGGGGAGGAAGGAACGGGCCTGGGGATGGCTGTAATTCGGGAAATTGTCAATAAACATCATGGCCAGATAAAGATTGAAAGCCGGATAGGAGAAGGGACTAGGGTTTTGGTCCTGTTACCGGTTGGGTAATGGGGATAATTAATTAAAGTTTTAGGAAAAGGGTTTTAAGGGGAAAACCCTTTTTCAAAAGGGTTTTCCCCTTAACATAAGGGTTTTCCCCTTAATCGGTCAGCTAAAAATTATCTTTTTCAGCTTCATAACTTGTCTTAATCAGCTCGGCCAGGTGAAGAATCTCTGGCTCGCTGATGTTTAGAATCTTAGCCGAGGCGAGGGTCTGGAAGTCAATATCCTGTCTGGGCTTTCGGTAGCCAATCCCCAAATATAGGCACAAGGCATCAGCTAGATTCAAGAGGGCGGCAAATTTTAGTATTTCCACCTCCAGAGGATCGATCTCAGATAGGCTGTGGTGGTGGGTAACTGCCTCTTCTAGCTCTGTTGACAGGTTCCACTTCTTGACTATCAAGCCGCCTAACTCAGCATGAGTGAAGCCAAGCTTTTCTCTTTCGATTTCGGCAAAGGTCAGCTCTTCATTATAAACCGTTTGGACAATTTCAGTGAAAAGCTCGTTTCGCTGATTATTCAGAATAGTCTTACCGATATCGTGTATTAATCCTCCGATGAAGGCCTCTTCGGCCTGGCAGCATAAATGCCTGGACAGGGCATGAGCGGCAATGGCCGCAGCGATCGAGTGCTCCCAGATCATCTTCTCGGCCAAGCTCGTTCGCCGATAAAAGCTTTTTAAAGACGCGGCCAGAGCCAGAGACTTTATCCCCTTGAAGCCGATCAAGACAATGGCTGAAGCTACCGTGTTGATGCTTCTCAGGCATCCGTAAAAGGAGGAATTAGCAATCTTGAGAATTTGGGCAGTCAGGGCCTGATCGGCCAGAATCGCCCGCTCCAAAACCTTGGTGTCCGTATTGGGATCTGAAGCTAGGGATATGATTCTGCTGGCCACAAGGGGCATGGGAGGAAGATCACAGGTTGAATCGATCAGGGCTTTCAATTCCTTGCTAATCGGCATAAATAACGAGGTCTCCTTATATATATGGTTAAAGAGCCATCGGCAGGCTGGCCGATTTAATCTTACTAAATACCACAAAACCACAAGCTTAGGCAATCTTTAATTTTTCTTAGCTTTGTTCTTGATTTCACTACTGGACGCTTTTCTCAGTAAAAAAAGTGTCCGGTAGCAAGAAATTAATTTTGATTTCTTATCATTTTTGATATATTTAGTGGTCTTTTCGCCAGTTCAGAAGCTAGCTGCTCATTGGTTCTTTCGCCAAGTGCGAGAGCAGATCAAACTGCCCAATCAATTGTAGGAGCGGCCCTTAGGTCTGCCCACAAATTGCGCGCTTTGTTAGCGAGAGAGGACCACTTATGCAGCTAGCCTGGAGAAAATACTATATTATTGCCGGGAGAATAAAGAGAATATGAAAGTGGTATTTATCCTACCTGGATATCCATGCAAACCATCGGGTGGCTTTAGAGTAGTCTATGAGTATTCTAACCAGCTAGTAGATCGTGGGCACAAGATAGTTATTATACATCTAGCTCGCTTGCCAGGGGAGGGAAATTCATCTTTATTGAAAAACGGTTATCGTTTGCTCATGAGAAATGCTACTTATTTACGAAATGTATTCTGTGAGCGAAAAATTGGCTGGCAGTTTGTAGATCCTCGTATTCAGATGATATATGTTATTGATCTAGCCCCCCACCATATCCCTGAAGCTGATGTTATATTTGCTACCTCCTGGCAAACAGCGGAAATAATTCTTAAGTGTCTGGTCTGCAAGGGAAAAAAATTCTATCTAATTCAGCATTATGAAGTGTGGAGCGGCCCAAAGGAGAGGGTTGAGGCTACTTGGCGGGCACCATTCTACAAGGTAGTTATAGCTAGATGGCTTTATGAAAAAGGATTAGATTTAGGTATACTGGAAGAGGAGATGATTCATATTCCTAATGGGATAAATCATGAATTTTTTAAAATTGTCAAACCTATTGACCAGCGTCCTCCTACAGTAGCCATGATGTACTCCCACCTAGATTGGAAAGGAGCAACCGATGGGATAAAAGCCTTAGAATTAGCTAAAAACAAGCTCCCTCAGCTTCAAGCGATCTTATTTGGCTCAAGGCGAAGGCCGCTATCACTACCCCACTGGATTCGATATTTCCAAAATCCGCCCCAGGCAGTAATTAGAGATCAGATTTATAATGCCAGTAGTATTTACCTGTGTCCAAGCTGGACTGAAGGATGGGCTTTACCATCTGCAGAAGCTATGGCTTGTGGATGCGCTGTTATTTCTACCGATAATGGCGGGATCCGTGATTATGCTGTCCATGAAGAGACTGCCTTGATATCACCACCCAAGACTCCTGAGGCTTTAGCCAGGAATATTATCAGGCTGGTGGAAAATGACGCCTTGAGGATAATGCTTGCTCAAGCCGGACATCAAAACATTCAGCGGTTTACCTGGAAGCAAAGCGCAGATTTTCTGGAAAGGTTTTTAATGGAAAAGATAAAAACTCACCCCCCTACAGCCTTAGATCATAACCGTTAGATTATATCCGTTGATATAGCTCACCTAGCGATAAGATTGCAGATTCTATATCTTCTTTAGTTATAAATAAAATATCTCGAAAATCTATTCCTGATTGGTGCTTGAAAAACCATATACTTAAAGTAGCACTAATTGAATATGAGATAGTGCTAGCTAAGGCTGCCCCAATAATGCCAAAGCGCGGAATAAGAAAAAGATCAAAGATGATAGTAAAAAAGAGACCGGCAAGAGCAATGAATAGGTTAATCCGCGGTTTGCCGATGCCAGCAATATACGATGCCAGGACATGGACAGTGCTAAAAGCCACGATCCCAGGCAGCAGCCATAAGAATGGCGCTATGCTTCGGCGAAATTCTTCGCCATAGACAAGGGGAAGCATGAAATGGACTAAGGCAGACAAAAATAAAGCCACTGCTAGACTTATCACTAAAATGAGGCGAGTGACTCTAGCTGTGCTGCGTGCGTTTTGAGAGGCTGCCTCTTGTGAAGCAGCGACTTTAGGCAGTAAAACCTTGGCGGCGGCATGTGATATTAGCCAGATGAGCTGAGCCAGATTGACCGCTAGGGTATATAGTCCTACGCCTTCGACGCCGATAAAAAAACTGACCATAAACACATCCAGACGATAGTTGAGAAACTGGCTAAGACTGCCAAGGTAGCAGGGAAGAGCAAAGGCCACAAGTTCCCGAAACCCAGTTTTCCCACGAGAGAAGAAGGGAATTAGAGAATATGAAAGAATGAGGCTGGTCAGGATTAGTGTGGTTACATGAATCCATACAAAAACAAGCGCCGAGGCCTGCTGCCGCCTAAAATACGAGGCTCCGATCGCCGCGCCGATCATAAAAAGAGGCATAGCCCTAACAATCACTTCAAGATGATTAACTTTAATGATTTCCTGAAGACCAATAAGGATAGCGCGCCAGTAATTTGACAACTCCAAAAAAGTAAGGGAGATGGCAATAGCGATTATGGCTTGGTTTCCCATATGCGGTGGCAGCAAGGCGGCAGAATAACCCATACCTCGGAGAAAGAATAAGAGTGCGGCAGCGATCAATCCCTGACATGGAGCTATCAGCATCAAACGCAAGGCCAATGAGCCAGGAGCGGCCTCCCCTCGGGCGACCACGTAGGTTACCCCTGCTTGCAGTGAGAAGTCAAGTATCACTTCAAGTAGGGTAGTTGTAGCTATCACTAAATCATAGCTGCCTTTACCACTAGGGCCAAGGGCTCGGGCAATGAGAATACCTCCTATCACCATGAGCCCGGTAGTGATGAGGTTAGTACCTAGAGTATGAAGCCCGCTGTACCAAAGAGATCGGCGGGTTTTAGTCATGGCCGCAGGGGATGATTCCTGAGACGAAGGCCTATTTTTCATCAACTTAGTGAGTCTCCGCCATATTATTCTTAGTCTTTTGCTTAGTTGATAGCTCCTTACGTGTCTCAATAATTAGGTATAAAAGAAGTTCAACCTTCAAGAAGATTCACAATTGCAGGAAAGAATTTTCCGATAAAAGCCAAGATGCTTAGCCTGGCACTTTGGCCAGGAAAAAAGGTCGCGATAGAGTCTCTGGCCCGCTATTCCCACCATATACAAGCGCTCTTCAGGATAAGAGAGTACCTTTTCTATCACTGCCGCCAAATCATGACTACAGCCGCAGTGGGCTAGGAATATATTTTCCCCATCCTTGAAAATTTCCGGTGTATTTCGGCTCCAGGTGCTAATCGTTGGCAGACCCATACTCAAAGCAGCCATTAGACTGGTCCGGTAGGTTGAAGCCCCGTCAGGGAAGGGGAGGATAACGATTGTGCCCAAAAGTGTATGATAGAGTCCCTCGGGGCTTAAAGGACCAGTAAAGATGATGGAATCCGTCAGCCGATAGCGGTCAATCCTTTTCATTAGTCTTTGCTGATAGGCCGAGTCAATGGCGCCGGCTAGGATCAGCTTGAGAGCCGGATTTTTCTCACGGACCATCCCAAAGGCCTTAATTAGGGTTTCAAGCCCCTTGCCTTGGCGGATTGTTCCAAAATGAGAAAGGCTGCCCCTGGCAAAATGGACAGGGGGAGCAGATGGAGAGGGACCGCCGCTGGTTAAAGCTTGTGGGTGGCCGCCGCAGGCTGTTAGCCTTGACCTGAGAGGCCTTAGATCTGAAGGCTCAAGCCCTTGGGGAGCAAAATTTAAAGGCTCAAGGTTTGAAGGCGATGGGATGATAGTGAAATTTTTGTTTAACCAAGTTTCCCAAAAAAGAAAGTCTCGGCTGTGATCGGCCCGCAAGAAAATGTATCCATCAGCGCTAAGACACAGCAGAAGCAGAAGAGAGCGAAACAGGAGAGAGCTTGGTTTATGCTCGGTAAATTGATGAAAGGTGATCAGGAGGCGAGGCCGCGGCTTAAAAAACCGGATCAGAAAAGGAACAAAATAGATAGCCAGCCCTCTTCGGTAGGCTCCGACCGTATAGTGAAGATGAGCGATTCGAGAGCCTGATTCGGCGATTTCCCTAGCCCGGGCTAAGGCGTGTTTGAGTTTCCAGGCAGAAGCAGCGTTTTCCGACACGCAGCTATTCCCTTGCCTGCCGCCGGCTTTTTCTAAAATGAACTTTTCTGGCACAAGCAAGACTTTGGATCTTACCCGCGGTAGCTGATTTAAACTCTGCTCAAGCCTGATGAGATAATCATAAGCTGCATCTACCCTGCCAGTTGATACCCGGATGGAATCATAGATCAAAGAAATGGTTATCTCAGCCTCATGGGCAGGATCAGCCGTATCAGCCTGAGGCAGGCTGTCGCTGTCCTTAAATCTTTTCCAATACCACCGCAGAGGAACGAGCCCAGCCAGGAGAATAATGGCCGCAAGATGATCTATCGGGTTAAAGAGATGAAAAATCCCCTTCACCTTTTGCCAACTCAGGCTTTGGACTCCAAAATCGAGCCATCTTTCCTTCATTTTTGATTTTGCCTCCTAGAGCTGGAATTATCTTCCCTTATATCTTTTTCAAGCAATGAGTTTAAGCGATTTTCGATGGGGCAATCTCTTTTTGAAATTCCCCGAGCGCGGCGTAAAAATATCTTTTAGATGGCCGGTTTAAAATCCTAGCCATCTGGTAGCGAATAAGAAAATTGAAATACATGATCTTCGCGTATTGCCGCCAGCTCTTTTCTCCAAACGCTCTCACCATAAAGAGTTTTTCCGACTCACAGCGAGCTTTCACTGCCATATCCACATCTTTTTTAGCCAAGCTTCCACCCCGCACATGAATCACTTTCGCCTCTGGCACATAGTAGACCCCATAACCTTTCTGCCTGGCTCTATAGCAGAATTCGGCATCTTCAGCAAAGAAGAAAAACGCCTCATCCAAAGGGCCGATCTGCTCGATAACCGCTCTTTTGATCATCATACAGCAGCCATCTACATAGCCAACCTGCCGTGGTCGCAGAATCAGGGCAAGTCTTTCGATCATCGGCCAGATTCGAGGATAGAGAAGGTTTTGCAGATCGGACACTAAAACCAGGCATGCTTTCTTGATCGAGGGAAGATCATTGTATCCTCGCTGCCAGCGGCCATCTGGGAAGCTCAACCGAGGTCCGGCAATGCCCGCCTGCTGATGGTTTTCAAGAAACTCAATTAGCCTCTCTATCGAGCCTCGGCAAGGGAAGGCATCAGTGTTAAGGAGGAGAATATATTCGCCTTTGGCCTCCCTAATGGCCAGATTATTTCCCCTGGCAAAACCGATGTTTTCAGGCAAAAGGATATACCTTAATCGGCCTTGCCTCTTCAGCCACTCTTGGCTCCCATCCACGGATCCATTGTCAACTACGATGGTTTCAAACCTAAAGGGAAGGTTTAACCTATCGAGGTTTGAAAGACAATCCTTAAGATAAGAAATCGTATTGAAATTTACAATAATAATGGAAAGCTTCATACCTCAAACCATAAGAGAAAATCAATTTTTAATTATACGCCAAAAGGCTCGAAATGGGTATAGTCAATATCAAGATAAGCCAAAACCAAAGAGGCATGATGGCTGGGTGAGCGCTAAAGCTGCCCCGACTTTTCGGATAGGTTCCAAATCAGGCGGATGATGCGGCGCTGATCCGCGGGCGAAATCAGCGGGTGGGTGGGAAGGGTGATCAGAGTCTTGGCTAGCCTGCGGGCTGTCGGGCAGGTATCCGGCTTGAACTTTCCTTTGAGCTGATCGATCCTATCGATCGAGTCAGGGTAAAGGCGGCTGAGACCTAAGCCAAGGCGCCTGGCCTGATAATACAGCAGATCTTGCTGCTTTGGGTCTTTCATCAGCAGGGGAAAGCGCAAAAGTGGAATTTGCTCTTCTACTCTTTGCTCAAGGCCAATCTTAAAAGGAAAGTATATAGCCTCACCATCGAGCCTGCTGAGCAGTCTAAAGTAGCGCTGCACTCTCTCAAGCCGAGCCCGGTTCAGTTTAGCCATCTTCCGCCTCCAGTTTCGCATCAGGCCGCACTGAAAGCCGCTAATCCGCCGCAGGTCGAATCGAGTGGAAAACTCCGTCTGCCCCAGCTTGAGAAACGGCAGATGAGCAGGCAGCCAATATAAGGATGGCCTCAGAAAACAGGCCAAGGCTATGGCTTTGATCAAAAGGATCAAATTTTCCCTAAAACCGTAAGCAGGCAGTGCCTGATATTCCCGCTGTATGGCCGGAGCCAGGTCTTGATTTTGGATGAGGATAACGCCTCCTTCGACCGCACAGATTACCTTACCCCGGCCAAGGCTGAAAAAGCCAGCATCTGCTCTGCTGCCAGCCGCCTTCCCCTGGAATATGCTACCCATAGCCTGAGCAGCATCTTCTACTACCCATATCCCCCGTGAGCTGGCCAGGCGCAAGGCTCGGTCTACATCCGCTGGCTTTCCAAGCAAATGATTGACTAGCAGGCACAGCGTCTGATCAGTCAGCCGAGACTCAAGCCGACTATAATCGAAATCCAAACTCATAGGATCAATATCGCCAAGAGCTACCGAGAGCCCGGCTTTGACTACGGCAGAGGCTACCGAATAACAGGTATAGGCAGGAATCAACACCAAGCCTCTTTCTGGCCGAAGACTGTGCATTGCTCTAAGGATCAGGGTCAGGGCAGCTTTGCCCGAAGATACCAGCCAGCAGTCAGTCACCTTGAAATACTCGGCTAGCTCCTTCTCAAGCCTTTTCGCAGCCTGCCTTGCCCTAAGCCAGCCGCGGCATCCCTCGATAATCTCCCCAAAGGAAATAGGAGCTGCTGTCGGAGGATGAGTTCGCCGAATCCACCCCATAGTCCACATAGTCCTAAACATCCTCTTTCTTCAGGGCATGTCCCTGGCCAGCAGAGGACCGATCAGGCGGCTTAGAGCAAGGGGCATTCTTTTCCACACCTTGATGGCTAAGCGATACTTGGGATTTTCTGGATGAAATGCCGGCAGGCTCTCCCCCTCTCGCAGCCAGTAATACCAGTATAGGGGATGAGGTTTTGCTCCCCATTGCTCTTTAAACCGATAGGTGCCAGAGCCTGGTGCGCAGCGGCCAAAATCGAAAAGCCGATACCCTGCACCGCAGGCAAAGCTGAGTATCTTCCAGTAAAGGAGCATATTGGCGCATAAGGAATTGTATTTTCGCCATGAAGAGGCCCAGGGAATTTCCAGGGTATCCTTAAAGCCAAGAACTAATCCAGAGGCGATAGGCTCTGAATCATGATAAACTGTCCAGATTCTGGCTTGATGAGGGAAAGCGGCCAGAGTAGCCCGAAAAAACTCTTTTCCCTGAACCGGAGTGCCAAGGTCTCGCATGTTCCTTGAAAAGACCTGATAGAATGAATCAAGCTCATCCTCTCTCCCCTGGCAAACCAAAAGGTCCTGCCGCTCAGCCTTCCGAATCTGGTTTCGCAGCTTGGCCGAAAATCTCTGCCAGAGCTTTTCGCCTGAGTCGGGCAACTCAAGTAACATAGACAGTCGGTGCTGTTTGACTGCAAGCGCCCACGGATACCCTTGCGACTGGCGAAGCTCAAGGTGCGAGGCGCCGGAGGATCGGGCGATCTCAATCCCCTCTCTGATCAAGGCTGCCTGCACATTTGGATCATGGGCACATACCCCGGCGTAGGTGAAGCCGGGCAGGGAGATCAGACGAGAGCCGAACAGAAGGCTTCTCAGATGAACCAGGGGTAAGATTCCGACCAGCTCGCCCCCCTGTTCTGCATAGAGGTAATAGGTAGGGTGGCCAAGACTTGTTTCCAGAACCCTTCTCCAGGCCGAGAGGTGGTAGATGCTAGACAGAGGGGAGGCCAAGACATAGGCATCCCAGCGGTCCTGATCAAGCTCTTCAAGGGAAGAAACCCTTATACTTTTGGCCATTTTTATTGTCACTTTTAAGCTTTTATTCTGCAATAAAATTTTAAATTAATAACATAATTTTATCGGTTTTTTAGAGTATATTTGTTACAATCTTGCCGCGGCATTTCGCCAATACCCGGAGATTTTTGAAGGAACCCTTATTGAATAAGGGTTCCTTCAAACCCATCCTCCCAAAACTTTAATATCTATTGTTATTAAAGTTTTAGGAAAAGGGTTATAAGGGGAAAACCCTTTTTCAAAAGGGTTTTCCCCTTAATTCAATCTGACGATTCACGAAAAAGCTTGACATTACCCATCCAGTCATTAAAATAGGGGTAAGAGATAAAAATTCCTTCTAATTTTTATACTATTTGTTTGATTAAGGAGGTAGTGCGGGAAGCAGGAGGATAAGTTCGTCTGTATTATGAAAAAAAGCCGAACTATGTAACATAGTTCTTCATACAACAAGAAGAGAATACCGAGTGCGGAGGGCTGTTGTTATGATGGTTGAATCAAACGATAGAAGGACAACCAAACGGATCACCGCAGAGATTCCCCTTGAGCTGGTTACTCTCCCCATCACCATTGCCAAAGGATCGCAAAGCTCTCAGACTCAGAATATTAGCTGTTTTGGAATATACTGTAAATTGAATCAATATATCCCTCCCTTCACTAATGTTGAAGTTAGTCTCCTCCTGCCTCAGAAGCAAAATAGTCAGCTCCCCTCGAAGATTTCCTTTAAAGGGATTGTTGTTCGGGTCGAGCCGGTAGAAAAAAACGAAGGTGAAGGCAAGGAATACAATATCGCCATATTTGCACCTTCGGGTATTGATTTAGCAGGGTATTCTCTTATGTCCAAAGATTAACCCACGCCTAAGTAACGTATAAACTTGAAAGATCCGCTAATATGCCGAGAATTAAAATCCTGCCGGAAAATCTCGTTAATATGATCGCTGCCGGGGAGATTATCGACCGGCCTGCTTCAGTAGTAAAGGAGCTGGTAGAAAATTCCATTGATGCTGGCAGCGACCAGATAGAAGTCCACCTTTTAGGCTATGGCAAAGAGGAAATCAAGGTTATAGATAATGGATGCGGTATGGGGCGCCATGATGCCTTGCTGGCCTTTGAACGGCATGCGACCAGTAAAATCAGCCAGCCTGAGGACCTTGAGAAGATCCACACCCTTGGATTTCGGGGAGAGGCGCTGCCAAGCATTGCCGCTGTGGCTCAACTGGTGATTATCACCCGGGAGAGGGAAAGCGAGATCGGCACTCAGGTGGTGGTCGAAGGAGGGAAATTGATCAGGGTCTGTGAGATTGGGGCTCCAGTAGGGACAATGGTCAGGGTTTCCTCACTGTTTAAAAATGTTCCGGCTCGGCTAAAGTTTTTGAAAAGTAATTCGGTTGAGTTTAGCCATATTACCCAGGTTTTGGAGCAAGAGAGTCTGTCTCACCATCAGATCTCTTTTACTTTCAAGCACAATGGCAAGATCGTCTGGCAGATGCCGAAGGTCTTGACTCTAGCAGAGCGCATTGGGCAGCTTTTTGGCTACGAAATCCTAGATCATCTGCTTGAAATCGACGGAGAAGCAGGATCGTGCAGAATTCAAGGATTCATTGGCCAGGCAAGCTTCAGCAGCAGATCGAGCCGCTCCTGTCAGTATACCTATGTCAATGGCCGGTTTGTCCGAAGTCCGATTATACTGAAAGCGATTTCAGAAGGCTGCGATCATATTTTGCCGCGGGAGCGCCACGCGGTCTGTTTTCTGTTTCTCACGCTTCCTCCTAAGCAGGTGGATGTCAATGTGCATCCAGCTAAAATCGAGGTCAGATTTTCCAATCAGCAGGAAGTTTTCGAGGGGATAGTCAGACTGATTAAAGATCAGCTATCAAGCTCACGGTCAGCAGTGCCCAGCATCGGTATCATAAATACCAGGGCTGGTGAAACCTTTGCCCAGAAAGGTATAGGGCCTAAGCTGCAAGAGTCGCCCTTAGGGGAGTCGGGCACAAGGGGCAAGGAGGATGGAGCCACTAGGGCAAATACTTTGCCTCTTTTCCCTGATCGGGCCGCATCAGAAGCAGCGTGTCCAGATGGCCAGGCCAGCAGGTCCTTTGCTGCTTTGGACCTCTTTGGGCCCGGCCTCACTGCCTGCGAGCCTGCCTGCCTTGCCCAGCCAGATTATGAATGCTCAAAGCTTCCTCACCCAGAATCCTCTGATGAGCTAGCAGATGATAGTGTTCGAGATCTTTTTATCGCTGAGGGTGATTTTCTTCAGATTAAAAATTCCTTTATCCTTTTTGAAACTAGACAGGGGCTGCTCATTGTAGACCAACATGCAGCTCATGAGCGGATTCGCTACGAGCAGCTGTGGCAAGAGTACAGAATGAAAACTTTCAGGGCCCAACAGCTCCTTGTTCCAATAACCTTTCAGCTTCCAGCCTATCTGGCCGCCTCAGCCGAAGAAGTGCTCTCACAGCTTCGTCTGGTCGGGTTTGATCTTGAGCCTTTCGGCCACGGCACCTTTGTTATTAAGGCTGTGCCTCTTTCGCTGACCAATACCGATCCTCGGGAGCTTATCCGGGAGATGTTCGCTGATCTGACGCAGATGATGTTCCGCAAGCACGACCCACAGGGGCTATTTGATGCCCTCCTGATGCGAGCGGCCTGCTCTTCAGCCATCAAAGCTAATCACAGGCTGAGTAAAGAGGAGATGAGGAGCCTGATCGAACAACTACGGCTAACCTCTATGCCCTTGCGTTGTCCGCACGGTCGGCCAACTATCATTCAATTAGAGTTGAAACTCCTCGAGAAGTATTTTATGAGAATATAGATTTTATGAGAGCATAGGATGATGAGGAGTTAAAAGCCTGACGTACATGAACAGCGACCTCACTCCCCCTTTAGCCGTCATCCTGGGGCCAACGGCAGTTGGCAAATCTCGGCTGGCCCTCAGCTTGGCTCAGGCTGCTGAAAATATGGAAATCATCAGCGCCGATGCCCTGCAAATCTATCGAGAAATGGATATTGGAACAGCTAAGCCATCCTTGGCCGAGCGCGCTTTGGTGCCTCACCACATGATCGATATAGTCTCTCCGGCAGAGCACTACAGTGCTGGAAGATATGAGCGGGAAGCTGGCGAGGCGATCAGGCGGGTTTGGCAATCGGGGAAAATTCCCTTACTTGTTGGCGGCTGTGGGCTCTATCTCAGGGCCCTCCTCCAAGGGCTATGCGAAGGACCTGAGTATGACCCCATACTTCGGGAGAAGCTGCGGCAGGAGGCTCAAAGTGCAGGCCGCGAGGATTATCTTCACCAAAAATTGAAGGAAATTGATCCTGACTCTGCCCAAAGACTCCACTACCGTGACCAGCCGAGGCTGATTCGGGCCATTGAGGTTTATATGAAAACAGGAATTCCCCTCTCTGTGCTCCAAAAAAGACACCCATTCCCTTCCTCTAGCCGCTATCGGACAAAGATAATCGGCCTGAGGAGGGAGCGCTGCGACCTCTATGCTCGAATCGAGCAGAGAGTTGATCAGATGATGGAGCAGGGGCTTGTAGCTGAAGTCAAAGGGCTGCTTGAGGCAGGCTACAGCGAGCATTCAACCGCTCTGCAGGGGCTTGGATATAAGCAGATCGTGGCTGCCCTGAGGGGGGAATACTCTCTTTCTGAGGCCGCTCGCCTAATTAAGAGAGACAGCCGACACTATGCTAAAAGACAGTTTACCTGGTTTGGCCGGATGAGTAATGTTCACTGGATTGATCTTAGCACCTGCTCTGAAGAGGAGGCTCTTAGGGAGACAAAAAAGGTGCTAGCCGAGCTGGTTTAATCCGCAAGCCAGCACAGAGCCTCAAAAGCCCGCCCATCTCTCTTCTCTTTCCTCAAAATCGAAGGGAGAAGGAGAGAGGGCGGGTTGAGTTTTTTTAAAGCAAACGAGCCATATTATGCCCGTCCGTAGCCAAAGCTTATAGCCTATGCTATTTATTCTATGCTCTTTATTAATAGTAAGTACCACTGGTGGTGCTACTAGTTCCAGAGTAGTAGGGATTGCTAGCATAGGCAGGAGTATATGAAGCATATGATGAATAAGCGCTACTATAGCCGTAGGGATATGAACTATAACCGTATGGAGATGAGCTATAACCATAAGGATAGCTGCTGCCGCTAGGATAGCCGCTGGTATAGTAGCTGCTGAAAGCGCCGATGTTCGGGCTATAATATGAAGGATAGCCGGAAGAGCCATAGGGGCTATACCCATAGCCTGTCGTACCATAGCCATAGGGGCTGTATCCATAGCCTGTCGTACCATAGCCAGCATAGCCATAGGGGCTGTACCCATAGCCACTGGTTGCGCCATAACCATAGGGGCTATAGCCGTAGCCAGCGCTGTACCCATAGGGGCTATACCCATAGCCAGCGCCATACCCATAGCCTGTCGTACCATAGCCAGCATAGCCATAAGGGCTGTACCCATAGCCAGCACCATACCCATAGCCTGCGGCCGGATACCCATAGCCGCCCATCAACATCGGATTAACCATTCCAAGCCCTGCCATCATAGGATCGATCATCGGCCAGGCAGGCATCATTAGCCCCATAAATAAGGGATCCGTCATAATCTGATTCATGGCCATTGTTCCCATGTAAATAGGGTTCAGTCCGCCAAGCAACTGGGCATGGGTGAGCGAAGTAGCGCTGAATACAAAGAGAGTTGCCACTGTCAAGATCGCTATTGAAAAATTTTTCAAAAACCTACTCATTTTCATACTCACAATTTCCTATCCTTTCTGTCCTATTCTCTTCTTCTCCCCCCTGAGAAATAAATTAGAGAAAAACGCTCTTAAAACCTATCTGCAATCTATCATTGCTGAAAACTCATCCTTACTGCTGGTTAATACTTCTCACAACCACCTCCCTTTTTTGCCCCGCTTGTGTTTTTGCAGCCCCTAATTATTCTCAGGCAGGTACACACTCCTGCTGCCATGCTTTTGCGACCAGTTTATTTCCGCGTCCGATGGCCGCAGATAGGTTGGAACCAGGGTTTGGACGAGATCGAATTGCTGAGCAAGCAAACGTTTCAAGCCTAGACTGGCCACAGTCGATGCCCTGGGACAGTCATGGGATTGAGGAGAAAATTCAGCCTGCTTGCCGAACTGCTCTTGGATCATCCCCTGATACAACCTCGAGCCGTTGCCGATAAAAATTATCTTGAGTGATCGGTCCAACTGATGAATCATGTCTGCGGCAGATACAACCTGCTCAGGGATGACTGCCTGCAATTCACCTTCAACCCACTGATAGAGGGCAGTATAAACCTCTCTTTTTCTGGCATCAAGCACAGGACAGATAGGATAGGCAGCATGGGGAATGTTGGCAGCCAGGGCCCTCAGGGTCGAGATGCCCACAATGGGCAGATTAGCTGCCCAGGCCAAGGCCTTGGCTGTGCTGACCCCGATCCTAAGGCCGGTAAATGAGCCTGGCCCTACAGACACAGCTATCCCTGAGCACTCAGTCAGCGATTTTCCCGTATCACTCAAAATTTGATCTATTCCTCTCAACAACTGCTCAGCATGGCTTTTGACACCACTCAAAATATACTCAGCCAGAATTTCCTCTTCACTTACCAGAGCTACACTGGCGGCTCTAGTGGCGGTTTCTATGCCTAAGACCATCATAATCCTAATTTATTCTATAGTCCTATTATTTCTATACTTTTGCACTTTTGGTATGGAGCATTTTGGATATGGGTAAAAAAATTGAATGGCACACCCTGTTAAGGGAAG
>JAILZY010000156.1 GCA_023512255.1 bacterium | reverse complement strand
TGCATTTTAAAATCAATCAGTTAACTTTCACAAAATGTGTGAGTTAACATTCTGGAATATAAAGCTTTTCAGGTGTTGGCTCTGGATTCAGGATAAATCTGGCATCTATAAAATAAGATGCGAATTAAATGGTTCTTCCGCTAAGTACGTAACACAAAGTGCACAGCGGATCAAATTACGCTATCAATTGTAGGGGCAGACCTTGTGCCCGCCGCAAGCTTACTCATTTTATTAACGAGAGGACCATTAAATTATCAATCGCCGACATCTGAAGAAGCCCAAGATACGGGCCTATAAGATTACCTATAAGATTATAAGATGTATCGGCTTAAATCCTCATCCTTAATAATGTCTCTCAGTTTGTCATTGACATATTCGGCATCAATAACTACCTTTTGCCCCTTCATTTCTGGCGCCTGGAATGATATGTCTTCCAAGACCTTATCCATAATAGTGTGCAGACGCCTGGCCCCGATATTCTCTCCCCGCTCATTGACATAAGCGGCCAGATGGGCTATTTCCTGAATGGCTGATTCTTCAAACACCAGCTCAATCCCTTCGGTTTGCAGCAGGGCTTTATATTGCTTAATAAGCGCATTTTCCGGCTCAGTCAGGATGCGGACAAAGTCTTCTTCCCCAAGGGGAGAAAGCTCGACCCGAATAGGAAATCGCCCCTGAAGCTCTGGTATTAAATCAGAGGGTTTTGAGACATGAAAAGCTCCAGCAGCGATGAATAGAATGTGATCTGTCTTGACCAGGCCGTACTTGGTGGTTACGGTGGTTCCTTCTACGATCGGCAATAGATCCCGCTGCACACCTTCGCGGGAGACATCCGGCCCGGTGGTGATTTTAGGCCCAGCGATTTTATCGATCTCGTCCAAGAAGATGATTCCCGACTGCTCTACCTGCTGAATCGCCTCGGTGATGACCTCATCCATGTCAATCAGCCTCTGGGTTTCTTCCTGGAGAATTACTTTACGGGCATCCTTGAGCTTCATTTTTCTTTTCTTGACCTTACTGGGGAAAATGCCGGAAAACATTTCCTTGAAATTGATATCCATCTCCTCAAGGCCGACATTGGAAAAGATCTCAACCATAGGCATATTTCTTTCTTTAAACTCAAGCTCGATGACCTTTTCCTCAAATTTTCCGGCCCGCAGCCGCTCACGGATTTTTTCCCGGGTGGTGCTCATAGCTGATGAAACCCCACCAGCCAGGGGAAGCTCTTGCGGGCTGCCCTCAGGTGAGAGCTGCTCTTGGGCCTCAAACTCTGGATGCTGCTGAGAGGGTGGGAGGAGAATGTCCAGCAGCCTTTCCTCAACCAAGGCCTCGGCCTTATCCTTAACCTTCTCCCTGGCTTTTGCTTTGACCATATTTACCGCCAGGTGGGTCAGGTCCCTGACCATGGATTCGACATCACGGCCAACATAGCCAACCTCGGTAAATTTGGAGGCTTCAACCTTAAGAAATGGCGCATCAGCCAGCCGGGCTAGCCTCCTGGCGATCTCGGTTTTCCCAACCCCGGTTGGCCCAATCATGATAATGTTTTTGGGAGCAATCTCATCGCGCAGATCCGGGGGAAGCTGCTGCCTCCGCCACCGGTTCCGCAGGGCAATAGCTACGGCTTTTTTAGCCGTCGCCTGCCCAATAATAAACTTGCCTAATTCATCGACAATCTTTCTTGGCGTCAATGTATCCATGCTGAACTCAGCTTCCATACCTTTTGCCTATTCTGCCTCACTCTCGCTTATTTTCTCTATTGAAAAGTAAGTGGTCTTTTTCGCTAACAAAGCGCACAATTTTGTGCGACCACAGGGGACCTCCCCTGCGATTGATTGCGTTAATTGATCCACTGCGCACTTGTGTTACCCACTTAGCGAAAGAGCCAGTAAGTTTTTAGATCTCCTCAATAGTTAAAAAATTATTGGTATAAATACAGATGGAACTTGTGATTTTCATGGCCTCTTCAACGATTTGCCTAGCCTCCATATCCGTGTGAAGCAACAGTGCTCTGGCTGCGGCCAGAGCATAAGCCCCTCCTGATCCAATAGCCATAACCCCTTCGCTGGGCTCAATTACATCTCCAGCCCCGGAAATAATAAAAAAGTGCTCTCGATCGGCTACGGCCAACATAGCCTCAAGCCTTCGCAGCACCTTATCCATTCGCCACTCTTTAGCCAGCTCTACCGAAGCTCTTGACAGATTGCCGCGATATTCCTCCAACTTTGCTTCTAGCTTTCCCAGCAGGGCGAAAGCATCGGCCGAGGTTCCAGCAAAGCCAGCCACGATGGAATCTTTATACATCTTGCGCACTTTTCTGGCATTGGCTTTCATAATGGTCTGGCCGAAAGTTACCTGACCATCCCCAGCCATGACAACTTTTCCGTTTCGGCGAATGCACAGGATAGTTGTAGACCTTATAATGATCGAATCCTGGTCTGATTTTTGTCTATTCATGATCTCAAATAGTTAAAGTTTTTCTTCTTTATACTCAAAACTTGAACATACTCAAAACTTGGCGCTTAAGATCTTTTTCTTATTAGCTTTAGCCAAAATACACTCCAGTGAAGGCCAAATTTAGGCCTTCGGATGAGACCTATCATAAACTTCCATGAGATGATCTAGGCTCAGGTGAGTGTATCTTTGGGTAGTTGACAAGTTAGCATGCCCTAGCATTTCCTGAATACTCCGAAGATCCATACCGGCATCGAGCAGATGAGTAGCGAAGGTGTGTCGAAGTGAATGTGGGCTGGCAGTATCATCAATGCCGTTTTTCTGAAAATGCTTCTTACAGATTCTGGCCACGCTACGACTCGAAAGTCGCCTTCCGTATTTGTTAATGAATACAGGGGTAAAATCGACTTGTCCTGCCTCCTGCTGAAACTGCCGCTTGCGCGGGAGGTATTCCCTGAGGGCAGCCGCGGCCTTGGTCCCTATCGGGACCAGTCGCTCTTTCCTCCCCTTTCCCAAAACCCGTATGGTCAGCCCACTGAGGTCGATATGCTCCTCACTCAGGGAGATGAGTTCAGAAACCCTGAGCCCACAGGCATACAGAACCTCAAAAATGGTTTTATCCCTAAGCTCCCAGAAACTGGTGGTGATAGAGTCAAGAAGCCTGAATATTTCATCAATAGTTAGAAAGGAAGGCATCTTAACACCAATTTTGGGCGAAGAAAGCAGCAATACTTTCTCTTCTGCTGGAATACCCTCTCGAGCCAGGTATCGGTAAAAAGACTTGATAGCCGAAATCTTCCTTACTATGCTAGTGCGTTTTAGTTTTCGATTGAAAAGATAGCCAAGGTATTCTCTAACTTTAAGAAAATCAATCCGCTGAAGCTCAGGATACAAACCGCGCAAGCTCTGAGTATTTTCAATCCCCAAATAGTGGAAAAACTGAAGCAGATCATTTCGGTAAGCCCGTAGGGTATGATCTGAATAATTAAGTTCCAGCCGAAGATAATCAAGAAATTCTTTCATCTTATTGACTCATAACCTGTATTAGAAAAAAATGATAAGTCTAAAGACCTATACTTTTGCACTTTTGGTATGGAGCATTTTGGATATGGGTAAAAAAATTGAATGGCACACCCTGTTAAGGGAAG
>JAILZY010000003.1 GCA_023512255.1 bacterium | reverse complement strand
TAATTATATGTGGGCTCACTAATGAGCTCATCATAATCACCTCCTCTCCTAAGTTACCGTGGATTGGAGTGATTAATTGGAGGGAGCCGGTGGGAGACCTGCCGACTCCCTAATCTTAAAAGAAAGAAGAGAGAGAAGAAAGAAACCCACGGTAACTTTCTTCTCTCTTTATTTTCTCTCCTCCCCTTTATATTTTCAACATTATTTTTTCAACATGGGGAACATCTGTAATAATCCTTGCAGATCTTTCCCTACTATGATATATTTTATAGTCGCTATATTTAACCTGTTATTTAACATAAACAATAACCTTATAGCTAAGGGAGGCGACCTTATTGCTGAAAGTATCAATGAAACAACTCTTAGAGGCAGGCGTCCATTTCGGTCATCAGTCGAAGAGATGGCATCCTCGGATGAAGAAGTATATCTTCGGGGAAAGGAACGGAATCTATATTATTGATCTTCAAAAGACTTTGCGCAAGTTTAAAGAGGCGTATCAATTTGCCCGCGATGTGGTAGCCCAAGGAGAGAGCATACTTTTTGTAGGTACCAAAAAGCAGGCCCAGGACGCCATTGTAGAGGAAAGCCAGCGGTGTGGAATGTTCTATGTCCGGCACCGGTGGTTAGGTGGCATGCTGACCAATTTCGAGACCATTCGAAAGAGTATTGAGCGAATGAAAAAGTTGGAAGAGATGAAAAGCAGTGGAATCTTTGAATCTCTACCCAAAAAAGAAGTACTGAAATTGGAAAAGCAATATGAAAAGATGAAAAGAGTCCTAGAGGGCATTCGGGACATGAATAAACTGCCAGGGGCAATTTTCGTGGTTGACCCAAAACGGGAAAGGATTGCCGTAAGTGAGGCCAACAAACTGGAAATTCCCGTGATTGCCATTGTTGACACCAATTGCGATCCTGAGGGGATTGATTACGTCATTCCAGGTAATGATGATGCCATTCGGTCAATCAAATTGATCACCAGTAAAATTGCCGATGCGGTCATTGAAGGAAATGCTGAATTTGTGGCTAATGCCGAGATGGCTGCCCGAAGTGAGCAAGATGAACAGATGAATGAACAGGAGGCTGGTGCTGCTGCTCAGCAATAGTCTTAAGCTTAGTTTCGTCATAAGGTGAGATCAAAACAAGAGGGAGATATTGAATGAGTATTTCGGCTCAACAGGTAAAGGAGTTACGGACCAAAACCGGCATTGGTTTTATGGATTGCAAGCAGGCCTTGGAAGAGACAGGCGGAGACATGGAAAAGGCTATCGAATACCTGCGGAAAAAGGGATTGGCTACCGCAGCCAAAAAGGCCGGGCGAGCAACCAAACAGGGACTAGTTACCTCGTATATCCATGGGAACGGAAAGATTGGGGTATTGCTTGAAATTAACTGTGAGACAGATTTTGTAGCCAGAACACGCGATTTTCAGGAGTTAGCTAAAGATATCGCCATGCAGATTGCCGCCTCCAAACCACTCTATGTATCAAGAGAGGATGTGCCGGCAGAATGCATTGAAAAAGAAAAAGAAATCGTCAGAGCCCAAATTGGGGACACCAAGAAACCTGAAGAGATTCTGATGAAGATTATCGAGGGGAAACTGGAAAAAGGTTTTTACGCTAAGGTATGCCTGCTGGATCAACCCTTTATTAAAGATGATACCAAAACGGTCAAATCCCTTATTACCGATAAGATTGCCCAGCTTGGTGAAAATATCACTATCTCCCGTTTTGCCCGCTATGAGCTTGGGGAACTAGCTGAGTAAGATAAAAAGTAAGATTAAAAAGTATGGTGCCTGCATGGATAGAAGACGATTCCGAAGAATCTTGCTTAAACTCAGCGGAGAGGCTCTGAAGGGTGAGAAAGCCTATGGTATTGACAATGCAACGGTAACCGCTATCGCTGAGGAAATCAAAGGGGTAAGGGACCTTGGGGTTGAAATCGCGGTCGTGATCGGCGGTGGCAACATCTATCGCGGCTCATCGGGAGATGTGGAATGCGTTGAGAAGACCTCGGCAGATTACATGGGAATGCTGGCTACGGTTATCAACGGACTGGCCTTGCAGGGAGCATTGGAAAAAATCGGCCTCTACACCAGGGTTCTGACTGCTATTGAGATGCACCAGTTGGCCGAGCCTTATATTCGTCGCCGAGCTATTCGTCATCTGGAGAAGGGACGGGTGGTCATTCTGGCAGGAGGGACAGGAAACCCTTATTTTACTACGGATACGGCCGCGGCCTTGCGGGCCATTGAAATCGGTGCAGAAGTTATCCTGAAGGCGACCAAAGTCGATGGCATATACAGCTCTGATCCCTTAAAAGATAAAGAAGCTGTAAAATACGAAGAATTGACTTATATGGATGTCTTGAAAAAACAACTCAGCGTCATGGACAGTACGGCTATTTCACTGTGTATGGATAATCACCTGCCTATTATTGTTTTCAATTTTAAGCAAAAGGGGAATATCCGAAAGATTATCTTGGGGGAAAAAATCGGCTCAATTGTCAGAGGAGATTAAGAATGCGACTGGCGATCTATGATGAGATAGAAAAAAAGATGACCCAGCGAATTGAGGGTTTAAGGAGGGAATTTAACCAGGTCCGGACAGGGAGAGCTTCGGCCGCTTTGCTGGATGGAATCAAGGTTGACTATTACGGAACCCCCACTCCTATCAATCAAATGGCTTCGATCTCTGTTCCTGATCCGCGAACCTTAGTCATCCAGCCGTGGGATATTACCATTCTTAATCAAATTGAAAAGGCGATTTTAAAATCAGATCTTGGTATCCACCCAACTAATGATGGCAAGGTTATCAGATTGACTATCCCTATGCTTACCGAAGAGCGGCGAAAGCAGCTTGCCAAAAATGTTCGCAATATCGCTGAAGAGGCCAAAGTTGCCATCCGAAATATCCGCCGGGAAGCCAATGATAAGCTAAAGGAAATGGAAAAATCCAAAGAGATTACTGAAGATGAATATCACGCAGCCTTAAAAGAGGTCCAAAAAATCACTGATAATTACATAGAAAAAATTGGAGAATCATGTCTCGCAAAAGAAAAGGAGATTATGGAAATTTAACCAATCGGGCCAGATAAGGTTTTTCTGGTTTATTCTCATGAAGCAAAATCCCTCCTCTTCCTTATCTTAAAACTCCTTCTCCAAAAACAAAGGAATAAAGTAGGGTCAGGATCTTCAGCAAAATCTACATGAATAGAGGGAGGAAGATTGTCATTCGAGTTTCGTGTGGTGGCGAAAGATAAGCAAACCAGAGCCAGATCAGGAGAATTGATCACGCCCCATGGGAAAGTGAGCACGCCGGTATTTATGCCGGTCGGAACCCAGGCTACGGTTAAGGCTATGACCCCAGAGAGCTTACTGTCTATTGGCAGTGAGATCATTCTGGCCAATGCCTATCACCTCTACTTGCGGCCGGGAGCAGAACTCATCAATTCACTAGGCGGATTACATGCGTTTATGAACTGGAAACTTCCAATCCTGACCGACAGCGGTGGATTTCAAATCCTCAGCCTGAGCAAAAGCCGTGACCTTACTGAGGAGGGAGTGATTTTCCGCTCCCATCTTGATGGAAGCAAACACTGCCTCAGACCGGAGGATTCAATCGGAATTCAACAACTTTTGGGCAGCGATATCGCTATGGTTCTCGATGAATGCATCCCCTATCCTGCTGATTATGATTATGCAGCACGTTCCATAAAACTAACTATCCATTGGGCAGAGCGATGTCGGCAGGAATTTCAAAAAAAAAAGAAAGATCAGGCGCTTTTTGGGATTGTCCAAGGAGGAATTTATCCCAAGTTACGTGAGCAATGTGCTCTGGCTTTACTTCAGATGGACTTTGACGGTTATGCAATCGGTGGGCTAATGGTAGGCGAGCCAGTAGAGACTGCTTACGAAATTGTAGCCTACAGCGCGCCGATCCTGCCTGAAGATCGGCCCCGCTATGCTATGGGTGTTGGACGGCCTGAGGATATCTTCCACTTTGTGGCCTCAGGCATCGACCTATTCGATTGTGTACTTCCGACCAGGAATGCACGAAATGGCTGTTTATTTACTTGGCAGGGGAAAGTAACCATCAAGAATGCCCGCTATAGCCGAGACGCCGCTCCCCTTGATCCAAACTGCGGCTGCTATACCTGCCGCAATTTTAGTCGAGCTTACCTGCGGCATCTTTTTATCAGCGGAGAAATCTTAGCCTGTATCCTGAACACCATTCATAATCTTTATTTCTATATCCAACTTGTAAAAAATATCGGCCAAGCCATCAGTGGGGGATATTTCTTTGATTTCTGGCAAAATTTCCTGCATGCACAGGCTCATGAAGATCAAGATAGTGATTGACATGAGATCGAAAAGGAGCTGATTATGCTTTATTTAATTTTTGCTATGGCTGCGAACGCACCGACTAGTCAGCAACAGCCTAGCGGGGGCTTTGGCGCTGCCCCGCTAATCGTTATGATCCTCATCTTTATCATCTTCTACTTTCTCCTAATACGCCCTCAGCAAAAACAGCAGAGAAAACTACAGGAGATGCGGGCCAGTCTGAAAAAGGGAGACAAGGTTATCACTACCGGCGGCATCTATGGCGTGATCGTTGGCATCAGCGATGATATAGTCAGCCTCCAGATCGCGGATAAGGTAAAAATTGATATCGCTAAAAATGCCATCGCCATCAAAAGAGAAGAAGGAACCTGAAAAAGGGGTCTTGGTTTGGAGCCTATTATTGATGTTAAGATTTTGAAAGATAATCCCAAGGTCCGAATCTACCTAGAGCGAGCCGATAAGCACCTTGAGGGAATTGGCTACACAGAGCATGGGCTGCGACATGCAACCATCACGGCTATCTTCAGTCAAAAAATATTGCGCTCATTAGGCTATCCCCAAGATCTTGTCCGCTTGGCTGGTGTGGCTGGATTCTTGCATGACATCGGAAATGTATGTGGACGGGTGAATCATGGCCAGTCGGGAGCTATTATCGCCCACAGCATCCTGTCAGAATTGGGTATGCCGAGCATGGAAATCGTAGGCATCATGGAGGCTATCGGCAACCACGAAGAAGAGTGCGGCCAGCCAACCAGCGAAATTGCCGCGGCCCTCATTCTGGCAGATAAAGCAGATGTTCATCGTTCCCGGGTCAGAACCACTCGGTTCATCAACTTTGATATCCACGATCGGGTTAATTATGCAGCCGAGCGCTCCAATGTGCATGTTTCAAAAAAAAATCGAACTATCTCGCTGCTGATCAAAATTAATACCGAGATTTCGCAAGTCATGGAATATTTTGAAATTTTTTTATCAAGAATGATTATTTGCCGAAAGGCAGCTAAGGTACTCTCTTGTGAATTTGAGTTAATCATCAATGGGAACAAGCTGCTTTAGGCTGTCTGTAAAGCAGCCCAGTCTCTGCATTGATCTTATGACCAATTCATAAGAAGTGCCCATAATATCTTTATAATCTATTAACTACTAAGCTATTAACTACGAAAAAATAATCGAACCAAGTTTTTCTTAAGGAGGGAATAAGGTGAAAAGTAACCTCAAGTGGAGATTCTGGCTCATAACTATTGTTATCTTGTTATCTGTAATATACGTCATACCGACGTTTCTGGGGTCTAAGCTTCCATACTGGTGGAGGAAACCTCTACCTACAGAGAAGATTCATCTGGGGCTTGATTTGCAGGGAGGCATGCACCTGGTCTTAGGGGTAAAATTGGAGAAAGCGATTGAAAATGCCCTTGAAGGTACAGTCAGCGCCCTGAAAGACGAGATTCAGAAAAAGGGTGCGGTCTATGATTACATCAAACGGATTGATCGGCGGTCCATAGAGTTGAATCTGGTAAAAGCCGATTTTGTGCCCAAGGTTCAGGAAATTCTCAATGACTATTTCAATTTTACGATCACCCATCCTTACCAGGGGTCAGAGACGAAATTTTTACTAACCTTCAAGGAAGCAGAGATTGCCCGCCTTCGCGAGTCAACTATTGAGCAGGCCAGAAAAACCATCACCGACCGAATCGATCAGTTTGGGGTTGCCGAGCCGACAGTAGCCAAACAGGGAGAGGATCAAATCCTTGTCCAGTTGCCGGGCATAAAAGATACGCAAAGGGCTATTGATCTGATCGGTAAAACGGCTCAACTGGAATTCAAGCTCGTAGATGAGGAGCACAGCCTCGATAAGGCCCTGCAAGGGGATATCCCTGAGGGAAGCGAAATTCTATATGAGCGATCTCGGGATAAGGTTACCGGTCAAATAGTGAAAAAACCCTACCTTCTGAAGAAAACCGCTCTCATGACCGGAAATCTCCTAACTGATGCCAGGGTACAGCCGGGAGAATTTGGCACCCCCTATGTTACTATGACCTTTAACAAAGTAGGAGCCATGCTGTTTGAGCAGATCACTGGGGAAAATGTAGGCAAGCGTCTAGCCATTATTCTGGATGATAATGTCTACTCAGCACCGGTAATACGTGAAAAAATCGGCGGCGGCAGAGCTCAGATTACCGGCAACTTCACCGATGAAGAGGCTAGAGATCTAGCCATTGTGTTGCGGGCAGGTGCACTTCCAGCTCCGGTTGAGATTCTGGAGCAACGAACTGTTGGCCCTTCCTTAGGATATGATTCCATTCGGATGGGAATTATCTCTTTTATTATTGGAACCGTACTGGTTATTGTGTTTACACTTCTCTATTATAATCTGTCCGGCATCATAGCCAATATTGCCACCTTTTTAAACGTTCTTATCGTCCTTGCCTTTATGGCCGCCTTCAGAGCTACGCTCACCATGCCCGGCATTGCCGGAATTGTCCTAACCGTTGGTATGGCTATGGATAATATTGTTATTATCTTCGAGCGGATTCGAGAAGAGCTCGATTTGGGAAAAACAGCCGGAGCGGCTATCTCAGCAGGGTATAATAAGGCATTTTCGGCGGTCTGGGATTCTGCCATGACCAATGTGATTGCGGCCATCATCCTGTATATATTTGGTACCGGACCGATTAAGGGTTTTGCCGTTACCTTGAGCGTTGGCTTGATCAGCGGAGTATTCACTGCCGTTGTCCTGACCCATTTTATCTTTGATTGGCTCTTGCTCAAGAGAAATATCACCAAGCTCAGCATATAGTTTCAATATATTTATTTATATAAAAATTATAAATTATAAATTTAAATTGAAAAATAGTCCAAAACGGAGGATTTAATAATGAGATTATTTAAAAATGCACACTATGATTTCATGGGAGCCCGCAAATGGGCCTTTCTGGGGTCATCCCTGCTGATTATTCTTGGGCTGATCTCACTGGTGGTCAGAGGACCGAAGTTTGGAGTTGATTTTGCTGGTGGTACAATCATCCAGGTAAAATTCCTAAAAGGAACTGTTGATTTGGCTAAAATTCGTAAGTCTCTGGGAGAACTTAACCTGGGTGAGATCACTATTCAACAAATTGGAGCAAAAACTGATAACGAGGTTCTCATTAGTATGCAAAAGACAACCAGCTCCCTTGAAGGATTGAGTGAAGATATCAAAAAGGCGCTGGCTAAGAGTTTTCCTCAGCAGGAATTTGAAATCCGTCGGGTAGAGATGGTTGGTCCGAAGGTAGGAGCGGATCTGCGGACCAAGGGGCTGTGGGCCATGATTCTGGCCCTGGGAGGTATTTTAATTTATGCCTGGTGGCGGTTTGACTTTGCCTTTGCCGTAGGCGGCATTGCGGCCTTGGCTCACGATGTTCTCATTACCATAGGGGCAATCTCCCTGACCAACAGAGAATTCAGTCTGACTGTGCTCGCGGCCCTGTTGACCATTATCGGATATTCCATTAATGATACGATCGTTATTTATGACCGTGTCCGCGAAAATCTCCGATTGAAGCGGGGCGGAAACACTCTCTCTGAAATCCTCAACACCTCGGTTAATGAGTGTCTAGCCCGTACCCTGCTGACAGCTTTGACCACCTTCTTTGTGGCTATTTCTTTGTTTCTGTTTGGCGGACAGGTAATCAATGATTTTGCTTTCTGTATGGTTATTGGCGTAATTACTGGGTGCTACTCAACCATTTTTATTGCCAGCCCGATTGCTCTTTGGGTTCACGAGAAGGAGAAAGCCAGAGCACAGGCGGCCACGGCTTCAGCAAGCAGCCGAATGGCCACTCACGGAGCGAAAACAACGACTAGTAAAATCGCGGCTATGGATAAGGCTCAAAAATCAGCTAAGAAAGGATAAGTTGTTTTTTCGCCCAAAATTGCGCATTTTTGTTGGCGAGAGGGACCAACTAAAGGGACCAATAAGGAGGCAAGGAATAAAAATAAGATGACCAGGCAATGGTGGCAAATTGAGACCAGTGAGCTTGGAGCCTTGCTGGCTACGGACCTGCTCTCTGGGCTCAGTCAGCAGGAGGCCAGAGTCAGGCTGGAAAAATATGGGCCAAACCAGCTTAAGGAGAAAAAGGGACCTGGCCCTTGGCGGATATTTCTTTCCCAGTTTCAGGATTTCATTGTCTGGATCCTAATCAGTGCCGCCCTTGTCTCAGGGTTCTTAAGGGAGTGGGTTGATGCCCTGGCTATTGTGGTAATTATTGTTCTCAATGCCATTTTGGGCTTTATCCAGGAATATCGAGCTGAAAAGTCCCTGGCAGCCTTAAAAAAGCTCTCAAGCCCTACCTCTAAAGTTATCCGGGATGGAAAGCAGATGATCGTGCCGTCTGCTGATCTGGTGATTGGAGACCTGATTACGCTGGAGGCAGGCGATCATGTGCCTGCTGACTGCCGCCTAATTTCCTTAACTCCTGGGTTTGCCACCCAGGAGGCCAGCTTGACCGGAGAATCGAATCCGGTAGCTAAGACAACCCTAGCCCTTGAGGAAAAGGGAATTCCGCTAGCTGACCGAGCAAACATGATCTATTTAGGCACATCTGTGGTCTCGGGCAAAGCCAAGGCAGTGGTGGTCGAGACTGGCATGCAGACCGAGCTTGGTAAGATTGCTGGTATGATTCAAGAGATTGAGCACGAATCAACACCACTGCAAAAGAGGCTAGAGCAGTTCGGTAAGTGGATAGTATATTTATGTTTTGTACTGGTAGGCCTTATCTTCCTGCTCGGCATCCTTCGTGGGGGAAAGCTGCTCGATATGTTCCTCACCGCCGTAAGCCTAGCGGTAGCCTCTATACCAGAAGGGCTTCCGGCAGTAGTAACCATAGCCTTGGCTCTGGGCGTTCAGAGAATGGTCAAGCGCCATGCGCTCATCAGAAAACTCCCCTCGGTAGAATCTCTTGGCTCAGCCACGGTTATCTGTTCGGATAAAACCGGAACCTTAACCAAAAACGAAATGACCATTCAGGAGGTTTACGCCGGCGATACCCTTTTTCGGGTAACAGGAATCGGATATACCCCAAATGGGGAATTTCTGGTCGCAGACAAGCCCATCAACCCTTCGGATTACCCGCAATTGCATAAGCTTTTCACCTGTGGAGCACTGTGCAACGGGTCCCACCTGGTTGAAGAGTGCGGCCTATACAAAATAATTGGAGATCCGACCGAAGGGGCTATTCTGACCGCAGCAGCTAAGCTGGGATTATGGAAAAGCAAGCTGGAGGAGGAATTTCCACTGGTTGAAGAGATTCCTTTTGATTCTGACCGGAAAAAAATGACCGTGATCTGCAAAAGCAAAGATGGCAGATTTGTGGCTTTTGTGAAAGGAGCCCCTGATATCCTGCTAAACGACTGCATTAGCCTCGAAAGAGGCGCCGCGGTGGAGGCATTGAGCCAAAATGAGCGAGACAAGATACTGCAGGTCAACACTGAGATGGCTAATCAGGCCATGCGGGTTCTGGCCCTGGCTTATCGAATATTCGATGTGGCTCCGACAGACTATGGAGCCAAGATGATTGAAAAAGATCTTATATTCCTTGGGCTTGTGGCCATGATCGACCCGGCAAGGGAAGAGGTTCGAGAGGCTATCAAAAAGTGTAAGAGCGCGGGTATTAAAACGGTCATGATTACTGGCGATCACAAGAATACGGCCATGGCCATCGCCCGGCAGTTAGGATTTTTCGAGAAGGATTCACTCGCCCTAACCGGTGATGAGCTCGATGCTTTGAGCGAGGATGAGCTTTGCCAAAAAGTGAAAAAAATCGCTGTCTATGCCCGCGTCTCACCGGAACATAAGCTTCGGGTTGTTCGCGCCTGGCGAAAACAAGGGGATATTGTGGCCATGACTGGCGATGGCGTCAACGATGCGCCAGCCTTAAGAGAGGCAGACATCGGCGTAGCCATGGGCATAACCGGAACCGACGTCACCAAAGAGGTTTCTGATATGGTGATCACGGATGATAATTTTGCTTCCATCGTGGCTGCGGTTGAAGAGGGGCGAGGCATTTATGATAACATCAAAAAATTTATTCACTATCTGCTCTCTTGTAATGCGGGCGAGATATTGGTTATGCTGGTGGCCTCACTTTTCGGAATGCCAGTACCCTTGCTGCCGATACATATCCTATGGATAAATCTGGTAACTGATGGGCTGCCTGCTCTGGCGCTGGGTGTTGATCCTGTTGACCCGAATATCATGAGTCGGCCACCCCGTCCTGCCCATGAAGCAATAATCAGCAAGAGCCGGGTATGGGTAATTATTTTTCAGGGCTCTTTCATAGCTGCTTGCAGTCTGCTTGCTTTCAGCTTTGTTCTGTTTATCGAAAAAGAAAGCCTAAGCTGTGCCAGAACAGCAGCCTTTATCGTTCTGGCCTGCTCGCAGCTTTTCCACTCCTTTAATTGCCGACACATGAGCGAATCCCTGTTCAAGATCGGATTTTTCACCAATAGGAAATTGATTCTTGCCGCTGGAATTTCCTTCCTCCTGCAGATGGCGGCCGTGTATGTACCATCCTTGCAGTCGATATTCAAGACTCGGCCTCTCGCACTTTTTGACTGGGTGCTGGTATTGGCTGTGTCCTCATTCCCGCTCTGGGCAATGGAGGTAGTGAAAAAAGTGCGAAAATCCAGATTCGCTCACCCTTGAAGAAGCTTATCCCCTCATAAGATCATAAAAATTCATATCATCTTCTAAAAAATTCCTATCTTCTAAAGCTAAGACCCGAAGCTCAAACGCTTTTTGCTCTTATCAAAAAACTTCCCATCAAAAAATTTCTCAAAAATTTTAATTTATTGTTTATTTTTATATTTTATTCAAAAATTATTGTATATAAATTTTTTATCTTTTTTACTTGATAAATGATTTTAATTAATTTAAAATTAAATTAAGTAAATTTTTCACTACCGGACACTTTTTTATCGTTATGCCCGCGAAAGTGATAATCCATGTATAATTGCAGCAACCCTCTGGATTCCCGCCCACGCGAAAATGACACGAAATGCCTGCACTTTCAGGCGTATACAAAACCGGAAGATAAAATGTGTCCGGTAGCAAGGTAAATTTATATATATCTCTTATTATTTTTTAATTATAAAAAATTATTAATTACAATAGCTTCAATTGCAACTTTGAGCAACCGAAGTCTTTGGTTTATCTCCTTGTCTTTTGATCATATATCTTTATCTTGATCATAAGTGAAATCAATGGGCATGATGAAGAAGGCTTCAAGGAGGTGAAGTAAATTGTAAGCTTTAAATTAAATTCAATTAATTTGCTAACTAGATAGATAAGTAAAATATTATATCTGTCAACCAGCTTACAGGGGGGAAAATGATTGAAAATTAAACTAAATGTACTCTAATGTACTATAAGGTGAGGAAATGTAATCTATGAGGTACCGTAGCTTAAAAAAATTTTTTTCTCTCTGGGCAGTGCTG
The DNA here is from genome assembly GCA_023512255.1 of bacterium. Lineage (GTDB taxonomy): Bacteria > SZUA-182 > SZUA-182 > DTGQ01 > DTGQ01 > DTGQ01. The sequence continues at coordinate 91,526 of JAILZY010000003.1, read as the reverse complement.
CTGATTGCTTTAGTCATACCAGCAGCCGGTTCGGCAAAGTCACTGTATATGTTAGCTAACCATCATATAAACCAGTTTGATGCTTGGAATATTAACCCTGATGGAACAGTAACCTATCAGGCTACCTATAATTTATCATTTGTTCAAGAACCTTCCGGGATGGGAGTTGATGCAGATTCAGCCACCCTGTTTATAACGGATGAATTTAATGTACCGGGTAATGATCCTGCCATCGAACTGGTAAATGCGGTTAGTATGAGATCCTTGGGAAAGGTGGTAGTGCTTGACGCCTCTGGCAAGCCGGTTCGCAATCTGGCTGGAATTGATGTAGATGATAAGAATAATATCGTCTACATTGTAAAAAGGAATACCCCAGACATTTATGTCTATGACTGGGATCCTAATTATATCAATGCGCAAGATCCTGATAATGTTATTGTGGATGCTCGAGCTATGAGACTGAGAGCTGGCTATCCCAAAGCTCTGGCTGGAGTTTCTGGTATGTTTGGCATTGCCCTTGATGAGAGAGAGGGAGTGCTCTATGTAGCAGATTCCAAAGGCAAAATGGTCAAAGGATTTGACACCAATACCTGGAATGAGGTCTTAAGTTATAAACCAAGTATTGTCCCCTGCGGTATTGCAGTTGACAGGAGAAGAAAAATTATCTATACGACAGCCCCTGACTTAGCTAAGGAGGAGTGTTGCTTTGGATTAAGAAATCTCTTTGGCCGCGATGGCTTCACTATAATAAGTAAGTATGATATAACCACTGGATCAGAAACGATAATGGATATGAGAAAAGTCGGCTTGGATCATGGCGGTATGGGTCTTGGAGTGGATGAGATTACAGGCTATCTATATGTTACTGGGGGATGCACTGGTGATGACTTAACTATCTGGGATCCGAATCCGGCCAATCCTCCCGCTCCTGACATTCCATTCACTCTAGTACACAATACAGGTATAATTGGAAATCCAGCCGCTTTGAGTATTGGAAATATCAGCTATAATCCACTTAATCTTAAAATTCCTGAGTCAGAATGTGTGAACGCAGGGGAAGAGATGACTTATTCGATCTGCTATGGAAGTGAGGAGAAAAAAGACTTTGACGTTACCAATATAAAAATTGTCGATAACTTGCCAGATCCCAGCAAAGTAAGTTTTATCTCAGCAACTGATGGCGGAGTCTATGATCCTGCAACTAATACTGTAACTTGGCATCTCGGCGATTTGCCGGGCGGGTCCCCCCCGCGTTGCGTTCAAGTGACGGTCCTGGTAAACCCTGCTCTTCCCCAAATGGAGTACATCACCAACTTCGCCACCATCACTTCTGATCAGACTCCGCCCACGACCGTAGCTGATGAGCGGCGCATCTGCTGCCTGCCCTACTGTCCAACTCCATCTGATATCACCATCAATAAGATTACTGAAGAGTGCAAGGCACAAGTATTCTGGCCTGAGCCAGACTTTGGTGTCTGCGGTCCGGTGACGGTAATTAGTAATCATAAGCCTGGTGATCTATTTCCCATAGAATGTGGTGCTACAGGGCCTATAGTTACTTACACGGCTCAGGATGTAGATGGAATCGTCGCCGAGTGCACCTTTACCCTACCGATCGTAAACGATGGCCCATCCATTGAATATTGCCCGACCAACATCCCACCCCAAGATAATGAACCAGGAAAGTGTGGAGCGCGGGTTGATTGGACTCCACCAAAATTTGTCGATGATTGCAGCCTGAAGGTAACTAGCACCCATAACCCTGGCAGTTTCTTTGAGGTTGGGACAACGGAAGTTACCTATGAAGCGGTGGATAATTGCGGAATTCCGATAAGCTGTACCTTTACTGTTACAGTCAAAGACAGCGAACTATCCCTGTGCATAGCCAAGGATATCACCGTGCAGCTTGATGCCAGCGGCAAGGCTATAATCAACCCCCAGGATGTAGATAATGGCTCATCTGATAATTGCGGTATTGCCAAAATGGAGGTCTTCCCTGATACCTTCACCTGCGACAATATTGGCCCCAATCTGGTTATCCTGACCGTAACTGATACCAGCGGCAATCAGAGCACCTGCACAGCTACAGTAACGGTAGTGGATCCCATTCCCCCTGAGGCCAGGTGTAAGAACATCACCGTGCAGCTTGATGCCAGCGGCCAGGTCTCTATCAACCCCCAGGATGTAGATAATGGCTCAGCCGACAATTGCGGCATTGCCAAAATGGAGGTCTTCCCAGATACCTTCACCTGCGACAATATTGGCCCCAATCTGGTTACCCTGACCGTCATTGACACCAGCGGCAATCAGAGCACCTGCACAGCTACAGTAACGGTGGTGGACAAAATTGCTCCTATACTTATCAGCGACTGTCCAGGTAATATCAATGTAAGTGGCATATGCGGAAAAGAGTCTCCAGTAAGCTGGACTCCGCCTGTCTTTAAGGACAATTGTCAGGTAATCGTAACAAGCATTGCTATATATCCTGACGGCACAAAGCGGGAGAATGTAGTCCCTGGGGACTCCTTTCCAGTTGGAACAACTAAAGTTATCTACACAGCCAAGGATAGCTCTGGCAATGAGGCCGCCCCTTGCGAATTTAATATAACGGTTGAAGGGGGAGGAATTGGTCTAATTACGCCGATCGAACCCTGTCCGCCTGACATCACGGTAAATAACCAGGCTGGAGAGTGCGGGGCAAAGGTATTTTGGATCCCACCAACCTTTGTTGGCGATTGCGGTCCGGTAACCGTAACCAGCACCCATAATCCTGGTGATTTCTTCCCCGCAGAATGCGAAAGTGAGGCCAAAGGAACCATAGTTACCTACACGGCCAGAGATGAGTATGGGAATGAAGCAAGCTGTAGCTTCAGAGTTATAGTGCTCGATAAGGAAGCGCCTATGGTCAGCGGCTGTCCGGATGATATAACTGTAAGTGCTGATCCTGAAGCCTGCGGGGCAAAAGTTTTCTGGATTCCCCAAACCTTTAGGGACAATTGCGGCTCGGTAACCGTAACCAGTAACCATGAGCCGGGTGATTTTTTCCCCATCGGCACGACGAAAGTTATCTACACAGCTACAGATGACTGTGGGAATAAGCAAGAGTGTAGTTTCACAGTAACGGTTTCGGATACCATAGGGCCTATGATTATCAACGGGTGTCCGACTGACATAACCGTCAGAAATGAGCCTGGGGTATGCGGTGCAAAGGTTTCCTGGACCCCACCGGTCTTTAGCGACAATTGTGGTCCGGTAACCGTAGAAAGCACCCATAAGCCTGGTGATTTCTTCCCTGCAGAATGCAAAGACAGTGCTCAAGGAACCCTGGTAACCTATACAGCTACGGATAGTTATGGAAATACAGCCACTTGCAGCTTCAAGGTAACTGTCCTTGATGAGGAAAGTCCATCTGTCACTATCAAGCCGTTAGCAGTGAAATATTTCACCACTGACATAGTCGCTCTCGATTACACTGTGATTGATAACTGTGACCCCGATCCAGAAGTTGTGGTCAAGCTTTCCAATAATGGGGCTGCACCGATTTATCTTAGTCCCCACCCTCCAATTTCACTCAATATGGCTGAGCTAGTCGGACAAAATACAATCACGGTAGTTGCCACGGATGAGTGCGGCAATGTGGGGTCAGCCTCGGTGCAGTTTGAGGTAGTTCTTAGACTGACTGGAGATCAACTAGTGATCAAGGATGAGATTCAAAAAATAGGGGCAACTACTTTTGTCGCTTTTATCCACTTTCCCTCTCCTTATGATGCTCTAACTATATATGAGGCAGTTGCCGATGGAGCGGTGGCAGATCAGATTAACCACGATTGGGTAGAGCACACCTCTATCTGCAGATTCAACCGGTCTAAGGTTACTGAGGTTCCTATTGATGACTATTTTGAAGTGAATGGCTTATTCAAGTACCGGGGGATAAGTTGCAAATTCTTTGGCGCTGACTACATCTATCGGGTACTTCCCCCACCCCGCACTCCTGTTCCGCCGCCAGGGCAGTCGCCGATTAATCCTCCGATAAAGCAATCAACCCAGCAGTCAGCCCAGCCAGCGCAGCAGCCAGCTCAGCAAGCGCAGCAGCCAGCTCAGCCAGCCCAGCCAGCTCAACAAACCGTGCAGCCGGCGATCCAGCAGCCTGGACAGCAGCAGCTAGAACAGCCGGCCCAGCAGCCCGTGCAACAGCCAGTGGCCCAATCAACCCAGCAGACAAGCACCGTTCCAGCTCAGCCAGCCCAGCTAGCCCAGCAGCAGCCAGCTCAGCAGACTGTGCAGCCGGCGATGCAATCGGTTAAGCAGTCAACCGTAAAGTAGGCGTTTAGGGTTTAAGCTTAGGGTTTCAGTGGGGGCTTGATTGGGGATCATCCGATCAGCCCCCGCGAAGTTTAATGGTATCAGGTTGACAACATTACTCTGAACATATCAACCATTTAGCGATATTATTACATCAATATATTATAATTATAATATTAATAAATATTATATCATAATGTCAGGATATAATAATATCATCATATCCTGACACCCTACTATCATCTCCTGACATTAAATAATTGTATCATCCCTTCTCTAAAAAGTACAAACAGAGAGCGTAAGGTTTTTTAACCTTGCAGCGTCGTTTTTTTAGATAAACGCTAAACTCTTAATCAATCAGCAGGGAGAGGTAAACCGTAGTCTTTAATTTTTTTATTAAGTTTTACACCACATAAGCGACCAACCATTACTGGTTATAACATCAATGGTTATAACATCCTGGCCAGGATAATTATTTCACTTGTCCAGGGCTACGTCATTATGTCAAGTTATAAACCTTGATGGTCGGGCACTTACTGGTTACTTCCCCTGGTGGTGGTGATTGCTTATGAATTGCTTATTATGTATGAATGTGCTTATTATGTATGAATGTATGATATTTATGAAATTGCGGTTAATCCTTCCGATCGTCGCGGGTTGCATTCTTGTTTGACCTAGTTGATTCTTCGACCTAGTTGACCTCTGGTTTCCCCATCTTGATCATTTTCAGGTTAATGGGATATGACCGCTAGAAGTGGGTATATTGACCATAAAACCAATCTATGATCCGCGATCTGCTCAAGGCCAATATTACCCCATTTGAAAAAACCTGAAGGAGGTGAGAGCGAAATCGTATTGTAGAGAAGATTACGGTGAGAAATTGTGAGATTCAAAGTGAAACTTGAAGTATGAGCGTATTTTTCGTATTCAAAAATGAAGGGAGTAATTTGGGCATGAGGCTTTTGAGAGAGAAAGCACGTTGGGCAGTATTTCTGGCATTAGTTATATCATTAGCTTTATATGGTACAGGTGCGCAAGGCTACTATGGCGGCGGCCTATATGGTTATGGCATCGGTAGCATCACAGGCAGCGGATCCAGCCTGGGAACTGTATACTACAGCAGTGGGCTGTACGGTGGGTTGTACGGTCTCTATGGTGGTCTATACGGCGGTCTATATGGTGGCCTGTATGGCGGGTATGGTGGCCTGTATGGCGGGTACGGTGGCCTGTATGGTGGGTATGGTGGGCTAGGTCTATATGGCGGCAGTCTCGGCCTATATGGCGGATTGTATGGTTTATATGGCGGCCTCTATGGTAGTAGCTTATATGGCGGGTTGTATGGTCTTTATGGGAGCAGCCTGTATGGTCTCTACGGTGGTCTATACGGCGGCCTCTACGGCGGCCTGCTGGGTAGATATGGTTTAGGTGAAGGTATTAATCCGCTGTCCAGAGAAGCCCAAGTACTTCTCAGCTCGGGGCTGACCCTGCCTACAACCTCGACTTCTACCAGCTCTGTGTCCGCTGTCCCGGCATTGCCAAATCCCACCGGTACCTGGAGCGGCACCTGGCTGAGCTACATTACCCTAAAAGGGGGTATTGCCAATTTCAATCTTACCTATAACCCCTTGACTCTAACTGTTTCTGGAACCGCAGGGCTTTTGCTGAACAAGCTGATACCGTTACCCATTACGGTCTCTGGATTGAACACGGCGACTGGCTTCACTCTAAGCGGCAGCTATCTTGACCCCACTAGCCTGGTAACTTACTACGCTGAGTATGCCTGCACTTTGGTTTCTCCATCTTTTCTCGCCGGAACGTATTTAATCCATGATGCCCTATATCTCAAGAGTGATGCGGGTGAGTTTAATTTAAGCCTGGTCATCTGAGACTAAGGCCAGAAGCTACCCTTTTAAAACAAGGGTAAGGTGAAGATAAATTCACCCTAAGCTGCTGTTTTCTTGGCGAAGGTTGGGGGCTTTAAGCGATGTGATAAACCTCGCTCCCTGCTCCTCCTTCTAGTTTGTGGGATGTTTTGGAAAAGGGAGGTATGTACTATGAGGTTCGTGAGAGCAAAAGTAATTTTTATGTTTTTTCTCCTTTTAGCAGTGTCTATGGCTATTAGCCAAAATGCCCCGGCGTATTACGGTGGGGGGCTTGCAGGTATTAGCGGATTTGGCTTAGCAAGCCCATATTACGGATATGGGGTAGTAGGCTATGGTTTATATGGTGGTGCATTCAGTCCATATGGCCTCTACGGCGGTCTGGCCGGCTTATACGGCCTAGGGGGCTTATACGGCCTGGCTGGCTTGTATGGACTTGCCCCAGGCATAGATTCAGGACAGATGATCCGCCAGGCTCAGGCACCGCTAACAACCACAACTATAATTCCTCCTTTGCCAAACCCCACTGGAAGCTGGAGCGGTACCTGGGTAAGCTATGTTACCCTAAACAGCGGGACGGCTGATTTTCAGCTCCTCTATACTCCAGGCACGCTAACCATATCTGGAACCGCTGGGCTTCTCCTAAACAAGCTTGTTCCAGTCCCGATCAGTGTCTCCGGCCTAAACAGCGCTACCGGATTCACCCTGACCGGCACGTATTTTGACCTGGCTAAACTGGTTACCTATACCGTGGATTATAGCTGTACCCTCACCTCTCCAAGCTTTATTACCGGAACCTATACCATTCATGATCCTCTGTATCTGAGAGTCGACACCGGTACCGTTGGCTTATCACTGGCCAATCCCGTCCCGATCATTGTCTGATTCAGTTATGATTCAGTTCTGATGTAGATTCAGTTCTGATGCACCTTAAAAACCGGAAGGATGAACAAAAAGCTCTCCTTCCGGTTTTTTGTTTCCCAAAAAACAGCAGAATTCACCGCCAGACATCCAGAGACTTAAAGATCATGCCATGCAAAGGAAGTAGCTTGGTACTAAAGCTATTCTGATGATGGAAGGCTGGTTGATTTACAGCCTCATATTCATTAATCCAGTTATGACCATTTCCTCCAAACTCCTGAGCATCGGTGTCGATCACCTTGTAGTATTTACCGGCAAAAGGGACTCCAAGCCGAAAATCTTCAAAATACTCTTTAGAAAGATTAATCAGATAGACCACAAAATCACGATAATTTTTATCATAACGGATAAAGGCAAGGATATTCTGTCGATAATTCTGACACTCGATCCACTCGAACCCATTCAGAATATTATCACCTTCGTGCATGGCCGGAATGTATTTGTAAACCTCATTCAACCGCTTGACAAACCATTGCATGGATCGGTGGAGATGATCCCAGGTAGAGTCCCAAGACAGGGGCTGCTGCTCATTCCATTCATTTTTCTGGCCGAATTCCTGGCCCATAAACAGAAGTTTTTTATGCGGATAGCCAAATTGCAAAAGGTAGAGTAGCCTGAGATTAGCAAATTTTTCAAATTCACTAAGATCCTCTGTTTTATTGACCATGGTCCTTTTCATATGAACAACTTCATCATGAGCGAGAGGAAGAATAAAATTTTCCGTATGATGATAGAGCATGGGATAGGTGAGGTCTCCGTAGACAGTGCTTCTCTGGCTATAAGGGCGGCGGAAATATTTCATCATGTGTGAGGTACAGCCTAAATCCCACTTATAATCAAAGCCATGACCGCCATACTCTACCGGCCTGGTGACGCCGCTCGCAATGGTTGAGTCTTCAGCGATGAGAATCGTCTCGGGATGCTCCTCCTTAACTGCCCAGTTCATGGATTGCATGAACCGAAACCCTTCTGGATTATGACAGTTTCCATATCGCTGTAAAAATTCGCGGTATTTCTGATCAGAAGAAAATTCATAATAATGAAATTGGCCGGCAGCATCGAACCGAAAGCCATCGATATAAAATTCCTCAATCCAATGGAAAAGGCAGGAAATGAGAAAGCTTTTAACCTCATTGCGGCCAAAATCAAAGTAGAAAGTATCCCAGGCAGTCATTTTCCGCTCTGGAATCGGGCTCTCAAACAGATGACTATCATTATCGTAAAAGGCAAGACCGGTGGCATCCTTGGGGAAATGAACCAGGACGATGTCCAAGATCACCCCAATCCCAGCTTGATGAAAAGCGTCGATCAGCTGTTTGAATTCCGTAGGAGTTCCCATCCGAGAGGTGGGAGCATAAAATCCAATCACCTGATATCCCCAAGAGGGGATATAGGGATGCTCTAAAATCCCCATAAGTTCAACATGGGTATATTCCATATATTTGACATAGGGCACCAGCTCATCAATCAGCTCAAGATAACTGAGAGGCCGCCCACCCCTATGCCGCCAAGATAAAGGGTGAACCTCAAAGATATTCAAGGGACTGCTGAACTTATCAGCCAAGATTACCTTTGGGTGCTTAAATTCATAGTAGGTCTCGGTCAAAATCGGGGTACGGTTTTCATCATTTTGTATGAATCGGGCAAAGGGATCTATCCGAAATTCCCACCTTCCTTCAGGCTTTAGGATGGCAAACTTATAAAAAATCCCATGATGAAGCCCCGGAATAAATAACTCCCAGACTCCTGTGCCGCCTCGTCGCTCCATAGGGTGAGCGTGAATATTCCAATTGTTAAAGCTACCTACTACTGAAACCCGCTGGGCGTTTGGCGCCCAGACAGCAAACCGGACCCCTCCTTCAATCAGATGGGCTCCGAGAAATTTGTGGATCCTGCGATGTTCTCCTATATTGAAAAGATAAAGATCCAGCTCAGGAATAGACCGCAATTTGCTTGAATCCATCCGCTATTTTCCCCCCTGCTGTTGATGAGGACAAGCTCATGTTTTCTTCTCTACCTGCAAGATTTAAGGGTTGAACATCACACCTGACCATGACCCTGAGTTGAGAAATAAGGATGAATAACAGCTTTGATTCAATCTGAATGAAGGCCAAGATTCTGATAAAGAGTAACTAGATCATTCTGCAGCAGGGCATCTCCATTGAGCAAGAGCATACAGCGTTTGGCAAAGGTATGATCCTCTTTTATCTTCTTTATCAGAAATTCCTTGACCAAATCATCATTGATCGGCTTGGGGACATACAGGGCATCCACCTCTTCCTTAGTCCGATAAAGATAGGGGTCTTTATACGAAAGCTCATCATCGTAAATAATTTCCCGACTAACCCATTCCCAATCGACCCGCTGGATCCATATCCGTTCATCGCGATAGATAGAATTAATGTTAATAGTGCAATCATCGGTAACCCAGTAAAAGGTGTATGGATCCTCATACATAGCCCCATGCACAGCGTTTGGCAGGGTAACATGATTACCAGAAAAGGTGCGGATGTTGACAAAGGCATTTTCCGTAGTCCGGTAGGCAAGAGAAAGCTTAAGGTAGAGATTTTCCTTGGCGTATTTGTCCTTTTTCGGCAGAACATCCCGAAAACAAAGTGCTGGGCCAGCATCCCAAATTTCAATCAGATCCTGTTCGGGATCATGATACCAGTTGGGGCCATAAATAGTAGCCTCAGAAGCCCGAACTGTTCCTGATATCCCCAGGACATCGGTCTGCGGCCTGACCTCTGGTCTCGGCATGACCGTTTTTTTAACCTTTGGAAAAAACTCCCTCTTTAATTCCATGAAATTTCCCCCTTTTCCCTTCTGAATAATAAAACTTGCCAGCTATTTATTAAAATATTTTTGGATTAATTTTTAATTAATTCAAAACAAAATATTTTGGCATAAAATATTTCGAACTATATACTTCGGATTTTTTCATGGAAAATATGGACAAAAGTATGGTTAGACGGTCAATGTTCTGACCAGCCTGATCGATGACCTATAGATCATCATCTTCTCTGAATTTTTATTTTGAAAAATCAGTATATCAAAATCAAAACCCAAGGTAAAGAGAAATATCAAAATTTTTTGCCGATATTTGCCCACTACCCTATTACTCCACCGCAGCCGCAAGTTCCCTATTTCTAAAGCTTTTGCCTTGCCCCTAACTAGTGTCTGTCCGAAAAAATGACTTTTGGGATTACACCTATAATGAGCAAAATCAAATATATAGGTAACAGACACATATATATAAGTGAACAGAAACTCGTTAAAAATCGGATGAAATAGATGAAAAATTAATAATTATTTCAAATGGTTACGAACTCTTACCTGTAATAATACTAATTAACATAATATTGTCAATAAGTTAGTCAATTTCGGACAGACCCTAACTAAGACCTGTGCCTTGCCCCTAACCTCCTGACCCGCAGGCCGTAGAATTTGCCGCCGGTGCGCTGGCACAGTCTCAACTCTCGCTTCAGTCCATTGAGCCAAACCCGCATCCTGATGTATGATCCCGAACCCGAAGCAGAGGCCAGACTATCCAAAAAAGCATAGACTGCCTCCTGGTCCTGCAAAACAGCCTCCTGATGATTGACCACTTTTTGGATTTCAGGCAGATTTTTCTCAATAAGCTGCCGGGCCTGAATAATAAGCCTAGGGTTTGAAATCAATACCCTCATTAATTCATGAGATTGAGAGTAAAGTCGCTTGATTTGCTCATTACCATTCGGATAACGGCGCAATACCTGATCCCGATACTCCCTGAGAAGGGCAAGATTGTCAGGTGAGACTAATGAAAACTGATAGACATACTCCCAGGTTGGCTCCTCCTCTCCCGGCTCGCATCTTCCATACATACGGATAATTCCGGCCTTATCATCATCGCTCAAAGATCTTTTTATGCCTGAATAATAAGGATACATAATAGCCGCGGGGTCCTGACTGTGGTCTAGGGAAAGATAGTGCCCGAATTCGTGAAGCATGCAAGTCTGAACATCATAGGCTGATTCCTCTCCGTTAGTGCTCCAAGCCAGCCGGTCGTTGAACCCACAGTCAACCTCAAGCATGCATCCGGTTGAGGCATTGAACCAGTAAGTAGTCTGGGCCAGCGTTTGGTCGGGCAATTGGCTATCCCAGTAAATGACATTGACCCCGTCAAAAACAGTCCCTGAGATTTGAGTGAGACCACCATAGGAAAATTGAAAGCAAGCACCACTTGAATTCCAGGTTAAGGCCGCCTCAAGGCAGGCAGCCCGATAGTTTTCAGTGGTCCTGAGATGGAAGTAAAAATCTTCTCCCATCGGATTTTCCTGACACCATCGATATGGGGAAATCGAATAATCGCTCCTAGCAGAGTCAACAGGCCAAAGTCGCTCTGCAGCCCGAGGGAAGAAGTTTCCCTCACCCTTACCACAGAGAATATCCTTGATCTCTGTCAAAAAGGCAGAGAGCAGCAAGCCTCGCTCAACTACAACTCCATCCCGTACCTGAAACTTACCTTGAAACTCATCAACTAGCCGATATTGAGGATCAATAAACACAATCACCCGCTCATTAGGCCAAAAGAGCGGACTGTTTGAATTCTTTTGGCCAATTTCTCCCACAACTCCTCCCTCTACCTTGAAGCTGAGGGAGCCAGAAGCCGCGGAGCCCTTCAGCCTCTCAAAAACTGATAGCCTGACTATTGTAGAGATAGAGGTCATGTTTTCATCCCATTCACTCTTGAGGTCTACAACCTGCCCATAGCAGATATGCCCGGCCTTATTGATAAGATCAGAAAGGGTGGCTTTCCTCATCAAAGCTTGTGAATCTGCGCACGAGAAGAAAATGCCGACTCCAATAAGACAGAAAATAAAGAGAAGTGGATAATTTCTTTTCATTATTTCCTCCATTGATTTTTGAAGTTGACCGCAGCCACTCTCTTTTTTTGGGCTTCTTTTTGGCTCGAAAACCATTTCATCGGCTCTTTTTTATCATAACTTTTCATCGCAAGCCATCTATTTTCCATTATTTTCCATTCACCTTGCACTTATTCCTTTTCTTCATTTTAAACTGGTGAAAACCCAGGATGAGACGATAAAAATAATATGAGAGGGGAAAAAATATGCCTGTTGATACTGCTGTTATTTTAGCCGCGGGTCAGGGGAAACGCCTGCTTCCCTTGACTCAAACCATACCCAAGAGTCTAATTCCTATTGCCCAGACCACGATTCTCGACCACATCTTGCAGAATCTTTCCCGCTCGGGCATCGAACATGTGGCTATTGTGATCGGCTATCTGGGCAACGTCATCCGTCAGAGAATCGGCATCCACTATCGGGGTCTTCAGGTTACCTTCCTAGAAAATCCCCTCTATGGATATGCCAATAATCTTGCTTCGCTCTGGTATGCCCAAGCTTTTTTCTACTCGGACATTCTGCTACTTGAAGGAGATACGTTTTTAGAAGAAGGAATTTTGCCTGACCTTGCCTCCTGTCCGCATCAAAATGCTATGGCCGTTGATCGCTTGAATCCCAATCTTATGTGTAGCCCTCTAGTTTCTCTTGACAATAGCGGACTAGTGGATAAAATGATTTTAGATTGGGAGCCAGAGAAATATCCTAATCTTGACCTGTCAAAGGTCTATAAACCTGTAAATGCTTATAAATTATCGTTTGATTTTTTACGCCAACACCTGATGCCTCGTCTCAACCTCCATTTCAACCTCGGCCTGACCGCTGATCGCTATGAGGTCCTGATCCGAGATCTTCTGGCCGAGGATGCAGTGCGATTTACTCCGGTTCTGACCGGTCAGCGCCGCTGGGTTGATATCGATACGCACCAGGACCTGGCCCGAGCTATACAAATGTTTGCCGATGAATCAGAATTACTTAAATCGAAATGACCACGCCTTTAGACAATACACGCCTTCTATGACTTCTATGAACCATTATGAACCATCATCTCAAGACAGCTCTCCTAACTGGGCAGCTTAGCAAGCAGATTCTCATTGCTATAGCTCTCGTTTCTCTCACCTTGACTGCTTTTGTCAAGGTGTGCGGCTGTGGCTTTGTCAACTTTGATGACCATCAGTTTGTGGTGGAAAATGATCATATCAAAGCTGGGCTAACCGGTCATGGAATCAAGTGGGCTTTTACTACCCTGCACGGAGGTAACTATATCCCTCTGACCTGGCTATCGCACATGATTGATTGTCAGCTCTTCGGGTTGAATCCTGCTGGTCATCACCTGAGCAACCTTCTGTTTCACCTGGCTAATACCCTGCTGCTGTTTTGGGTCCTACACCTAATATCCGCCGCGCTCTGGCCAAGCGCCCTGGTGGCTGCCTTATTTGCCCTGCATCCTCTCCGTGTGGAGTCAGTGGCCTGGATAGCTGAACGAAAAGATGTTCTTAGTACCTTTTTGGGGATGTTGACCATCTGGGCCTGGGCTCGCTACAGCCGGCTTCCTACGCTAAGAAGGTATTTAGTAGCTTTTGCCTTCTTTTGTCTTGGCCTTTTGGCCAAACCAATGCTGGTGAGCTTACCGCTCGTTCTGCTGCTGCTCGATCACTGGCCGCTGAACCGATTTCCAAAAGCAGGAGTAAGTGCCGGGCTGATCAGCCTAGTTCTGGAAAAGCTCCCCCTGCTGGCTATTTCAGGAATTGTAAGCCTCGTAACCCTCATCGCTCAGCACCGGGCCGGAGCCGTAGCCTCTCTGAAAGCTATTCCTCTGAAGGTGCGGCTGATTAATGCCTTGGTATCGTATGGTCGCTACCTGGTTAAGCTAATTTGGCCAAATCAATTTGCGGTTTTTTATCCATATCCGATGAGCTGGCCGTGGTGGCAGGTGGCTGCATCTGCTCTGCTGATTGTTGGGCTGTCTGCTCTGGCCGTCGCTGTGGCCAAAACGCAACCCTATCTGCTCGTAGGCTGGCTGTGGTATCTTATTACTCTGCTACCAGTTATCGGACTAGTGCAGGTAGGAAGGCAAAGCATGGCTGATCGCTATACCTATGTGCCAAGCATCGGGCTGCTTATCATGGCTGTCTGGGCAGCCTTTGAGCTTACAGCCAAATGGTGCAGGCGATATCAAATAGCGACTCTGTCTGCATCCGCCTCGGCTGTCATTCTCTACCTGATGATCTGTACAGCTCATCAGGTAAGGTACTGGAAAAACAGCCTTACCCTCTTTGAGCACGCCCTAGCTGTAACTGCAAATAACTATCTGGCTCACTATAACCTTGGTGTAGCTCTGGCTGCTGAGGGAAGATACCAGGAGGCCGCAATCCACTATGCCGAGGCGATAAGGATTAAGCCTGACTATGCATGCGCTCATAACAACCTTGGCTTTGTTCTGAGTAAACAAAAAAAGCTTACTGAGGCTGAGGCCCACTATCGGCAGGCCATTAAGATCAAGCCTGATTGGGCCCTGGCTCACTACAATCTCGGGTGTTTGCTGGCTGCTCAGGGCAGATTCGATGAGGCCGATGCCCATTATAGAATGGCACAGAAGCTCGAATCTGGCTCTTTGCACCACAGCCATTCAAGTCTCGTAATCGGGTTAGGCCGTAAGGGAAAGCGGATAAAGAGCAATGATAATCAGGGGGTAAATTTTTCAAAATCCAAAAATTGCCCTCCAAAATACTCCATCCCCTGACAAAATTAGTGGTTTTTTCGTTAACAAAATGCCATGAAAATCCTGGAGGAGAAAACTGGCTTAGACAATTTAAAAACCGCCACACATGCCCACAAAAAACAAGGGAATTCGGATTGATTATGCCGAATCCCCTTGTTTTTATTAAGTGCGCCCAGAGGGATTCGAACCCCCGACCTACGGATCCGTAGTCCGTCGCTCTATCCAACTGAGCCATGGGCGCGTCAATTATCTATCATACCCCCGTCAATTATCTATCATACCCCATTTCAAAAAGCTAAAAAGCTTATCTAACAAATCCTACCGCCTTATTCCCAATCTTGAGCAAAAGCAATAACCCCAAAAAAGGCGGGACCGATGAGGTTTTATGGCCAGGATTTCTTACCAGACTAACCTCAATCAGAGATAAAGCCTATATTTAGGCCATGTTTTTATCATATTTTAAAGGATATGTCAATCCTGAGCAACGCCTGAAAACCAAGAAGATGGCATAATAAATTTAAACTATTTCAAGCGCACGTATATTAACATCTTAAGCCGAAATAATAGTCATAATCCACCCTGTGCGACGGAGCAATATGATTGGTTCGATCAGGCTGGAAAGGGCCTGGCTGTTCCTATGAGACTTTGCCCCGGTTGGTTGATGGTGGCAGGATAGAGCTAGCCTAGCGGCTAACTGAGTGGTCTTTTCGCTAACAAAGTTAGCGCAAGCCGCCGGCGGGGCACAAGGTCCGCAGGCTACAATTGATAGCGTAATTGATCCGCTGCGCAACTTGTGTTACGCACTTGGCGAAAAAACCGCTTAGCGCTAACCGATGGCTTTGGATGAAGGGATGAATTTTCATGAAAAACCATGAAATTTTACCGGAAGAGTGTAGTTTTTAGAAATTTTCCGCAAAAGTATAGTTTTTATTGAGAAAAAACTGGAGGATCAAGAGTATATGGCTAGGCGAATGGTAACCATTGATGGCAATGAGGCTGCGGCCTATGTGGCTCATCAAACGAATGAAATCATCGCGATTTATCCGATAACTCCCTCATCGCCCATGGCCGAGCTGGCCGATGAATGGTCTGAGGCAGGACAAACCAATATCTGGGGAATCGTGCCGGTAGTAAATGAAATGCAAAGCGAGAAAGGAGCCGCGGCAGCTATCCATGGAGCCTTGCAGGCCGGCGCCCTAAGTACCACCTTTACCGCTTCACAGGGGCTACTCCTGATGATCCCCAATATGTATAAAATTGCTGGAGAACTAACCCCGACCGTGTTCCACATTGCCGCCCGATCCATTGCCTGCCAGGCACTGTCCATTTTTGGCGATCATAGCGATGTCATGGCCGCCAGAGCTACAGGCTTTGCCTTACTGGCTTCCGGCTCGGTTCAGGAGGCTATGGACCTTGCCCTAATTGCCCAGGCAGCTACCCTAGAGTCACGAGTGCCTTTTTTGCACTTTTTCGATGGCTTTCGCACCTCTCACGAGATAAATAAAATCGAGCAGCTCAGCCGAGATGACTTCTCTGCCATGATCAATGATGATCTGGTTCTAGCCCACCGAAGCCGAGCACTTTCACCGGATAATCCCTTCATCAGAGGGACATCCCAAAACCCTGATGTCTATTTTCAAAGCCGCGAGGCCGCCAATCCATACTACCTGGCCTGCCCTGATATTGTCCAAAAAACCATGGACCGCTTCGCTGACCTGGTCGGCAGGCACTATCACCTGTTTGACTATCATGGTGCGAGCGATGCCGAGCTGATTATCGTCCTCATGGGCTCTGGGGCTGAAGTAGTTCAGGAAACCGTAGACTGGCTGGTTGATCGGGGAGAGAGGGTTGGTCTGGTTAGGGTACATCTCTATCGCCCTTTCTCTATCAGGCATTTTATTAAGGCTCTGCCAGCAAGCACAAAGACCTTAGCTGTGCTTGATCGAACCAAGGAGCCGGGCAGCATTGGCGAGCCGCTCTACCTCGATGTGATCGCCGCAGTTTATGAAGCTATAGCTGATGGCACAGCCCCTTTCTCCTCTCTGCCTAAAATCATTGGCGGACGATACGGCATCGGCTCCAAAGAGTTCACTCCGGCCATGATCCTTGGCCTATTTGAGGAAATGAAAAAAGATCGGCCTAAGAATCATTTTACCCTCGGCATCAATGATGATCTTACCCACACCAGCATTGACTATGATCCCTCATTTACCATTGAGAGCGAGGATACAATCCGAGCCATTTTCTATGGCCTTGGAGCTGATGGCACGGTAAGTGCCAATAAAAATAGCATCAAGATCATTGGTGAGGGAACCGACAACTATGCCCAAGGGTATTTTGTCTACGACTCAAAAAAAGCCGGCTCAGTAACAATTTCCCATCTTCGGTTCGGGAAAAAGCCGATCCACTCTTCCTACCTAATTCAGCGGGCCAATTTCATTGCTTGCCACCAGCCGGTATTTCTCGAGCGCTACGATATGCTGTCTGCAGCAAGTGAAGGAGCTACCTTTCTACTAAACAGCCCGGCTGGCCCTGATAAGGTCTGGGATACCCTTCCCCGCTCAGATCAACAGCAGCTTATCGATAAGAAAATGAAATTTTACACCATCGACGCTTTCAAGGTAGCCAAGGAATGCCAATTAGGGGTTAGGATCAATACCATTATGCAAACCTGCTTTTTCGCTATCTCCGGTGTTCTCCCCAGGGATGAGGCTATAGCCAAAATCAAGGAGGCGATTTGGGAAAGCTATGGGAAAAAGGGTGAAGAGATTGTCCAGATGAATTTCAAAGCAGTAGATCATGCCCTGGCCAATCTCTACCAAGTGCCAATACCGGATAAAGTTACCGCTACCTTCGACCGACCGCCAATCCTAGCTGAGGAGGAGACAGCAGAGGCCGAAGCCGCCGAGAGCACCACTCCTCAAGAAAGCTCTGCCCAGGGCATGAAGAAAAAGCCCTTGATCCCGAAGGAGGCTCCCGAATTTGTGCGCCGAGTAGTGGCTAAAATAATAGCTGGCCGGGGAGATGAGCTTCCAGTCAGTGCCATGCCTGCTGATGGAACCTACCCTTCTGGCACCAGTCAATACGAGAAGCGAAACATCGCCCTACAGATTCCGGTCTGGGATCCTGAGGTCTGCATTCAATGTAACTGCTGCTCTTTTGTCTGCCCCCATGCTACCATTCGAACTAAGGTTTATGATCCTCAATACCTGGCCGGAGCACCGAAGGGCTTCAAGTCAGCAGATTATAAGGGGAAGGATTTCGCAGGTATGAAATTCACCGTCCAGGTGGCCCCAGAAGATTGCACTGGCTGCGGTCTGTGCGTTCAGGCCTGTCCTGCCAAAAATAAAAAAGAAACCAGGCTGCGGGCCATTAACCTTTATCCCCAGCTCCCACGGCGGGAGGAAGAGGCGAAAAATTATGAATTTTTCCTGAGCATCCCTGACCCGGATAGAACCAGAATCAACATCAGCACCGTGAAGGGAGTCCAATTCCTCCAGCCACTCTTTGAATACTCAGGGGCCTGTGCCGGCTGCGGGGAAACCCAGTACTTGCGGCTAATTAGCCAATTGTTTGGTGATCGAGCAGTTATCGGCAATGCCACAGGCTGCTCATCCATCTATGGTGGGAATCTGCCAACCACGCCCTGGACCAAGAACAGTGAAGGCAGAGGGCCGGCCTGGAACAATCCCCTGTTTGAAGATAATGCTGAGTTTGGTTTTGGCCTGCGTCTGGCTATTGACAAGCACACTCAGCAGGCCAGAGCCTTATTGCAACGGCTAGCCGGAAAGGTAGGCGACAGGCTGGCTTCGGCTATCTTGGAGGCGCCTCAAAACAATGAGCGGGAAATTGCTGATCAAAGGGAGCGGGTCAAGGTGCTCAGGGAGAAATTGAAACTGCTCCAATCGCCTGAAGTCAGGCATCTGGAGAGTCTAGCTGACTATCTGGTCAAAAAGGTCGTCTGGATCGTGGGCGGAGATGGCTGGGCCTATGATATTGATTTCGATGGCCTGGACCATGTCCTTGCCGCCAAGCGGAATGTCAATCTCCTGGTCCTTGATACCGAGGTCTATTCCAATACTGGCGGCCAGATGTCCAAAGCAACCCCAAGGGCTGCTGTGGCTAAGTTCGCTGCCGGCGGGAAGTATCTGCCCAAAAAGGATCTGGCTATGATGGCTATGTCCTATGGCTACGTCTACGTAGCCAAGGTGGCCTTTGGGGCTGATGATCAGCAAACCGTCAAGGCACTGGTCGAGGCTGAGCAGTATGACGGCCCCTCTATGATAATCGCATACTGCCACTGTATTGGTCAGGGAATCAATACCAGCCTGGCCCTGACTAACCAGAAGGCAGCCGTGAACAGTGGCTACTGGAATCTGTTTCGCTTTAACCCGGATCGCCTCAAGGAGGGACTAAATCCCCTCATCCTTGATTCCAAACCGCCCCAGATTCCCCTGGAAGAGTACGCCTATCTGGAAAATCGATATAAGATGCTGACCAAAACTAAACCTGATGAGGCCAGACGGCTCCTTGAGCTAGCTCAGAGGGATGTAAACTGCCGCTTCCATATTTACGAGCAGCTGGCCAAACTTGAATATCCACCACATTAATAAAGAGCAGAGAGTATGAATAATTTATGAATAATCAAGATAATTTATGAATAATCGAGGATTTTAAAAACCATGGATCTATCAACCACTTATTTAGGATTATGTCTAAAAAATCCCCTGGTTCCCTCCTCTTCCCCCCTGGGGGAGGAAATCGACAAAATCAAAGCCTTAGAAGATGCCGGAGCCTCAGCCATTGTTCTCCCCTCACTCTTTGAGGAGCAGCTAACCCATGAGACCTTAGAGCTAAACTATTACACGAGCTATCACTACGAATGGTTCCCCGAAGCGCTCTCCTACTTTCCCGAACCCAAGGAGTATCACCTTGGGCCGGAAGAATACCTAAAGCATATCCGCAAGGCCAAAGAGTCAGTAGACATTCCGATTATAGCTAGCCTAAACGGAGTTACTGTCGGCGGGTGGCTCAAGATTGCCGAACAAATCGAGGAGGCCGGGGCCGATGCTCTGGAGCTTAATGCCTACTACCTGCCAACCAACCCAAACTTGTCGGGAACTAGAGTCGAGGCCCTCTATCTTGATCTTCTGCGAGCCATGAAACAGAGGGTCAGGATTCCGCTAGCCATGAAATTAAACCCTTACTTCAGCTCAACGGCAGCCATGGCCAAAGCCCTGGTTGAGGCTGGTGCAGACGGCTTGGTGCTCTTCAACCGCTTTTACCAGCCAGATTTTGATCTTGAAAATCTTGAGGTAGTGCCACAGATAACCTTGAGCACTTCCGATGACCTGCGGCTTCCTCTGCGGTGGGTAGCTATTCTTTATAGCCGAATCTCATGCAGTCTAGCTATTACCAGCGGCATCCATACGGCGGAAGATGCCATAAAGGCGCTGATGGCAGGCGCTGATGTAGCTATGCTCTGCTCAGCACTCCTGCGCAATGGAATAGCGCACCTTAGCACTATTCTACGGGGTATAGAAGCCTGGATGGAGAAGAAAGAATATATTTCTATCGGTCAGTTAAAGGGAAGTATGAGTCAAAAATCAGTGGAAGATCCGGCTGCTTTCGAGCGAGCTAATTATATGAAATCGCTCCATAGCTTCCGGGAAAAGGCTCTATAGGGGAAGGGAAAATTTTGTGTTAGGGGGGAGATAGACGCTTTAAAGCTGATCGAGAAAGCTAATCGAGCAGCAAGAAGCTTTTTAGGAAGGAGGGAAGATTTTGTTTATGGTTTAGTGGTCAGGCGGGAATTCTAAAAACTCCTTAAAAAGGAGGATGCAGAGAATATCAAGGATGTGGGGAATATCTAAGAGATTGGTTAAAAGGGAATACCTTGAGGAGTTATTTTTGATTCCATGGCCCAAGGAGCGCTCCAAGTCCGTCTCCATCCCTTGATTTGACCACTAAACCTCGTAGCAGCCAGTAAATAATTAATAGGGGATTTAAGCCATAGTAGAGATAAAACCTTTTGGAGTGAGGCATGATAAGATAGCGGGCACAGATTGCTCTGGTTGATGGGAAAAAAACTCTCAGGGTGGAGGTGATTGAGTCAGCCAGCCGATCGTTCAGAAGCAAGCAGAACCCTTTTCTAAGATCGCGACCATAGCGGCCGCGGATAATCGTTTGCCGATTAAGAATATGTTCTAAAATATGGATGCGCCAACTACCCATCGGAGGTTTAACCTGCCGATACAGTGCTGGGAAACTATCAGTGGGACCAAACAGATGTTCCAGAGTGAAAAGAACAAAAAAAAGATTATTCAGGATTCTTGCCTTTTGAGCTGTCTGAAAGATATATTCCCAATCCAGCTTATGACCCCAGAAGATCAGAAGCTGATGTAAGTCAATAAATTGTTTTAGATAACAATAGGCTGAATCATGGATCTTTATGGTTAGATACATGAGCATATCCGCCGGAGCAAGGGAAAAATAATGCTGTCCGCTAACCCATACCTCCTGAGCCTGATGCCACCACTTCTCTTCAGGAATAGCTGGATAATCCCTCGTTTTTAGCAAACCGTGGTGAAGTTCAACACTTATCCTAGGACCTGAAGGTAGAGGCCGATAGAATAAAAGATCGCAAACATTTTCTATTGGACCACCTCCATTGAGGTGAAACCATTCTCGATAGCCGCTCTGCTGAAGGATCTGCCCTGCCCTGCTGATATCCGCTGCTCTAACCCAAATATCCAGATCGCTAAAAGATCGCAAGGATATCTCAGGATAGAATAATCCTGCCAAAAGAACGCCTTTCAGAGGGATCGCCTTGATGCCCTCTCTATCAAAAAGCCCCAAAATCCGATTCAGCTCATCGGAGAGAATAATATTTCGGGCCAGATGTTGGCCCCACTGCCTACGAAATTTAGCCACTGACTCATCAGGTATCTGCTCCCAGCCACTCTTTTCTAGATGCTGATAAACCGCTGGGAAAACATCGTGGGAAAGGGCTAGCTCTAGCACCTGATCCCAGTTAACCTTATTCCACCTCTCAGGTGCTTTCCTAGCCAGGCTGAGAAATGGATCTTTATCCAGATTATGAGGAACAGCATACTGAAGAATGATCTGCTCCTCTGTGGTCAAGCGAGGGTTCATAGCTAGGGGAAATTGCTCATTCAAATTATGAACTTACCCGGATAAATATGAATCGCTCTTATATATCAGACACCATAAACCCTATATCAGAACAACCATAAACCCTCGAAGGGGCTTAGCTCTTATTAGGGTTATGTATTTCAATGGTAGCCAATAAATAAGAGCGAAATGTTTTAAGATATTGAAATTTTGTATTAACCACCCCCGTCATTCCCACGAAAGCGATAATCCGATAATATCAAGGTCTTGTGGATTCTGCACTTGCGCAGGAATGACGGAAAGTGTAAAATTATAGTATATCAATATTATAATTCAGAAGATACTATTGTTTGAAAATCAGGATAGGCAAGGGCTCCAACTTCAGGGATGTCCAGCCCTTCGATTTCCGTCTCTTTGCTTACTCTGATTCCGACTAGAAGGTCGCTGATCTTGAAGAATGCATAGAAACTGACGAAGACAAAAGTAAAACAGACCAGGCAGCCAATCAACTGGGCTATAAATTGTGAGGCATCGCCATAGAGAAGACCCCGTACGGTCCCTTCCACACCATTCCAACCTGCACCATATTTGCCGTCGGCAAAGATTCCCAAAGCCAGGCATCCCCAGATTCCATTGACTCCGTGTACTGAAACCGCTCCTACCGGGTCATCCACCTTAAGGACTCGCTCCACGAAGTATACGCTCCAGATGACCAGCACTCCAGCTATGGCGCCGATGATAAAGGCAGAGATGCTGTTGACAAAGGCGCAGGGGGCGGTGATGGCCACTAGGCCGGCCAGCATGCCGTTGGCGGACATGCTAGGATCGGGTTTGCCGGTGGTATACCACATGTAAAGCATGGCGCTGAGGGCTCCGGCTGCTGAAGCTAGCATGGTATTGACCGCTACCACTGCCAGCCGCAGGTCCACACCAGCCAGAGTGCTGCCTGGGTTGAATCCGAACCAGCCGAAGGCCAGGATGAAGGTCCCTAGAATGGCCATTGGGATATCGTGTCCCGGTATGGCATTGGGAGTCCCATCTTTATTATATTTCCCAACCCTGGGCCCCAGGACTATAGCTCCGGCAAGTGCAGCTGTACCTCCCACGCAATGAACAACCGAAGAGCCGGCAAAGTCTACCATACCGTGCCCAAGGCCGAAGTTTTCTCCCAGTTTTGCTAGCCATCCTCCGCCCCAGACCCAGTTGCCGTAAAGGGGATAGATCAGCATGGACATGAATAGTCCGAATATGCAAAAGTTCGAGAACTTCCATCTCTCAGCCATAGCTCCGGTGGGAATGGTCGCAGCTGTATCCATAAATACCATCTGGAAGAGGAACATGGCAAATATGGCTACGTCATAGGATGCTCCTGCTAGAAAAAAGCCCGTTCCACCAAAGAGACCAAAAGGTTTCCCAAACAGGGTGATGGTGATCTCCTTGCTCAGGGCAGCTCCTCCGCCTAACGAGGCAAAACCTCCGACGCCTCCCATTTGCAGTGCATAGCCGCAGATCCAATAGCCAGTCATACCAATGGCATAGACAATAAAATTCATCATCATGGTTTCAGCCGCACTCTTGGCCCGGCAGAAGCCGGTCTCTACCAAGGCGAATCCGGCCTGCATAAACATGACTAAAAAGCCGGTCAGCAGCAACCACATGAAATTGATGGAGATCGTATTATGGCCAACAAAATCAGCCAGTTTCCCTATCGTCAGGGTACCGGCATCAACTCCAAGGTCAGCCGCCTTACCTGTCGCTGTTCCGACCGGATCGCTGGCAGCCAGAACCTTACCTGAGGTGCATATTGATATACATAGGAAAAAGAATGCCAGAAAGAAATAAGCTATAAGTTTTTGCCTTTTCATTGTTCTTCCCTTTATATTAGCTATAGGGCGTCTTCGCCACGTTCTTTTGTTCTAATTCTCATGACATCTTCCACAGGGGTAACAAATATTTTTCCATCACCAATATTCCCAGTTTTGACGGCATCAGCAATAACATCCATTGCCTCCTGAACCTTCTCGTCTTGGATAATGATCTCAACCTTGATTTTAGACCGAAACTCAATCTTATATTCAGTCCCGCGGTACATTTCAGTATGGCCTTTCTGCCTGCCAAACCCCTTGACATCGGTTACGGTCATGCCTTTAACTCCGATCTTATCCAGGGCTTCTTTGAGTTCATCCAGCTTGAATGGCTTTATGATAGCTTCTATCTTTTTCATGGTGAAGTGCCTCCTTAAAAATAAGATAAAAGTTGTTCCCTGGCCAGGGGTAATTTAATAACTTAAGAAAGAAAACATTTCTTTCTTTTTTACTATATTTTGATGCAAGGGGTGTGCCAGGATTGATAGAAGGAAAATATACAAAAGAATAGCTCGATAACAATTTGTTTTTATTATTATTAAACTACTCGCTGACATTTTACTACGGGTATAGTGACCTTATATAGCGTCTGCCAATTATCAGGCACTACTGCTAGGATCGAGACAAATAAAAAAGAAGAGCATATAGACAGGATTTTCGGACCAGTGTCAAGATTCATCCCAGGCATACCAGAACGATCCTAAGTGGTTCTTTCGCTAACAAAGTGCGCAATTTGGGCGGCCCTTAGAGCCGCCCCTACAGTTGATAGCGTAATTGATCCGCTGTGCAATTGTGTTACGTACTTAGCGAGAGGACCACTAAGGTAAGGAGGGATGAAGATGAAAGAACAGTTTCAGCCCAGAGTTTATGGCCAAGGTATTTCTGGCAGCAATAAAGGAATAGACGACCATAGCGGACCTGTCATCGAAATACGAAGTGCATAGGACAAAAATGGGTAATCGGTGTAAGGCAGGCGATAGAATGTCCGTCTAAAATTTTTAAGGGAAAAACCAGATAAATCCCAGAAAAGATGAAATGATAAATTTATTTAAAACCCTTCGTCATATATAGGACAGCTTCAGAAGAGAAAATGAAAGGCCTTAAAAAAGCTGCCCCTGCTTAAGCGTTGAAGATAAGAAAAGGCTGATAGCTGAATAGGAAAAAAATTTCATAACCGATAAGATATCTGTAAAATGATATAATACTCTGAGTTAACAATATGTTATAAATCATAAATATGAAAACTATTTCATTGTCTAATTAATAATATAGTAATGGTGAAAAATTGTAACTATTAAATAATTGCCTATATTACAACGACAATCTCTTAAATAGAGAGCAAGTTATGAGCGAGGCACGATTATTGCATTATATAAAGAATGCCGCCAGATAGGGGGAGTAAAAAAGGGGAATAAAATAGGGGGGATAGCGAATTGTTCCTGCCAGTTGTCATTTTTCAGCTCTGTTATTCTTTGGCTGATACTCTATTCATCCAGTACAGCTATTAATAGTTTCCACAAAACCTGTTGATTAATCTTAGGTTTCCTGGAAGCTCTAAAGAAGGCAACAGTATCCCTACCGCTATAGTGGAAGCTTTCTCTATTTAGGCTTGAAGAGTGTTTCTCTGTCAATACCGTAAGAGCGCCTTTTGGCAAGAAACTAATGGCAGGGGGTGAGTAGCCTATGGATTAATAAAAGTTTTCTTTGCGGAGAGTTTCACAACCCGTATTGCGGGAAGTGAGTGAGAGGGGGGAATCCAGCGACTCGATACCAGCACCCGCATTATATGGGGAGTGAGTTGTATGGTTAAAAGCAAGAAAAATAGATTAAGAGAGAGTATCCTTAGAAATAGCACAGTATAGGCCAAGGGAGAGTATAGTATAATGGGCCAGGCATATCCATTAGGGAGTGAAGAGAAGAATACCTATACGGAGAGGGAAGAGAATAATCTTTACACAATGTTAGACACAATGTTAAAAGTCAGCAAGATAGAGCCGCTAGTGTTAGCAGGAACGGTAGAAAATGACCACAGTATTAACTATAACTTTTACCAATCCTGCCCCTTTTGTCAAGTCGCGGATGAAGATACCCTCTGTAATGAGTGCTCACTTTAAGATTAGAAGAGTTATTCCAAAAACCGTCGTTTATAGGGGGCAAGAAATTATCAGCCTAAGATAAACTCTTAGCTTGCTTTAGCCAAGGAAGGTATCTTTTGATATAAGGAGAATTCGAGAGGAGTAAAGAGGCTGGATGTGAGGGAATTTATCCCCACATCCAGCCTCTTCATAAGAGAGACTAGCTTTTGGTGTTAAGGTAGTAAGATAGCTTACGGTTCTTTGCGAGCCATACGTGAAAGTCCGCTGATAATGGCGTACAATCCAGTCAGTCCAACGATCGCATAAATTATCCTTGACAACGCAGGACCAAAGATAGCGCTCACCAGATTATAATTAAAGAACCCTACCAGTCCCCAGTTAAGGGCGCCGATAATGAGCAGGGTTAAAGCTAGCCAATCGAACCATGTAAATCTCTTCATTTTTATCTCTCCTCTTTAAACATCTCAAGGGGAAAAATAAGTTTATTATCCCTTGAGAATCGTTGATCTCGCCCGTTTACCCCCATCTTCCTTGAGTCTACTGCTCTTCCTTGAGTCTGCTGCTCAAAAGCCACGGTGCAAGATTTATCTGGTTCGGTGGTTAACCACTGGGTATGTTGCCATACCTCTTTTTCTCTCCCGTCAGTAAACATCTTACTTACTTATTACTTACTTATCCTTCAAGCTATCTCTCAAGAGAATGAATCGGCACGAATTTATTTTTTGACTACCTGGAAAACTTTTTTATTACCTTATGTTATATACCCAATGTTTGAGCTTTTACTCATGTCCTCACCTATATTATATACCTATATTATATACATTTCATCTCTTTTTATATACATTTTTATATATATTCGATCATTTATTAGATATCATGCTAAATGGTTTTTTGCTAAAAAATAGCGCAATTTTGGCGACCACAAAGGGCCGTCCCTAGACTTAGGGGTGGGTTTAAAACTGCTGCTTGGCACAAGCTTCGGTCTTTTGCCCCCTGATAACTGCGCTCAGCAGGTTCCCCTTGATCGCCGAATTGGTCTTGGACAACTCTTTCAGCCACTGCTTAATTCGGCTTCGGTGGGAAAAACCTCCCTCAGTAAAGGGACAGGGGTGAGGAATGGGAACAAGGTCTTGATCTTGGCAAAAGCGCTCAATCTCCTCCTCATAGACATAGACCAGAGGCCGAATAACCACCTCTTTCCGGCGTTCGGAGGCCAGACTAACCGGCATCTTCCAGAATGATCCTGCATAGAAGAGATCGAGCAGGAGCGTTTCGATAAAGTCATCCGCATGGTGAGCCAGGGCGATTTTGTTAAATCCCTGCTCTCGGGCAAGAGTATAGAGGGTTCCCCGGCGCAGCCTGGCGCACAGGGAACAAAAATGAGGGCCAGAGAGATTCTTTTCCTGGAGGATATCCAGGATTTTTCCCTTCCTCAGGATAAAGGGTACTTTTCTTTGACGGCAATGATCAGCGATCCGCTCGGTTTGAAAGCCTCCAAAGCCTTCATCAATGGTACAGGCAGTTAAGGAAAATTTAACCGGAGCCTTTCTTTGAAGATAAAGCAAGATTTCAAGCAGGGCCAGACTGTCTTTCCCTCCTGAGAGGGCGAGCAGGATGTTATCACCGCTTTGAATTAGATGAAAATCAGCAATCGCCTGGCCGGTTTTGCGGATAAGGTTATTTTTTCTTCTTCTGAAAATCAACTCGGACAACCTTGTTTTTCCTGTTGTCCTCCCCATCACATGAAGGCTCTAGTCTCACCTTGTCGGCCCCTTTGGCTCCCCTTTTTGAGGCTCTCCCTTGGCTCTTGAGCGAAGCAGTATTGGCTTCTGCGGCCTGCTGTGGCCCTATGATGAGCTGTGAGTTCAATTCAGGGGAATAGATAGCCAGGATATTATCAGCTGGAATAAAACACTTGTGCGGGGTCTCTCCAAAGACCAGCTTGACTGAAATCCCCTCCTCGTCCCAGGTGAAATTCATCTTGGTATTCAAGACCAGAACCAGGCCGTGTTCTTTCTCCTCGGGGAGAAAGCCCCTGGTACCTATAATCACCCCTTCGGAATATTTGACCAGAATATAGACCCTGCCAGCTAGATTGAGTAATTCGTAGAAGGTATGCTTCTTGAGTTCATTGAGCTGGAGCCGTAGATCATCATTGTCCATGTCCATTATTAATTCTCCCATTACCGGATAGGTAATGTTAATTTGAGAGTGTTTCAATGTTGATGAAAAAAATAACCTTACACTCACAGGGTCAAGATAACATGAAGGGCAGGCTTCAGTCAAGGCGGAAAAATAAAAGGTAAAAATAGAGTTTTTTTAGACTAATAATTGTGTAATTATCGTGGCTTAAGTGGTAATAACTTGTGTTAAAAAGAGCCGATTTTGAAGAGGTTAACAGGAAAGAATGGATAAAAACATATAAAAGATAAAATACAAGATACAAAAGATATCGAAAAACAAGGTTACCCAGGAGAACCTCACCATGTGTCTTAACAACCTGAAGAGAAAAAGTTTTATTTTCATTATCTTAGCCCTTACCATGCTCTTAAGCCGGCCAACTCCAGCCAAGGCAATAGGGGGAAGAAGAAGGGCCTTAGGGCGAACAGGAGCAAGCGGTGGGGCAGAATTTAGCGAAGGAGAATCTTGCGGTAAAAAGACAAAAGAGATTTTTCGGCTATCCGCACCTGTTTCAAATCTCAGAAAAAAGAGCCTCTCAGGTGAAAGGCAGAATAAGGTACCAGATCATAACCCCTCGCTGGCCAATGATGGCCAAGGCAATATATATTTGGTTTGGGAGCATGGTAATGAACTCTTTTGGGCAATCAACCGGCAGGGAAAGTGGGCCAGGAGCGGGAAAATACCAGGGGATGGGGGAAATCGCCCGATTTTGCTCTGCCTGTTGCAGTCCATGAAGGGGAGTGAGTCTGCGGACCAGAACACATCGGCTGATCAAAAGAGATCAGCGAGTCTTTTTTGTGCCTGGGAATCCCTTACTGCTCCTAAAAAAATCATCAGCTCAGAAGGCACTCTTACTGAGGATGGGGGGATAAGCTGGAGCAGGCCACAAGATTTGACCAGCGATAGCCATGATGACTACGGCATCGCTCTGACCACAGACCAAGGCGGCCATCCTCTTGTGCTCTGGCTCCAGCGGGCATCTTTTGAGGATGATGCCGACCTCTACTATCAGGTAATTGGCTCGGGCAGCAGTCTGCCTCTGAATGGAGATGGAGATAGGGGACAGGCGATAGCCCCTTTATCAGGCCGACTGCCGGTCTTAGAAGCAGCATCAGCTACTGGGGCTCAGGCTGCGGCAGCCCGCCAGGTCGCCGAAAATCACCTTCTGGTTTTGGCGCAAGCCTCAGCCAGCCGTGAGCAGGCTCCTCCTCAGGGCTCCCATTTGACCGAAGCTGTCGATGCCCACCGCGTGGGCAAGGCCGCTCCTCGGTCTGAAGATGCCCGATCCAAAGCTGATGAGGCAGCTTTGGATGAGCCACCCTCAAATTGGGTAGGGCAGATGGCCGAAGATCCCCTTGATCTCGTCGGGCCTATTTCCCCTTATGCCCCTTTGGGATGTGTGGAAATCGCTCTGAGTAGCTTCACCATCAATCTGCCGCCAGCTATCCCTGTTTTGGGAAATAGCGTTGATGTGAAAGTATCGAGTTTTCTTTGCGGCGATTTGGGTCTTACTCCTCGTGATCCTTCGCCTATTTTGACTCCCCATGCTCTTGGTGAGTTGACGGCTGAACTAACTTTAGGCCCTCATCTTTCTTTGGGTTTTAACCTCTTTTCCTCCAATCAGGCGGCCATAAGCACTGATCATGCTTCTTTGGGGGAGGTTCAGCAGACGATCGCTGCCTGGGGTGGAAGTGATACCTTTCTTTGCCTCTCTCACCCTCACCCTTTGATTGTCTGTGGGGACAGGCTTGCTACCGTCAGGGTAGGCATAGCCGGGGCAGCAGGTATAGCCTATAACTATATCAGAAGGCCAAAGAGCCTTGAGAAGCCTCGGGAGTCTGTAACCCAGTTTGTCGTCGGCCTGGGGCCGCAAGAGGTTTTCAATGCTTTGGAGGATAGATTTCAAGGGTTTATTCTTCTGGCAGGCAGCTACTCAATAAACCATAGCTTTTCGGCTCAAGGTTACTCGGTTGACTGGATACCAAGTCTTAGTCTGAGCGGAGCAGTCAGATTTGGCAGAGATTGGGCTGGCCTGGTGGGAAGATTCAATAAGTCTTATACCCTGGAAGAGCTGAGCGGCAGATGGCAAGATCCAAATGCCTCGCCTGGTGGAAGTCGGACAGCCCGACGGCAGCACTACCCAAGAGGCAGCAGATGGTGGGCTGATCCTAATTCTTCATACTTTAAAAATTTAAAAAGAACAAACCTGTCTCCCAAATCCTTGGCAGTGCAATCGAGGAAAGATAGTCTGACCAAGACCATAACTCAGATCATGGCTGATGGGAAGACTATGGTAGATGAGATGCTTGAGCTGGTCAAGGAGCCTCTGGTAGGATGTGGTGCTGTGTATGAAGGGAAAAGCGTGCTAGGGGATATCTCATCTGATATCTACAATGATGGGCTTCCTGCTTTGGCCAGGAGCCAGTCGGGAGAGGTCATGGTCGTCTGGGCCAAAGCATTAGCTGCCTCAAGCCTTGGCAGTAAAATTTATGCCGCCACCTATAATGCTGAGGCTGGCTGGCTGACCCCAGTTGAGATAACCCGTGAGGTTGAATTCCATCACCATCCGGCCCTGGTCTTTGACAGTTTTGGAAACCCTATGGCTGTCTGGTCAAGTTCCTCAAATGACGGCCTTGATTATGAGCGCTCTTCAGTTGAAGAGATTGCTCAGGCCTTGAGTAAATCGAATCTTTTGTATTCTCAGCGGATAGAGGGAGAGTGGACAGAACCTGCTCCTGTGGCTGAACTTTCCGGCATTAATGAGGAGGTTGCTCTGGCCGCAGGTCCTAATGGTGAGATAGCGGCTGTGTGGATCAACCGCTCAGGCAAGGGCTTCTGTGTCTTCGGCTCACTGTGGAATGGCAGCCAGTGGTCTTCACCCAGAATCATTTCCAGGGCTGCTTGGGCTGAATCCCCTGTGCTTACCTATACCGTGGATCGAAAACCTTTGGTGGTTTGGGCTCAGGATCAAGACGGAAGAGTAGACAGCGCCGATGACTGGATTCTCTATACTGCCAGATGGGATGGCACATCTTGGCATTGCCAGAAGATGCTATGCAGTAAAAATTGACTCTTTAGACGATAAGTTTATATGTCTTTTTCTCATTTACCATAAAAGCCGTGATGTGGTTATTGATGGCAAGGAGAATACCATGAAATTGCTTAGCAAGAGCTTTCAACATCAGCAGAGGATACCTGCCACCTATACCTGTGATGGCCCAAATATTTCTCCACACCTATCCTGGTCTGACGCACCGGCAGAAACCGCAAGTTTTGCGCTTTCCTTGACCGATCCAGATGCGCCGGGAGGGAATTTCATCCACTGGCTAGTATACGATATTCCCAAGAATGTTTCTGAAATTCCTGAAGGCGGGCCACTGCCCCCGGGAGCAAAGGAGGTTGCCAATGACTTTGGCAGGAGAAGCTACGGAGGTCCCTGCCCACCCTCAGGTACCCACCGTTACTTCTTTACCCTTTACGCCCTAAAGGCCAAGGAGCTTAAAGACATCAATAGGATGAACTTTCAGAAGGAGATACAGAAAAATACCTTGGCCACAGCCGAGCTGATCGGCCTATATTCGAGGGAAAAAAGCAGGTAGCTGGCCACTTTGGGGTGTGCATTACCACAAGCCCCGCGCGAGCGAGCAGAGGGGTTGAGCGCCATATGCCAGCTTGACCTGCTAAAACCTACGCCCCGCGCAGCGGGCGAGCAGGGGGTTGAGCTTGTGTGAATTAGTGTTCATTCGTGGTTCGTAAAAAGCCCCCGCGCGAGCGAGCAGAGGGCGTTCAGGGAGGGGTTGAATGGGTCGAGAGATAAAAAGCCCCCGCGCGAGCGAGCAGAGGGGTTGAGCTTTTGACGGCGTCGTAGCCAGGAGTGATGATCCTGATGATAATATGGGAGGGCAGAGGGTGAAAAATATTCTCGATGACCAGGCAAGCTACCCCGCGCCTGGTCAGCTCTCGGCTATGGAGCAGCGGGCGCGGGAGGTGGCTCATGAATTGAATAATCTGGCCGCGATCCTCTCTGGACACATAGAGTTCATATTCTTTGAGCGAAAGCTTTCCCTTGAGCTTGAAAAAGAGCTTAAAACCATCCGCAGCCTCAGCCAAAACCTTGCCTCTTTGGCCCGACAGCTTTTACATCCAGACAACAGCCCCCCGAAGGCGAAAAAGGTGCTCACTGAATTGTCTCCCCTGGTTCAGGAAAGCCTACAGATAGTTTCTCCGCAGCTCAAGAGGGTGGGGATCAAGCTTTGGGTTATTCACCATCAGCCTACAGTTTCTCTCCTCCTTGATCCAGATCAGATCAGCCAGGTTCTCTTAAACCTTTATCTAAATGCTCAACAAGCTATGGCCAAAACAGCGAGGAAGGTCCTTAGCATCGAAACTGGTCAAGAGGCAGGTTTTGCCCTGGTAAAGGTATCCGATACTGGCTGTGGAATCCCGATCGAGAATCAAGCCAGAATCTTTTCCCCCTTCTTTACCACCAAGGCGCAGCAGAGCGCTGAGGCGGCGGGGGGGATATTAGGTGGCAGTGGTCTTGGTTTGGCCATGGCTAAGAGGATCATAGAGGATCATGGTGGATCGATCAAAGTATCAAGCCAGCCAGGCGAAGGGACGACCTTTACTATCTTTCTGCCTCTCAATGCAGTCTCAGCCCATGATAATGGCTGCTGCCCGGAGGACGATCTGCCACCTTTATCGACCTCTACCAAGACCTTTCGTTTGCAGGGGAGGAGAATTTTAATTATTGATGATGAGCCAAGTATCAGACAGATAATCAAAAAAGCCCTTAAGCTGCAAGGGGCCGAGGTAGATGCTGTGGGAGCGGGGAGTGATGGGCTTCGGATGATTCGGAAAAAAAATTACGATCTGATACTTCTTGATCTCAAGTTACAGGATATGCCGGGAGAGGGGCTCCTTGAGATGATCAATTCCACCCTCCCTGAATCGGCCAGGCCAAGGAAAATAGTCATGAGCGGCGCAGCAGCAGACTCAAATCAGGGGTTGCTAAGTAGCCTTGGAGTGTCTGCCATACTCTGCAAACCCTTTGAATTGGAAGAGCTCTACACGACAATCTCAGCCACCCTGAGGGCATGAGCCTAACCCAGCGCAGGGGTTAGTAGTAGTAATCTGTCCTACCGAATACCCCCTTTAGGCATGAACTTAAGCCAATCTCCTGGCCAATCCGCCGTGAGTGCTAAGCGAACGTCCCCCTGTGGAGGCATGACAAATCGCCGCGCCGAGTCCGCCCCCTTTCGGATAGCCCAAATTCAACAGCCTGCTATGCCGATAATGATAATGAGTCATCAATGAACATCAGGTTTATGCACTCTTCTTTGATTATGTTTTTGTATTTTCGTCACTTGGAAAACAAAAAATCTAAGGCTGATGAATTTTAAGGCAGGTGAATTTTATGAACCGTGAAATAGCCGCGTCGCGGGCTGAAAAAGAGTGGATAAGAATGGGGTATGTCGAGTCTGAGAATGAAGAGCAGGAGCGGCTGCGCCTTTTGGCTGATATCTGTCGGCGTACCTCACAGCCCTTTTGGGCAGGCTATCTTGATGGACGAATCATCGCTTTTAACCGCTCATGCTGCCAGCTACTGGGCTTCGGCGAAGAGGAATTGCGAAGCATGGACTGGAGCATGAATCTTATGCCTTTGCTGGCCCAGAAAACAGAAGCTGAAGCAGGGGAATATCTACCTCTTATCGGCGGGCAGCCACAGCTTTACGGGATAGAGTATATCCGTCAGGACGGATCGAAAGTAGTGGTAGAGATGCTCGTTCATCCGGTCTGTGACTTTGAAGGACATATCCAGTATTACTATGCCTTTCTTACTGACATCAGCAATGAATGCCAAGTAGTGAATTATAAAGAGGCAGAGAGTCGGCGATGGCCGCCTGCCCTAATTACCCAACAGGTGGTCATTTATGCCTGCCAGCCTCAGGCTGATTATTCTCTGACCTTTGTCAGCTAGAAGGTAAAGACCCTTTTCGGCTTTGAACCAGAGGAATTTTTGGATGATCCCAAGTTTTGGATTAATCATCTCCATCCCCAGGATGCCCCTCGTGTCTTTGAGGTCATGTCCCACCTGATGGAGCAGGAATACCATACCCTTGGCTACAGGTTTCAACATAGAGATGGCACCTATCGCCTGGTGCACAATGTGCTTGGATTGATGAGAGATAGCGATGGCAGACCAAAGGAAATCATCGGTTGGTGGATTGAAATGGCGCAAGCGGATCAACGGAAGGAGACATGGTGTGGGAAAACGAATGATTTCAGATATCAAGGAGAAGTTCGATTTAGAGCAAATCAGGGAATTAGAGAAGGTGCCTTATCCTTCTCTGTCTGAAACTCTTATCCATGATCTTAATAATATCCTAGCCTTCATTATGGGCTATACAGAGCTGGCAGTAGAGGAAATACCCAAGAACAATCCAGCTTTGCCTCACCTATTTGAGATTCTAAAGGCTACTCGTCAAGCTAAGGATATGCTCAACAGAAGAAGCAAGCGATGTCCTGAGAGGGCAGCCGGGAAAGGCCCTGGGGAGCTCCCAAAAGTCAATCCGTTGGCCTCTCTTCCACGGGGGCAAGAGGAGAGCATTCTTTTAATTGATGATGAGGAATCTGTGGCTTATGTTGAGCAAAAGATGCTGGCTTATCTTGGCTATAAGGTTTTTTTGAAAACGAGTGGTCTTGAGGCTTTGGAAGCCTTTCGGGCCCAGCCTCAGGGATTTGATCTGGTGATTGTTGACCAGGTAATGCCAGACATAAGCGGCACGGACCTAGCCAGGGAGCTGATGACCATGCGACCTGATATCCCGATCATCCTGTGCACCGGATTCCATGAGGAGGCCACGCCGGAGAGGATCAAGGACCTTGGGATCAAGGATCTACTCTTCAAGCCGATTGATTTGCCGCAGATGGCTCAGACGGTCAGGAGTGTATTATCGGCACCGGCACGGGGATGAAAAAGGAAACCGCGTCGCTATGGCTAAGGTGCTGATTATTGATGATGATCAGAGTATGTGTAAGATGCTCTCCTGTATGGTAAAGCGAAGGGGAGAGGTTGAGGTTGTCTGTGCTCATACTCTC
The DNA here is from genome assembly GCA_023512255.1 of bacterium. GTDB lineage: Bacteria > SZUA-182 > SZUA-182 > DTGQ01 > DTGQ01 > DTGQ01. The sequence continues at coordinate 56,420 of JAILZY010000003.1, read as the reverse complement.
GAGGATGGATTGAAAAAGGCTGTATCGGAAGCATTTGATGTCGCCTTTCTCGATGTTCAGATGCCGGATGGAAACGGGCTGGACATCCTGCCAAAACTTCGGGCGACCGCCTCCTCTCCTGAGGTTATTATTATTACTGGAGCTGGGGACCCTGATGGCGCTGAGCTGGCCATTAAATATGGTGCCTGGGATTACCTTGAGAAGCCATCTTCGATCAAGGCGATGGCTGTCCCACTTGTTCGTGCTCTCCAGTATCGGCAAGAGAAGAAAGCCGCAAAACCGGCTGTAGCTTTGAAACGAGAAGGCATTATCGGGGACAGCCCAGCCATGAGAGCCTGTTTTGATCTTCTGGCCCAAGCAGCAAACAGTGAAGCCAGTGTTTTAATTACTGGTGAGACCGGCACTGGCAAGGAGCTCTTTGCCCGGGCCATCCACGAAAACAGCAGGCGGGCGCAGAACAATTTTGTGGTTGTCGATTGCACCGCTCTTCCCGAAACCCTGGTGGAAAGTGTACTGTTTGGATATGTGAAGGGAGCCTTCACTGGAGCAGACCACACCAAGGAAGGGTTGATCAAGCAGGCTGATGGAGGCACCCTTTTCCTTGATGAGGTGGGTGAGCTCCCGCTACCTATTCAGAAAACTTTCCTGCGGGTTCTCCAGGAACGCCTTGTTCGTCCCCTGGGCAGCAGAGAGGAAATCCCGACCGATTTCAGACTTGTGGCCGCCACCAACCGAGATCTTGATCGAATGGCCCAGGATGGGCAATTTCGGAAGGACCTTTTGTTTCGGCTTCGCTCGTTCATCATTGAGCTTCCAGCTCTCAGAGAGCGAAGGGAGGATATAAAAGAGCTAGCCAGGTATCACCTTGACAGACTTTGCAGCCGCTATGAGCTGCCTAAAAAGGAATGCTCACCAGAATTTTTCGATGTCCTGGCTCTCTATCCCTGGCCTGGAAACGTCAGAGAACTGGTGAATACGATAGAGCGAGCCCTAGCCGCAGCAGGTCATGATCGGGTTCTGTTCCCTAAACACCTGCCAACCTATATTCGAGTCTATGTAGCCAGAGCCTCACTCAGCCAGAGAGCTAACCCCAGCGAGCAGCAAGCAAAGGGTACAATAAGCCTCTCATCAGAAGAATTCCCCACTCTGGGAGAGTTTCGGGCAGCAGCCCTGGCTGAAGCCGAGCGCCACTATCTTAACAATTTAATGGCGCTTTCAGGAGGCGATATCAAAGCCGCCTGCCGCCTCTCTGGCCTGTCTCGCTCACGACTGTACGCACTCCTGAAGCAGTATGGAGGAGCAACAGGATACGCTTAGCCTCCCCTTTTTACCACTTTAAGGGACCAAAGAAAAGAGCATGAGCTGCCCGAAAGAAGGGCGGATCATGCCTCATGATTGAAGCCACCAGGGGATGAGGGAAAAACACCTTCTCAAGAAAACGCCGGGCCGATACTCGGGTATTTTCTCCTTGAGAGATAAACCCCTTATACAGGCTAAAGGGGGAGCCTGCTCTTTCAGCCTCCTGATTAGGGCCAGCCTGCGATTTTCCTCCCTGATCTTCCCCATCATCTTCATCGGCCAGACCACTGCTGCCGCTGGCCGTGGCTAATTCAGTGGCTAATTCATAGGTCCAGTCAATGAAAAACCGCTCTGGCTCTCTTTCCATAGGGCTTCCGATTGGTAAATTCATCAGGCTGGGGTTTATGAAATGAACAGTGTGATGATTTCTGATAATAAATTCGAGACTTTGGTTTCGGTCCTGTTCGGTTTCCGAAGGCAGGCCAAAGAGAAGGTAGACATAGTTTAGGATTTTTTCTTGAGCTGAAAGCGCCAGAATCCTCTCAGCTCGTCTAAGATCGATCCCTTTTTGGCTCAAGGATAGCAGCCGCTCTGAGGCGCTTTCTAAGCCAAATTGTAGCATCCTGCATCCTGAGGAGGAAAGTCGCCTGACGAGTGCAGCATCCTCAAAGCAGCTCTCAAAGCGGACAAAGGAATAATAGGACGCACCTTGCCCGGCAAAAACATCAGCGATAATTTCCATATTGGTCGGCGGAACAGCCGGATCAGTGAAGTGAAAAAGCGCTCCTGGGTGGCTGAGCAGGGTTTTTTTCAGGTTGCGGGCAAGCTCCCTGCTGCCGCTGATATGGGGGCTTCGACCCGCATCAGGGCAGAAGGCGCACCGGCTCCAGTAGCAACCAAGACTGGTGGCATAGGGCAGAGTAGGAAGCGGAGAAAAATAGCTGGATAAATCAAAATCTCCATAGTCAGGGGCAGGAAGATCGGGCATAAGGTCTGAGGTTTCAAGAAAAGGGTTCATTTTGGCCGCGGTTTTTTGCGGTCTAAGGAGCCAAGACCAGGGAATAGCAGAGCCGAGCTCTTTTGCCCGGCCAAAGATAATCCAGTCAAAGAGTGCGCCAAGCAGTGCCAGGCTCTGCCGTGGCCGGCTACGGTAGCAGTTGATCAGTCCGCCGCCAATGATTCGCACAATTTTGGGAAAGCGGGCTTTGAGCCTTGCCGCTACCAAGAGCGTGGGAAAGAGCTGGGAGAGATAGGTCAGGGAGAAGGCTATGATCTCAGGCCGATGCTGCTCGATCTTGGGGAAAAGTTGGCCGGCGCACCAGTCATCAAAGGGAGGGTAGGGGCTTTGGCTAGCAAAGCGCAGGTTATTGGCTAGATCCACTGCCGCAAAGGGAAGCAGCCGGAAGTTAGTCAACGAGATTGCCAGCTCAGGATGCGTAGCAAACACTAGCCTTAGGGCATCGTTCAGGCAGTTAACAAAGGCAAGATAGCGACCGAGTGAGCGATATCCTTCGGCTGAGCCGAGTGCGGCCTGAGCCCGCTCAATTTGCAAGCAGGCCCGCCTGGCCCGTGTTAGCTGGCGGGCAGACGGCTTTGTGGCGGTGAAGGCAGCCAGCCGCTCCCTGAGATAGTCGCCGCGCAGGACATAGTTTAGAAAATCAATATTGGCATCAAAGGCTATGACCGTACATTCTGGCTGCTCCTGCTGCCACAGCGACTTGAGTAAGGCAAGCTGGCCGGGCGGCTCGGCAGGATTAAAAAAAGGAAGGGTAATGAGCATGATTTTCATGGGCCGATTCTATGAAAATGCCTTTCAAATGTCAATCGCGAGGAGTAAAATAAGGGGAAAACCCTTTTGAAAAAGGGTTTTCCCCTTATCACCCTTTTCCTAAAACTTTAATAGCCTAGCTATTAAAGTTTTAGGAGGATGGTTTGGAAGGAACCCTTTTTCAAAAGGGTTCCTTCCAACCAACAGGAGTTAATTTAATGAAGGGATTCAAAGATGAGATTGAAAAGATAGTCATTTCTGCTTCCAGGAGAACTGATATTCCGGCTTTTTACATGGATTGGTTTATGGAGAGAATTGAACGGGGAAGTTTTACGGTGCCAAATCCGGTCTCTGGGCAGATGATGACTGTAGCAGCCACTGCTGACAAGGTTCACACCATTGTCTTTTGGTCAAAGAATTTTGGCCCTTTTTTAGCTGCCCGATATGGACAGGAGCTGATCAGACGAGGATTTAACCTGTTTTTTCAGTTTACTATAAACTCTGAAGATCGGCTTCTTGAGCCAGCCATCCCACCTCTTGATGAGAGACTTAGGCAAGCCCAGGATTTGAGCCGGGAATTTGGCCCTCAGGTTATCGCTTGGAGGTTTGACCCTATCTGTTTTTATCAGCATGAGCCTGGGGAAAAGGTGTGCGACAATCTTCAGGATTTTGACCGCATAGCCCAAGCCCTTAGCCGCCTGGGAATTAGACGATGCATAACCAGCTTCATGGATGATTACGGCAAGATTCGAAGGCGCATTCGCAGTCGTCCCGGATTTAAGTTTATCTATCCGGGAATTGAGGAGCAAATTAAAATTCTTCTTGAGATGGAAAAAAAGCTGGCCGCACTCTCCCTTGATCTTTACACCTGCTGCGAGGAGGAGTTAGTGAGCCTTCTCCCTTCAGATTCACGGATCAGACCAAGCTCATGTATTCCAAATGACTTTTTCCAAAAGCTCTTCGGCGGCCGCCTCTGCCTGCAAATTGACTACGGGCAGCGCCATGCTCAAGGGTGCAGATGCAAACTCTCCCGCGATATCGGCTCTTATCATCTTCAACCCTGCCGTCATAACTGCCTCTACTGTTATGCTAATCCAGATGGCGGATGAGGAATTAAGGGGAGAGGCCTCCCTTGGGATTCCCTTGAAGGACAGTCTGCCTAGTGAAATTTTACCTGGTAAATTTACTGATGAGGAACAAAATCAGGGTCAAAATAATGCTGACCACAATGCTGCTGGCTAGTGGGAAGTAAAAGGTGAAATTGTCCCTTTTGATATAGATGTCGCCAGGCAGTCGGCCAATAAAGGGGATTCTGGAGCCGTATATAGTCAAGAGGCCTATAATTACCAGAATGATTCCGCTGATGATTAGCAGCCTGCCGATCGGAGTTAAGGTATTCATACTCTCGCCATCCCTACTGAATCATCTCTTTAGGATAATGTCTGGAGTTATCATCCAGTCAATAGCCCACCTGTTATGTTCATCTCTGCTTAGGCAGACTATGCTGCCCATAGTGAAATTGATCAGGTCGGCCTCTTCTGAACTGCACAGCAGGAGTGAAGCTAGCTTGCCAAGAAAGGGAAGGTGGCCAACAAGAGCTAGGTCAGCATTTTCATCTGCCAGCCAGTCTTTGATCGGACCGACCTCATCGCTGGGGCCAAGCCCTGGGTGCTCTTTTAAGCTCTGCGGGCCAAGAGCAAGTGTCTCAGCTAGAATCTGCGCCGTTTCTCTGGCTCGCTCTTTGCTACTGTGCCAGATCTCGGCTATGGCTAGATTCAGTCTGGCTACATGTTCGCAAATCCTCCTCATGCTCTCTCGCCCCGATTCGGAGAGAGGTCTGCGGGGGTCTTCCTCCTGGCTTTTTGGCTGGGCATGTCGGATAAGATATAGTTTCATGGTCAAGCCTCCATTATTTTTAAGATAATGAGATTTGCCTAGATTATCTTCCATTTTTTATGTTAAAATCAAGGTTAAATTTTGGGCTGCACTGCACTTTTGTTTATTTCCTCAACGGCTGGACAGTTAAAGGCCGAAATTCTCTGGACAGGGAAAACTTAGCTCAGATACCCCCGATGTTTGTGAAGTGAAAGGTCGAAAAAAAGAAAAGGGGCAGCGCAGTTTGCTGATGGAATCTAATTTTTAAATTTCAGAAACAACATCTACACAATTATATCCATACACTAAACAATTATATCCGTACGCGACATATATCCCCGTACATATATCCAGGAGGTAGTTTATGAAAAGGAAACCTTTGGCAGCATTTGGCAGTTTCTTTATATCTATCTTGGCTATCTTGCTTCTCTTGCAAGGGTGCGGCGACACTAACCTGTTTGAGGGCATAGCTGACGATAGCGGCCAGGAGGCTAGGATAGAGCAGGCCAGGCAGGATTTGAATTCGGGAAATTTCGATGCGGTTATTGCCACTTTGGGAGGCAGGAGCAATCTTTCCGATCAAGAGCGCCGCTATCTCGCCTCAGCTTACATTGGAAAGGCTGGATTTGATACCCTCAAGCTGCTCGATGAGTTTGCTAAGAATGATGAAGGTGGCCATGATGTGGATGCCTTTGATATTATTGGTGGTATTTTTGGGGAAAAGCTAACCGAAGATGATCTTAACAATAAAGTCTCTCTGGTTGCCCAAGCTTTGCTTGTTCTTGGTGCTGGCAGTGTGAACACCCAAAGCCGCTTGCGGGCAAGGAGCTATTCAGGCAGCGATGATTTGCGGCTCCAGAGAGGGATCTATGCGGCCATACATGCTATTTTAAGTATTTCTTTGGCTATTGGCCGGGAATATAACCTTATGCCTATTCCTCTGACCACTAATGGGATTAAACAAGCTCTTGATGCCAAGGGGATTAATAAAATTGAGCTGAGCAGCCTCCCCCCTGGTTTGAACGATGACCTTTGGATGGTGCAGGATGGAGTTAATGCCCTAAGTGGAGGGAATTTAATAGGCATAGAGGAGGTTAGGGATAACAACAAGAATGATATAGATCGGGAGTTTAGCAAGTTTTTGAAAGATATAGGCTTTTCTGGGGATAATTTTGTAGATTCTACTGATCTTTCAAACTATCTCAACCATCTCATTTGGCCTAATATCTATTAAAGTAAAGAAACGGACTTTATTAGAAGATGCCCGTAAGATAGCTTGCGGAGAAGCTATTCAAGGAGAATAAGTATATTATGAAAACAGCAGATTGCAGCTTCAGTATGGTGAAAGTTAGATCATTGATGATTACCTTGATGATTCCCTTGATGGTGATGATGTATATGGTGGCCGCCGCGGTCTTCGTCCAGGCGCGGGAGATGCCAAGCCTCTTTCGAGGGGTGCGGCCACTTGGGATGGGCGGTGCGTTTTCAGCTTTAGCCGACGATCATAATGCCTTATTTTATAACCCGGCTGGCCTTGACATGGTGCCGGGTGCAAGCTTTGCTGTGCTGAATCCGCTGATTGAGATTGGAGAAAATGGCCAAGATCTTTATCAGGACATTCAGGATACGGATTTTGACCAGACAGGAGAGGTTACCGCTTTGCTGCGGAAGCATATGGGCGAGCATCAGCATGTCAGGACTTGCCTTTTTCCCCATTTTGTCAAGCAGCATTTTGGGTTTGGGGTATTAGGGCAGGCAGTGGTCGGTGCTGAGATCAACAACCCTCAGTATCCGGAAGTTGATGCTGACGTTCTGGTTGATGTGGCTGGAGTCGGCGGGGCAGGTTTTGGCTTTCTCCAAGATAATGCCTTGCGGCTAGGAGTGGCCGCCAAGTATGTCAAGCGGCAGCAGCTTAAGGAGACTTACACCGCTGCCCAGATAGCCAGTGACGATTTCGACCAGATTATCGAAGATGACATGGGGGAGGGCTCAGGCCTTGGTTTTGACCTTGGGGCTATCTATACCTTCTCTGGCTTTTTGAAACCGAGCCTGGCCCTGGTCATTCAAAATATCGGTGGAACTAAGCTTGGTGATGCCGGACAGATACCGCAGCAGATTAATCTGGGCGCCGGGCTGAGTTACCAGCAGGGGATTATTTCGGTGAAGGCCGGGCTCGATCTTGTGGACATTACCCATAATGTCAATGAAGATGAGGACGATTTTTTCCGTCGGGTCCACCTTGGGGCCGAATCCTGGTTTGGGAAGCGATTGGCTTTGCGGCTTGGGCTATATCAGGGGTATGCTACTGCTGGTGTGGGGTTGAATCTTTGGTTACTCAAGCTCGATTATGCCAATTATGCCGAGGAGGTTGGCGCTTATGCTGGGCAGAGAGCCGATCGAAGACACGTGGTCCAGCTTTCCCTAGGGTGGTGAAGCACCAGTGAGGATTTTTGAGCGCTGATATGTTTTTATTGTCTTGGCAAGAGGAAAGTGAAAAGAAGTAAGAGAAGAGGGAAGGGAAAAGGGAGAAGAGCTTTAAAATCTTAGGATTAAGATTATGGTCCACAAACAAGAGGCTTTTGAGTAAGTCTTGCGAGGTTGTCAGGGGTATGGTAAACAAGATCAATTCGAGGGCAATCATTGGTCATCTGGCCGCGCAAGGGACAACGGGGGGATGGTTAAGGCAGCAAGGAGGGGTAGGATGCTCTGACTTTGGAGCGATCCTTCGGGATTCCCTACTTGATCAGGCCGGCGGGGATAGGCCGCTAGAGCTTGCGGCCATCGAGCTTCTCTCAAAGACTTTGGAGATGATTCTGGCTAGAGCAAAAGGCAGAGAATCGTATTTGCCGACGATAGCAGAGGCAGCCTTTTCATCTTTGCCGTGGCCGATCTCCTCTTTAGGGCAAGAGAAGAGGGAGCTGACTATCTTACCACAGACGGAAAGATTAAATACTGCCGCAAGGAAAGTATGGGAGACTTCGAAATCTCCCCTAAAAGATGAGGAACATCCGGATAAGCCTTACCTTATGGGAAGTTATGATCTTGAGGGGATTATCACAAGATTTTCAAACCAATATGGCCTTGATCCAGCGCTGGTCAGGGCGATTATTGCGGTTGAAAGCAATTGGGACCCAAAGGCCGTATCACCGGCTGGCGCTAAGGGGCTGATGCAGCTTATGCCAGCTACTGCGGCTGAGCTTGGAGTGTCTGATCCCTTCGATCCTGTTCAGAACATCAGGGGGGGGACATGCTACCTGCGCCGTCTGCTTGACCGCTATCAGGGGAATTTGAGGCTTGCCCTGGCTGCCTACAACTGGGGCATGGGCAATCTTGAAAGCCGTCCAGAGGCCTTGCCAAAAGAGACTCAAGAATATATTCTGCGGGTTGAAGAAGAGTATTACGGCTGACATCTTCCCCGCTTTATTCTTCTAAATGCCTGACCATAAAGGTTTATAACTCGACATTTGGTTGCTTCTAGCCTCGCCTCAAGTAAGGCGCGCTGCCCATTTGCCTACATACTTCAGGCTAGCTTTCTTAAGTGGTTTTCTCGCCAAGTGCTTAACACAAGTGCGCAGCGGATCAATTACGCTATAAATTGAAGGGGCGGATAAGCTAATTGTAGGGGCGGCCCTTGTGTTCGCCCCCAGCTTGCGCACTTTGTTAGCGAAAAGACCACCTTATACTAGTGGTGGAATCATATCCAATTTGATCGGATATTGTCAAAAAATCTCTTGCCGGCAAGATTTTAAACTTTGAGCCAAGATATTATTTTGGCTTATAAAACTTTGGCCAAAAAATAGTCCGAAAAAAATAGGTTGACAAGCTGAGAGAAGAATGAATATGATAGCCTATAATTTCATCACTCAAGACAAGATAAGAGAGGGGAAATAATAAAAGGCTTGCTGCTCCCTTCTCCTTCTCGAAGGAGAATCTTTATGGGAAAAGTTACAGAAAAATCAAAGTATTGGTTTGAAAAAGCCCAGAAGCACATCCCGGGCGGGGTCAATAGTCCTGTTCGAGCTTTCAAGGCAGTAGGGGGAAATCCTCTGTTTATCGACCGGGCTAGTGGATCAAAGATTTACGATGTTGATGGCAATGAATACATTGACTATGTAGGCTCCTGGGGGCCGATGATCCTGGGGCATGCTCATCCGGAGGTGGTGCGGGCGATTCAGGCTGCGGCGGAAAATGGGTTGAGCTTTGGGGCTTCGACCAGCCTGGAAGTTGAGCTGGCTCAGCTCATCTGCCAGAGGTTTCCATCAATCGAGCAGGTCAGGATGGTTAACTCTGGAACCGAGGCGGTCATGAGCGCCATTCGCCTGGCCAGAGGATATAAGGGCCGTGATAAGATTATCAAGTTTGAAGGGTGCTATCATGGCCATGTAGACAGCTTGCTGGTTAAGGCTGGCTCGGGAGCGACAACCCTGGGGGTCCCCACTAGTGGTGGTATTCCTACCAGTTTGGCTCATCAGACGATTGCCTTGCCATTTAACGATATTGATCAGGTAAGCCGTGTTCTTCAGGACTTTCGCCGAGATATTGCCTGTATCATTGTAGAGCCTGTGCCTGGAAACATGGGCGTGATTCTTCCCCGCAAGGGATTTCTTGAAGACCTGCGGGAGTTGACTGAAAGGCATGATATTGTCCTGATCTTTGATGAGGTTATAAGTGGCTTTAGGTTGAGTCAGGGAGGAGCCCAGGAGCTGTACCATATCAAACCAGACCTCACCTGTCTGGGGAAAATCATCGGCGGCGGCTTGCCAGTAGGTGCCTTTGGCGGCAAGAAAGAGATCATGCAATTTTTGGCTCCATTGGGGCCGATCTATCAGGCCGGGACCTTGTCCGGGAATCCCCTGGCTATGGCCGCTGGCTTAGCCACCTTGAAGCTTCTGTCCTCACCGGAAGTTTACCGGCAACTTGAGGAAAGAGCAGAGCGGCTGGCTAATGGGCTTCTGGCCTCGGCCAGGGCTTTTGGGCTTGAGGTGTCGATGAATCGGGCAGGCTCGATCTTTACTCTCTTTTTTACCAAAGAGCAGGTTACCGACTATGCCTCTGCCCTTCGGTCTAATCAGGAGATGTTTGCCCGCTATTTTCAGGGGATGCTGGAAGAGGGGATCTATCTGCCGCCATCACAGTTTGAAGCGGTTTTTGTTTCTCTGGCCCATTCAGATGAAGATATCGAACGAACTTTAGCCGCAGCCCATACGGTATTCGCTCGGTTGGCGAAATAGAATCTTTTTAGCCAAAATTTCAGTGTTGACCCGATTATTTAAAAACAAGCTGGCGGTCTTTGGCCTAATAATTATCGGAGCAATCATGGCTACGGCTATTTTTGCCCCACTCTTTGCTCCTCACCCACCTAACCAGATTGATCTGTCTTATCGTCTGGCCAAACCAAGCCCTGGGTATCCCCTTGGCCGGGACAGCCTTGGTCGGGACATTCTCAGCCGGATGATCTACGGTAGCCGGATATCTGTATGGGTGGGATTTTCGACTGTAACCATAGCTGTGTTGATCGGGTTTAGCCTTGGCTCTCTGGCCGGCTATTATGGGGGCTGGGTTGACGGGCTGATAATGCGGGTGGTAGATATTCTGATGGCTTTCCCAGGAATTTTGCTGACCATTGCCTTTATGGCTGTATTGGGGCCAAGTCTTAATAATGTCATCTTGACCCTGGGGCTTATTGGCTGGGCAAGCTATGCCCGGCTGGTCAGGGGGCAGGTGCTTTCCTTGCGGGAGACCGAATTCGTCTTGGCAGCTAAGGCTCTGGGGCTTGGTCCGATGAGGATCATCTTTGGCCATATCCTGCCCAATGTTCTTGGCCCGATCATGGTCCAGGCCACCTTTGGTCTGGCTGGCAATATTGTGGCTGAAGCAGGTTTGAGCTTTCTCGGTCTTGGGGTTCAGCCACCGACTCCAAGTTGGGGAGCCATGCTGAACGAGGGCAGATCAGTGCTGCTCAGTAGCCCGCATCTTACTGCTTTCCCCGGCCTAGCCATTATGATTATGGTTCTTGGCTTCAATTTTATCGGTGATGGCTTGCGGGATGCAGTAGATCCAAAGCTTAAGATTTATTAGATTCTTAGATTTATTTTAATAATTAAATTTTTAGATTTATTTAAATTATTTAAAATAAAATATCTTTTTCAGGATGCACCAATGCCCTCCAGTAGAGATGAGCTTCAAAAAAAAGTCGGCCAGATGCTCATGTTTGGGTTTTCGGGGACCGAACTGAATGATTCTGTCCGCAGGATGATCAGGGAGCAGAAAGTCGGTGGCCTGATTCTATTTGCAGCCAATATCGTCGAGCCGGATCAGGTCAGGCAGTTGTGCCGGGATGTGCAGGAGTGGAACCGGCAGGTGGGAAGTGAATTTCCGATTCTAATGGCTATTGATCAGGAAGGAGGCAAGGTGTCGCGGATACCTTGGCTGGTTGAGCAATACCCTGATCCTGTGCTGCTGGCAAATCGCGGTCTGAAAGAGGCTTTTCAGTTTGGATACGGCTTGGCTTGCGAGTTGGCTAACCTTGGCCTGACGGTCAACCTAGCTCCGGTTCTGGACGTGCTGTCTAATCCCCAAAATACCCTTTTGGCTCGGCGCTGCCTCGGCACTGAAGCCCAGGCCGTAGCTGCTCTTGGTGAGCGGCTGATCGCCGGATTTCATGCTGGCGGAGTGCTGGCCTGCGGCAAGCATTTTCCCGGCCATGGCGATGTCAGCGTGGATTCACACCATGAGCTCCCTGTCTCTGATTGCCCTCTGGAGACACTTAGGCAGCGGGAGCTTATCCCCTTTGTCAGGGGCATACAAGAGGCAGGGCTTTCAATCATTATGACGGCTCACATCAAGTATACCCAGCTTGATTCAGAGTATCCAGCCACGCTCTCGCCAAAGATTATCCGAGGGCTGCTGCGGCAGACAATCGGTTTTCAGGGGCTAGTGATCACAGATGATTTGACTATGGGAGCCATCACTAATCACTTTACCCCTAAGGAGACTGCCCTGGCCGCGGTCAGGGCGGGAGTAGATATCCTGCTGGTTTGCCATGAGCCGGATCGGCAGATTCAGGTCTGGGAGGCGCTGATGGATGGATATTGGCAGGATGAGGAAATAAGATCAGCCATTGATCAGGCTAGCCGCAGAATCATTGACTTAAAAGCTAAAATGGCCAAATCTGCTTTGCCATGAAGCTTATCTTATGATAACCTGATTATACCTGATTATAAATGGAGTGGATTATGTTTGTACCAATGGTTGACTTGGTTGCAGAATACCGCAGGTTAAGAGAGCCGATTCAAAAGGCTATCGAGCGGGTTTTGGAATCGGGCCGCTTTATTCTAGGGCCTAATGTGGAAGCTTTGGAAGCGGAAATTGCCGCCTATATTAATACCCGATACGCCATCGGAGTAGCTTCGGGAACCGATGCCCTGCGGCTGGCTCTTATGGCTGTAGGAGTAGGGCAGGAAGATGAGGTCATTACCACGCCTTTTACCTTTATAGCCACGGCTGAGGCTATCTCTCACCTTGGGGCGGTACCGGTGTTTGTGGATATTGATCCTAGGACCTACAATCTTGATCCTGGACAGATTCGGGCCAAGATTTCAAAAAAGACCAAAGCGATTCTTCCTGTCCACCTCTATGGACAGCCTGCGGATATGGACCCAATTTTGGATCTAGCCAGAGAGTTTGGTCTGAAGGTTATTGAGGATTGTGCCCAGGCCTTTGGTGCGGAATATAAGGGGAAAAAGGTTGGCTCCTTAGGGGATGCAGGAGCCTTAAGCTTTTTCCCGAGTAAGAATCTCGGCGGCTATGGAGACGGCGGCATGGTTTTGACCAATGATGAAGAGGTTGCGGCCAGAGTGCGGCAGCTTCGTGACCACGGTAGTGAGCAAAAATATGTGCATGTAAGGCTTGGGTTCAACAGTCGGTTGGATGAATTGCAGGCGGCTATCCTGCGGGTAAAGCTGGCCGAGGTTGATCAAAACCGTAGGTTGCGGATCGAAAAGGCCGCTGAATATAATCAGCGGCTGGCTGGCAAGGCAGTCACGCCCTATAAGGCAGATTTTGCCCTTCATGTCTATAATCAATATACCGTCAGAGTTAGGGGCCGCCGGTCAGAAATCCAGGAGGCGCTGAGGGCCAAGGGGATAGCCACTGCGGTCCACTACCCGATTCCGGTGCACAAACAGCAAGTGTATCGCGGCTTAAACTATGCTGATGAGGATCTGCCTGAAAGTCTTGCCGCTAGCCAGCAAGTGCTCTCGCTTCCTATCTTTCCCGATATGACCTTAGAGCAGATTGCTTACGTTTGCCAAAGCCTGGAGGAGTGGCTATAGAAGAGCGTTCTACCTCATCGTCAGCAGTGATTCTCATGGTAGCCGGTGAGGCTTCCGGTGACTTGCACGCGGCCAATCTGGCCAGGCAGATCCTGGAGCGGCTCCCGGCAGCGCAGCTTTTTGGCATCGGCGGCAGCAGGATGCAGGAGGTGGGAGTGCGGCTGCTCCGCCGCATTGATGATCTGGCTGTGGTTGGCATTGGCGAGGTTATGCTCCATTGGCGGGCCATCCGGCAGACCTTTCGCTCTCTGTGTCAATTCATTCGAACCAAGCGGCCTGATCTTTTGATTCTGATCGACTATCCTGATTTCAATCTCCGTCTGGCTAAGGTGGCTAGACGTGAGCATATCAAGGTGCTCTACTATATAAGTCCGCAGGTGTGGGCCTGGCGAAGATGGCGGATAAAGACCATTGCTCGCACTGTGGATACCCTGCTGGTGATCTTTCCCTTTGAGCTTCCACTATACCAGGGATGCGGCCTGGATGTGCGGTTCATCGGCCATCCGCTGATGGATGTGATCGGGGGAGAGATAGCCCCAGGGAGAGAGATAGAGCCAAGAGAGATAGAGCCTAGCATGGAGAGCATTAATCCCTACCCCTTGGCGTTAGCCCCAGGGAGAGGAGCAGAGCCAAAAGAGCCACAGTCGGCTGAGTCGCCTCAGTCAGACAGCCGCAGACAGCCGGCAGAGTCTGCGAGTATGCGGGAAGAGATTTGCCGCCGTCTGGGCGTTGATCCGAAAAGGCCGATCATTGCCCTTTTGCCGGGCAGTCGAAAAAGTGAGATCTCACGGATTTTACCTCAACTGCTGGGAGCAGCCGAAAAGCTCATCAGGCAAAAACCTGATCTTCAGTTTCTGCTGGCCCTAGCTTCCACGATCAAACCCTCTGTAGTCGAGCCCTATCTTCGTCGATATCCATCAGTTACCATTCACTGCCGAGAGAGCTGCACCTACGATATTCTCCGGGTAGCTGATCTGGCCCTGGTCAGCTCAGGCACAGCTACCCTGGAGACCGCTCTTTTAAATACCCCAATGATTCTGGTCTATAGGCTCTCCCTGCTAAGCTATATCCTGGGGAGAATGCTGATTCGGGTCCCTTATATCGGGCTGGTCAACCTGGTGGCTGAGAAGAAAATCGTTCCTGAGTTGATTCAATATCAGGCTAACGCAGACAAAATCGCCTCTCTGGCTATGGAGATTTTGCAGGATCAAAAGCGGCGTGAGCACATGCGCCGGGAGCTGCGAAAGATCAGGGACCGACTGGGTGAGCCGGGAAGCGCTGCTCGGGCCGCTGAGGTGGTTATGGAGATGCTTGAGCGGTGAGCTGGAAGACGATTCGGAAAAAATGGAAAAAAAGGCTGCTCAATCTTGAGCTTTTTCCCTGGCTTGGGGCTTGGCTGATTAGGGTTTTAGGGCTGACGCTGCGCAAGGTGTGGATCGGAAGGGAAAAGGTCGATGATTTATGGTCTAGGGGAGGTGCAGTCATCTATGTCTTCTGGCATGGACGGCTGCTGATGATGCCCCTGGTCTGCCTTGGCCGAAGGGCAGTAGTGATGATCAGCCAGCATGGAGATGGAGAGCTGATCAGTCGGATTATCCGCTATTTTGGCTATTATTCGGTCCGGGGATCAAGCAGCCAGCACGGGGTAGCTGCCCTGCGGGAGCTTGCCAGAGAGCTAAAGAGAGGCTCTCAGGCGGCTATTGCTCCCGATGGACCGAGGGGACCACGGCAGCAGGCCAAAAGCGGAGCCATCCTCCTGGCCCGCCTGAGCGGCTGTCCCCTTGTGCCGGTGGCTTTCAGTGCGTGCCGAGGAAAATTTTTATCAACCTGGGACCGGTTTTTCATTCCCTATCCCTTTGCTAGAGGGGTATTTATCTTCGGTGATCCGATATGGGTTGGTGCAGATGAGGATCGTCTGGCCATCGAAGAAAAGCGCAAGCTCCTGGAAGCTCGGCTGAATCAGATCACCGAGCAGGCAGACCGCTATTTTGGCGACTGAGTAAGGGCGCTGGATAAGTACCTGACCATAAAGGTTTATAATTTGACATAATGAGGTAGCGATAGACAAGTTAAATAATTATTTGGCTAGAAGGTTATAAATCATTATGGTTGGTTATATAGCGATTAGGCTTTTTTAAAGCCTTACTTCCACGATTCTATACTTTTTCATTTTTTGTAACTGATTGAAATATTGAAACTTATTAACTTTTGGTCATCCTGAGCATAAGCAATGAAAAAGTATATGCACGATGAAACTAACCTTTTGCTCCGATAAAAGATCTAGGTTTGGCAAATTTTTCCGAGAAACACTTTCCTCAAAAAATTTACTTCTTTGACCTGTTAATCAAATCAAAAAGCAGTATGACGTCCATTATCTAGGAGGTGAAGGTCAGAGAAATAAGCAGACAGCTCTTCCTGATCAAATGAGGATTGACAGCCAAGAGAGTGGGGTGAAAGTACAAGAAGAGAATTCAAATAATATATCAAGTAGAAGATAGTTATTGACAACTGGATGTATAAAGAGTATAAATTCAATGGCGGTGAATTGGAATATTATTGATAAAAGGGGCAAGAAGGGTAGAAAACCTTTTTTCAGAGTGAGCCGTGAGATAGAGAGAGAAAAAGCGTATCACATTGTTTATCAATCTAAAAATTATATTATATTTACATTTAAGGGGGAACCATGAAAAAGCGAAAGGAAAGAGTAGGTAGAGTGTTAGTGATGTTATTTGCAGCCGCGCTTTTATCTTCCACTGCTCTTGCGGCTGAGGGACAGATCAAAGCTGTGGTGCGGATAAACACAGGAAAGCTGCTTTTAATCAATCCTGATGGAGAGAGAATTTTCTGTGAAGGTGGGGAAAAAGAACTTCTTCTCACTCCTCAGACCAGGGTCATCTCTTTGGAAGGGACATCGGTGGTCGAAGTGGAGGATACCCAATTGATTCTTGATCAGGGTGATGAGCTGGCCTATGAGTCTGAAATTGATCGAAAATTCAGATGCCTGAGCGGAGCGGTGGAGGCGGTTTCAGGCGACAGAACCTACAAATTGAGCCGAGGTGAGGTCATTGCCTTGAATTCTACTTCTGCTCCAGCACCTTCGCAGCAAGTAGTGGCCAGCAGAGCAAGGGTGCTTGAGAAGGAAGATCGGTTTTTGGTTTTTGGTCTGCTTGGAATAAATCCTCCTCAGAATGCCCCAGGTGGTATCTTGCCGTATCAGGGCGGCCCCTATATTCCCAGCTTGCCCTGGAAATCTGAATATGCCCAGCAATCATCATGGGCCTCAGCAAGCCCCTATTGGTGAGATTATAGAAGATGTGGGAGCTTGGGGGGATTAGAGCAGAATCGTTTCAAGTTTTTCAGCAATCTTTTTCATCTCCATTCTTTATTTTATCCTCTGTGGTTTCAGCTTATCAAAAAGAGTGGCCAAAATCTCTTAAACTACACAATCGAGAAAGTTTAGGCAAGGAAACCATATTTTAAACCTATCACCTGAAAGTTTTTTATTACAGTAAGAAATATCTTTTATCATGCATATTTATTCTGCGATTATATTTATTATGCAATCTATATTACCCAACAATGGCATTACCCAACAATGGCTTATATTTATCCAGAAAATTTTAAATTGCTGAGAGGAGGAAGAATACGTGGAAAGTAGATGGCTTCGAATCCTTTTATTACTTGCTGTAATGGCGCTGTTTTTAGGAACTGCTCCGAGAGCCTCATCAGCCGCTGAGCCGAATATCATTGCTGAGGTGAGAGCCTACAATACCTCTCAACAGGCAGCTTTGATTGATCTGCAGCCGATTGGCAGTGGAGCAAGAGAAAGTTCTAATAGAGCAAAAAAACTATATGCCGTTCCTATTCAGCCAGGAGCACGCTTTCACACAATGGTGGATATATCTGAGATCGTGAGTAATGTATCTAGCAGGCTCGTTGATATTCAGAGGAGCGATCATGGGTGGCCGAGAGATTTGAGCGATTCGACCGAAGGCCCAAATGAATTGGTGCCCAACAACTATGGAATCGTCGGCCTGGCGCTTTTGGCCGCCTGGGACATGAGCAGTACTGGGCATCGGGAGGGTGGCAAGCTGAAGATCAGCCGCCCAAATTCCCGTCTGCTCAACGCGGCTCGGGCAGCAGGAGATGCGCTGCTGGCTCAAGATCCCAACAAGTTGGTTTCAACAGATATTGTTTTCCTCTATGCCTTGTCTAAAGCAGTAGATGAAACTAGGCTGAGTCGGCCATACTATGAGGCAGGGCTTTCAGGTCTTAAAGAGTTTGTTAAACAATATCCGACGGCAGATGCGGTATCCGACCTTTACGAGGCTAGCGATTCTGGCCTTCGGCAGCTCAAGATTTGGCAGATGGCCAGTTGGGTTGAGGCGGCCAAATTGTATGGGAAGGAGGCTGGGCTGCAGGATCCGAATATGGGTACCTGGGCCGATGCTTTGATGGCTAAAATCTGCGAGTTTCAAGATGCCGCAGGCGGGTTTTATTATTTACAAAACAATGGCCGCTCCTATGTTCGGACCGCTGGACAGGCCAAGGCAGTTGAGGTACTCAAGCGGTTCTATGCTTACCAGAATAAACCTGCTCTCAGGAAAGGCTTAGCCTATTTAAAGGGCTTGCAGTTTACAGCCACCAAGGTCGATCCGATGTGCGGCTCCTTCTATTGGGGAGGAGAGACTGTGGATGGACGCCTAACTCCTTGGAATGGTATCAGCCTCCAGGATCAATGCTACGGCATCAAGGCTATGGCCTATAATTTCCAGACTACTTGGAAAAGGCGCGATTTTTACAAAGGCACCTATTGGGGTCTGAACTACCTGATTAAATCCATGATGGCCAAAGTGCCTGATCAGTACGAGGTCTTCGTGGACCGGATTGGTTTTACCGTCAGCGGCGAATATGCAACTCCACGGGTTGATCGAAACAGTGAGGCGATTTGTGCCCTATATTTTAGCTGTAAAGAGGGTGATGTAACCAAGTTGGGAAATATTACCGCTTACAATGCCCTGCAGGTCCTCAAGGCATGTGTAGGTAAGGGAACTCTGCTTGGCCCTCAGCTCATTGCCGCTGACCGCTCCCGCGATGGTGGTGAGGATGAAATTAATGAACATGACATTCTGGCCATTTTAGCTGATTCTGTTGCTGATCGTGTATCAATAAATACGGTGTTAGATTTGCTAGACTAATCCAGGTAAGTTAGGGCACATGAATATTCTTCAAATAAAAATCTGGCATGACAATGATTACAATATGAAATCCTGCAACTTGCTGTAAGATATGAAATATGAGAGAGGAGGATGTATCCTTGGCTAAATTAAGATTTTGGCTGATACCAGTGATTTTAGGTCTTATGTTGCAGTTGGCTTATAGTCCTGGTCAGGCAGTGACAACCTACTGCCTGCTCAGTAAGAATCCGTCAATGGAGGTAAAAACGTCTGATTCCACGGTTCAGATCCCCCTGCTGTTTTCCCCTTCTAGTGGGGTTCAGCATTTTACACTCCAGATATCTTATGATCCGAATTACTTGATTTTGGGTAACCTTGATTCAAACTCTATTGCCTCAAGCGACAAACTATTTGTAGCCATAAACCCACTGATTAGGCAGGACGGTGAAGAAGGGCCAGCCAATATGGCCATGATCAGTGCCTGTGTCGGAATGAATAGCTCCGATGACCTTGAGACTTGGACGCCCAGCGGAGAGAGCTTCCTTACCCTCCCCTTTACCATCAATAAAGGGCCTGGCAGTAAGGTAGCAGCCGGGAGAGTTACTTTTGTTACTATCGAGGGCTTTGTCGGGCAAAACCTACTTCAGGAATTGAGTCCGACTCCGGTCAAGATCAATTTTGTTGAGCAGTTATGTAAGGTGAAGATTAAGCCTGTTATTAGCTCTGGTGACAGCACCTTACCATGGGATGAAAGTTCATATATCATCAGGCTATGGAATGCAGACCGGACGATGGAGCGCAAGATAGGCCCGATGACTGACCTTAATGGTACTGAGTTCGATCTGCCGCCGGGCAAGACTTACTGGGCAGTAGTGGAGAGCGATGGTTACCGGAGTGAGTTAAAGAAACTTGATATAGCAGCTAACCAAGCTGATGGTGCTGAGTATTCCATCAATGTAACCAAGATGAAGTCGCGAATTGCGCTGGTGCGAAAAATTAACTCAAGCAAAAAACTTGAGCTTCGCTTTGCCTACAGAAACTGGAATGGTCAGATAGGGGATTGGCCCCAAAGTACCAAGATGATATTACACTTTTTCAAACCAGGCGATGGGACAACTCCTACCGGCCAGAGGGTAGAGTTTCCAGCCGATTCTAATTCAGTCAACTACCCTGGTTTTATCGACCAACCGCAATTTAAGACTGACACATCGTTTGGCCCCTCTATTAAGCATATTTTTATGACTATTGATCCTGAATCATATTATGTCAAAAGGGAGGCCAATGGAGGTAATACCCGCTACACCATTTCCTTTAAAACCACGACCGATAAACCTAATGATGTCGATGAATTCAAGACGACGGTAGAAGTGGATGTACCCACCTCTGGAACGGTAGATGTAACCAAGGCAAGCATTGCCCAGATTACCAACAGCTTTACCGGAAATGAAATCAAATCGGTAGGCTCAATGACGATCAATGGAAACTTCTACGTTGATACTACTACCTCTCGTGAACTATCAGCCGAGGTTAATACCAGCGAAATTAGCCTTAACTATCTTAAGGGTACGCAGGAGAACTATGTTGATCCGAATAAGCTGGCTGCAACCCGCTTTAATCTTGCGGTTGAACTCAAGCCGCTTCAGGACAAATCCGATATCACGATTGTCAGTATCAATTTCACTGACGAAACTGGAAAATCGTTTGAGTATGATCCTTCTGAAGATGTAAGGGCTTCAGCCGGTCCGATCGTGATCGAGATTCCTTTGCACAAAGGGCTTCAAAAATACCTGCAAGATACATATCCCACATTCAATTCTCTTTCTCAGGAGGACCAAGATAAGGCGCTCGATGACATCTACGCTAATCGGCTGATAACCGAGCAGTCGCAAAATCCGGCCTCGCCAGACTATGAGGCGCCTGGCCCCAATGCCCCCAAGCGATACGGTATCTATTTCCAGCGGATCGGAAAAGCACCCGAGCTATTTATTCCTAATACGGCCCATGGCGAGCGCATCGAGCTCGTATACCGGAATAACCTCCTGTTTGCCAGGGTATCTGCCAAGCACACGAGTAGCTGGTTTACCGCAACCGAAGAGGAGGTAGCCGCAATGACCCAGCCAACAACAACCACGACAGCTCCTCCATCTTCCAAGAAAGAGGCTGACCACTGGTACGAATGCTTCATCAATTCGATTCGACCGGGATTTTTCCGCAAATAGCTGTCTGGTAATATACCAAAAGAGCTGACCGCAAAAGAGGCGGTGAGAAAAAGGGACGCTAGCCCCTCTCACTGCCTCTTTTTTTAATATAGAGAAACCCACTACTAGAAGAGAAGCCACTAAACTTCATCCCCGCTCTCCCTTTTTTTGATGGTGGGCTAATCCTCTCTGGTGAGTCCCTCTATTTTGATACCAAGCGGGCTCTAGCGGCTTGCTTGGCTAACAAAACCGTAAGCCGTTTCTGTCATCTGATTACAGAGTTGTAATCTAAGCTCAGAGGATAGGGTTGGTTGGCCGCAAGCTTAGCTTCTGGTTTAAAGGCTTTATTTTTCAATGCAGTGGCCAGTAAGGGGATGGAAGGCATCCAAGGTGGCATTGCTTTTGCAATTACACGGGGGTGTCGTCTTCTGCTGGCTATTCGATGGAGAGAATAAAAGGCCTGATAAATTTTTTCAGGGGTTTAGCGGGGAGGTTTTGAAGTGGTTACAGAATGGTAATTCATTTTCTGGCTGGAGGTCAAAAATGAAATCAGGGTTGACAAAAATGAAATTATTCTGAAGATGAGAAAGCCAGCTGTGGCTTTCTTTTTTGGCTGATAATTATTTGTTTTTCATCCACTTTTCGTGGATCATGAGAGTGTGATCCTCTTTTTGCTCTCCCCAGTGGCATCTCTATTGCTATACTTTCTCACCACAAGCGGCCTTTTTATTTAACTCCATCGTTTTGAGCTTTCAGCATAAGGAGATGACCACATGGAGAAGATCAGTATTGCCAGAAGACGCTGGGAACAGCAAAAGCCCCTCTTTTCCATAAAATCTGATCATGTACATACCGCACAATCAGACCTTGCTCCGTCAAAACCAGATCAGCCCACTCCATCAAGGATGGCCCATCCTCTATTATCGAACCTGGAAAGATACTTCCATATCTCTTTGCCCGATGCGGATTCATCGCTCGCCCATAAAGGGCAGCTTTCTGTGGCCTCACTTTTTGGTGAGAAGGCAGGTCTGCGGCAAGCCGCCGGCAAGCAGCGGTTTGTGGTAGAAATCCGGGGGCTTGATCAGCCTTTGAAGATGGTCGCCTCTCTTGAGATGCTCGATAGCAGCCAGCCTGATCAGGATTTTTTAACCATTGAGGAGGCGGCCAGAATTTGTCAGGTATCCAAAGAGACCATCTATCGGCAACTGCATCGAGGCATTTTGCAGGGGTTGAAAATTGGGCAAAGGTGGCGGGTACTCTCAAACTCTCTCAATAAGAAGACAGCTTAAATTGATTATTAACTTAGCTGACCCTGAAAAATGAGCCTGAGAAGATTTTTGATAGAAAAAGAGCTTTCTGGGTAGAAAAGGGCTTCCAAGAAGAGGAGGGATTGGTATACAATAGGGAAGTAAAGGAAATGGATAGGGTTATAATGGATGGGGGTTATGGTTAATGATCCTGACCTGAGGGTGAAATTTTCCCCTTAGGTTTATTTGGCTTTCCATAAAGTTTATTTTGGAAAGATAATGTGAGACATAAAGATAAGATGAAGAGATAAGGAAGGAAAATTTATGCTACGGGAGCTGATCATCAAAAACCGCAGTGTGAGGCGATTTGATCAAAGCTTTCAGATTAGCCAAAAGGAGTTGGAAGAGCTGGTTGATCTGGCCAGGCTCTCTCCTTCGGCAGCTAATCTCCAGCCGCTGAAATTTTACCTCTCCTGGGAGCCAGGGGAAAACAGCCAAATATTTCCTTACCTGGCCTGGGCAGGTTATCTGAAGGAGTGGCCAGGCCCGGCTGAAGGCGAGCGCCCATCAGCTTATATCATTATTCTGGGAGACACGAATCTGGCTACCTCTTTTGATCTCGATGCTGGCATTGCCAGTATGAGCATCATGCTTGGGGCTACGGAGAGGGGGCTTGGGGGATGCATAATCGGCTCCATTCAGCGGGAAGGATTGCGAGATGCTCTCTCTATCCCTGAGCGATACAAGATTTTGCTGGTTTTAGCCTTGGGTAAACCAGCCGAGCAGATTCGCCTTGAGGAAGTAGGTGAAGATGGGGATATACGATATTGGCGGGATAATGAGTCTGTACACCATGTGCCCAAAAGATCCCTCCAGAGTATTATTTATCATAATAAGTAAGAGTTTATTATTTATCTTGGCGAAGAGGTCCTATCTCTTATAGATTATCCCGGAGCGAATGAGGAGATTGATTGGTGAAAAAAAATAGAGGATGCTTTGAAGAGGAAAAGAATGTTGGTCTTGAAGCCCTGATTAAGGCAGCATTTTTGTGTCATCGAGTACAAAAAGAGATGCTCGGCTCTCGGAAAAAGGGGATAGTGGAGAAAACTGACCGCAGTCCGGCTACCGTGGCCGACTATGGCGCCCAGGCGATCATCTGCCGTATCCTCAATGATGCCTTCCCGAACGATCCCATTGTAGCTGAAGAAAACTCATCTCTCTTAATTCGCCCAGAAAATCAGCCGCTGCTAGAGCTGACCGTGAATTCTGTGGAGCAGACCTTGGGGAGAAAGGTTGGCAGACAAGCCGTATGCGATTGGATCGACTTGGGATCTGGACAGCCCGATGGCCGCTTCTGGACACTTGATCCTATTGATGGAACTAAGGGGTTTTTGCGCCTCGATCAGTATGCTATTGCTCTGGCCCTCATCGTTGAGCATAAAGTGCAGCTTGGCCTTTTAGCCTGTCCAAACCTTTCTTTTCACTCACCTGTGGCCTCTTGCCCGATGGATAACCCTGAGGCGGGCAGCCTCTCTGTGGCTGTAGCAGGAGAAGGTGCCTATCTGATCAGTCTTGACCGCAGGCAGAGCCTTCCTCTTCGGGTCTCTTCGATCAGCGATCCGCGGCAGGTCCGCTTAGTTGAAAGCTTCGAACCTAGCCATACTGACCACCAAACCCAGCAGAGGATTCTCCAAGGCTTTGAAAACTCACTTTCCCCTATCCGCATGGATGGCCAGACCAAATACAGTTTGCTGGCCAGGGGAGAGGCGGATCTATATCTGCGGCTTCCTTCACCTGAATCTAGCGGCTATCGGGAGAAAATCTGGGACCATGCAGCCGGCTCCCTAATTGTGGAAGAGGCAGGAGGCGTGGTATCTGATATCCATGGCCAGCGCCTTGACTTCGGAAGAGGCAAAGAGCTTTCTGCTAATCAGGGCATTGCGGCCTCTAACGGAAAGATACACCAGGCAGTGATCGAGGCTATTCAAAGGCAATTACAATTATAAGCTTCTGAGAAAAACCCTGGCTGGGGCACCATCAGCCTGAACAATTTTCAAAGGTGCACAGAAAAGCTCATAAATCCCCGCTGGTACACCCCTCAAGTTCAGGCCTTCAACTACCACTACCTGCTGCGATAGCAGCATTCGGTGGATGGTATAGTCAGCATTGTCAAAGGGCTCAATGGAGAGATAGTCAATCCCAATCAGAAAAACCTCTTCCTTAATGAGCCAGGCGGCAGCCTCAATGCTTAGGGCGATGTAGTCTTGATGAAATCTTTGATCCTCGGCAAATTGTGAGTTTTTCGTCTTTAAGAGCAGTCGGGGGATGAGGCGACAAAACCCTGCTTGCCGGATAGTCGTGGGAAGAATCTGCTTTTCTTGAGCAAAGGTAAGATCTAGAACCTGAGCTGGGCCAATGAGTTTTTCCGGCTGAATCTGATCAACCCCACCTCCTCCTGCCAGAACGTGACTTGGAGCATCAATGTGGGTGCCAGTATGAGTTCCAAACCGAAGCAGCGAGATATCGGCCGCATCTCCTGAGGAGATAGAGGAAAAGGGAGCGATTTCAATTTCAGGATCGTTTGGCCACACTACCTGGCCTGGGAAAAGGGGCATGGTAAGATCGTAAATCATCGAGCTGTCTGTCTCCTTAAGAAAATAAATGCCATCCTACCCTAACCATACTCGCTCTTATA
Source organism: bacterium (assembly GCA_023512255.1). Classification (GTDB taxonomy): domain Bacteria; phylum SZUA-182; class SZUA-182; order DTGQ01; family DTGQ01; genus DTGQ01. The sequence continues at coordinate 31,828 of JAILZY010000003.1, read as the reverse complement.
TATCAGACACCATAAACCCTATATCAGAATAACCATAAACCCTCGAAAGGGCTTAGCTCTTTATTAGGGTTATGTCTCTCAATGGTAGCTAATAAATAAGAGCGACCATACTAACTACTGTAGGAGAGGATAATGCAAGCTCAAGCGGGCCAGGATCCCCAGCCCAATGGCAATAGCAAAGCTGATCATGGTTCCAATCAGGATATACTCTGCCTCCTTCCTCCGCTCAGGGAGGCTGATTTCATTGAAACGAAAGATAGACTTGGCGGCAATCAGAAACCCTATAGCCCCAAATTGGTTCAAAAGTACAAAGGTCAGTATCAATACCCTCTCCAGACAGCCGATCCAAAGCCCTGCCTTGGCCAGCCCCTGTGAGGCTGACTCCTCGATCTGCTTTCGCCAAGGATGGGTAATTTTCCCGATCCAAAACCCCGCTGGCCAAAGGGCCAAAAAGTAGCACAGGGCCAAAATCCAAAATGTCCTGCTAGAGCATAGAGAGAAAATAATGGCCCAAAGATGAGCCAGGTGGACTTTTGTCAACAGCATCCAAAAGATTAAGATAGTTAGAAGATGCCCCGTCTGATCAAGGAGGAAAGCCCGACAGTTGTTATCTCCTCCCTCTTGCTGGGCTTTTAAACCATCCAGCAGAACGTGAGAGACGAAGATGCCTATCGGCAGCCAGAAGACCCTCCAGTATCCTGCTAAAAGATAGGCTAAGGCAGACGCTGTAGCCCCGTGGGCATAAAGCCAGGGGGAAGCCCATTTTTTTTGAAACCGCTGACGTACCCAGCACTCCCTCTGGAGGAGAAAGTCAGCCACAAGATGGGCCATGATAAGGCGAAAAAATACTACCTCACTACCTTGTGGCAGCATAATAAAAACTTCCCCATTCCTTCATAATCAAGTCGAGGGAGAAAACCCTTATCGAGTAAGGGTTTTCCCCTTAAAACCCCTTTCCTAAAACTTTTAATAACCTTACCCCTTAAGTCGGCTGATAACCTCCTCATAGCGACGACAGAACTCAGCCACTGCCCAACCGCCAGCATGCTTCAGACGCTGTTGGACCGCGGGCTGAGAAATACCAAGCTCGCGGGCAGCCGCACCTTGAGTCAGATTCCTGACCTGGGCCATAATGACCTGCGCCTGCCCCACAGACCATTTGCTGATCAGAGCATCCAGCAAGGCACACTCGGCATCAAATTCGGCATTAACCTCCGGCCACCGTGTTCGAATCGCCAGCCGCTGCCCCCCTCTCATCCTATCCATATTATCAAGGGCAGGCCCTGAGAGCCGAAAAGCCTCCCCGTCCCCTTCGGAGCTTGAACCCTTGGGAAGAAAATCAACTTCTCCAATGCCTACTGCCATCCGGGCATCGAGCCTCAGCCGGCGATGCGCAGCCAGAAAACCGCATCCAAGACTTGCCCGAATGATGAGCACTGCCCGCAGGGCAAGCTCTGGTCTATCCAATACTCCCTGAAAGCTATCTCCCCGATAAATCGAGAAGGGCGTACACAGAGCACCGGATAGGGTATCTTTCACAGTCTCAAAAGCGGCCTTTAAGGTTGACAACACCCCATCCCGCTGATCCGGTGTAAACCTGGTCGATCTTACTATATCACCTGTTATAACTGCATACAGTTTCCGGCTTTCCATTCCCCTCTATCGCCGGGCTATATAAGCTATGATTATAGATAATCTATGATTATATAAGTAATCTATGATTATAAGATAGAACTCTTATAATCATAGATTATAAGAGTGTATACTTATAATAGAGCCGCATCACCCGCTATAACTGCATAGAATTCCCAGCTTTCTATTCCCTTACCATCGTCAGGCTATATAAGCTATATAAGATAGAAATATTATAAGATAGAACTCTTATAATCATAGATTATAAGAGTGTATGCTTATAATATAGCCATGCCTGACCTTACCCCAACATATGGATGAGTGTAATACAAAGGGGGGAAAAGATCAAATAGATTTTATTTTAACTGTCCAGCTCTCAAATAATATAGCAGTGCGGCACTCGCTCAATCAAGCTTTGGGGTTCAATCAAGCTTTGGGGTTCCAAAAAGAGAGGTCATCATGGCCTTTCCGATGACATTCATGAGGATGCCAAAAAGAGCAAGTCCCATGATCATAGCTGCGGCCGCGATGAGTTTCCCCCCTAGGGTAGCGGGATACATATCCCCATAGCCGACCGTAGTGATGGTAACCACACACCACCACATGGCCGCAGGTATGCTGGTAAAAGGGGTGCCGGGGGTGTTACGTTCCGCATAATAGATTAGAGTGCTGCAAATTATGATTACACTAAATAGAGTAGTGGCATAGATTTGTAGATCCAATTTCAAGGTATTTATGCGCTGGCGGGCGCTCTTATGGTAGCGATCAGCGGTGCTTTTGGCCAGTTTCAGAATCCGCATCATCCTGATCGTTCGCAGGAAGCGGATAATCCGCAAGGTTCTAGCCATTTTGATGTCCCGAAGATCCATGAGGTGAAAATAGGAAGGCAGGATGGCGATCAGGTCAATCAGTCCCCAGAGGCTGAAGATGTATCCGAGCTTGTTTTCAGCCACGAAGATATTGATAAGATACTCGACGGTAAACAGGCTGACCACAATCAGCTCAGACCAATAGAAGAAAGCTCCCCATCTATCCATGAGCGAAGGCACGGATTCTAGAGTAACACCAAGAACGGAAAAAAGGATCAGCCCTACCAGGAAGTTGTTGACCACGGTATAGGATCGAGAGTCTTTATTGAGAAAGGCATCACTTAATATTTGATGCAGCTTGCTGCCCTTTTTTGGGGGAGGGGGCTCTTCCATTGACTCTAGCAGTGGCAGCAGCGCTCCCACCTCTTGAGAGGAGTGGGCGATTTGACTATCCATCTGCCTTTCCAAATCCAGAAGGCGGCGGGTCAGGGTCTGAATCTCCTCCCTCTGATATTGAATTATTCCTCTCTGCCGCTCGTTTTCTTCAGACAGACGCTCGATGGCTTGGAGCAGCTCCTGTTTACTCTTTGGCCGCATTCCTTGATCGGTAAGATCAATTTTGGATATTCTCTTTTTAGCCGACATAAATATCCTCAATCAAGTTCAGTGGTTCCAAAAAGAGAGGTCATCATGGCCTTTCCGATGACATTCATGAGGATGCCAAAAAGAGCAAGCCCCATGATCATAGCTGTGGCCGCGATAAGCTTTCCCCCTAGGGTAGCGGGATACATATCCCCATAGCCGACCGTAGTGATGGTAACCACACACCACCACATGGCCGCAGGTATGCTGGTAAAAGGGGTGCCGGGGGTGTTTCGTTCCGCATAATAGATTAGGGTGCTGAAAATTATGATTACGGTAAACAGGGCAGTGAGGTAGATCTGAAGATCGAGCTTTAGGGTATGGATCCGCTGCCTGGCACTTTGCTGATACTGATCGGTGGTATTTTTAGCTAGCTTCAGGATCCGCATCATTCTGATCGTCCGCAGAAAACGGACAATGCGCAAGGTTCTGGCCATTTTTATACCCCGAAGATCCATGAGGTGAAAATAGGAAGGCAAGATGGCGATCAGGTCAATCAATCCCCAGAGTCCGAATATGTAGCCGAGCTTATCTTCAGCTACCAAGATATTGATCAGGTATTCAATAGTGAATAGCCCAACAATAATTAGCTCTGACCAGTGAAAGAAGCCCTCCCATCGCTTGGCTACCGAGGGCACTGACTCCAAAGTGACACTGATCACGGAAAAGAGAATCAACCCGACCAAGAAGGTGTTGACTAGGCGATAAGAGCCAGAATTTTTATTCAAAAAGGCCTCGGCCAGCAACTGGTGCAGTCTGCTTCCCTTCCTTCTCCCTGAGGGTGCGCCATCTTCTATGGCCTCAAGGAGTGGCAGCAAGCTTCCCACAGCTTCCTCTCCACCAGGTGGGGATAGGGAGGTAGTCAGGAGGTGGCGCTTTGGGCCTTGGCCTTCTCCCTCTCCTGGGGAGCAGAGAGAGGCATCTTGACACTCCTGGTTGATCAGCTGCTTTTCTGTACTTTTGATTAACTGCTTTTCTGCACTCAGGAGGCGGTCAGTCAGACTTTGAATCTCCTCCTTTTGATAGCGAATTATTCCTTTTTGCTGTTCATTCTCCAGCGAGAGTTGTTTTACGGTCTGGATGAGTTTTGACTGATCCATTGACCGGAGCTTCTCATCGAGAGATTTGGCTATCAAAGTTTGGCTATTATTTTGCCTCTTAGGAGACATAACGCGGTTTAAGGTTTCGATCTACGTTTCTGGCCACGGTAGGGTTGTGTTCCTTATAATTTCTTTTCGGCACTTTGGGGCAAAAGGTCAAGCCTCCTGATAGGTCCTCTCCTGATAGGTCCTCTCCTGATAGGTACTTATTGGTAATTAGGCATTAAGATAGAGCTTAGGCATATTGAGTTAGGCATATTGAGTTAGGCATATTGAGATAGATATTGAGATAGAGATACAGAACGGCTTATGATTGTGAAATTATTTGCATATTATTTTATTATTATATTGATTAATAAGACATTAAATTATATGCAACTACTTTTCATACTAAAAAATAGACAACAATTTTCTATTTATAGTTTATCAATTTATAGTGTTTTTTTATATTTTTGGGCAATATAAATTATATTTAATAACATTATTAATTATAAAATAGAGTACTATTTATAGTATAATGCTGGCATTTGTCTTGCATACCTATTAAAGAATTAAAAATGCCATTAAAAAAGCCTGAGTTAGGTGGACTGGGTGAGATCATTTACCTGTGGTGAGATCATCTGGGGTGAGGTTATTCACCTGGGTAGATTTTGGGGATAGATTGCTCAGTAAAGAGCCAGCCAGCAAAGGGCAAAGGGTCAGCCAGCAAAGGGCTAGTCAGCGAATTCAGTAAAGGGTCAGCCGGCGGATTTTATTAATTTGAATCAGGTCTTATTTAGAGTGATTTTTAGCGGTTTTAAGAACTTCTTGAAACTGAGAGGGCGAAGCTATATTTTTTTCAGGGCACAAGTCATAGGGTGGTGCTAGTTCTTTTTTTCATGGCAGTTACAGGGTGCTGAGTAGTTTACCGAGTGCTGAGTATTGCAGGGAATGAGGTTTTGAAAGTCTCAATGAGGTTTTGGATGAGATTTGGGAAGTCTGGGAAGCCTGGAAGTCTGGTTGTAATAAGTGCCCGACCATAAAGGTTTATAACTTGACATAATGAGGTAGCGATAGACAAGTGAAATAATTATCCTGGCCAGAATATTATAACTCATTATGGTTGGCCACTTATGAACTGTGCTTGTGTAATTTGTAATATGAAGTGTGGTTGTAATATTAGAGTGTGTTTGTAATATTAGGTTGAAGTAGTGGATGTCGAGAGTGGGTTCTGATTTCAGATCGGCCAGCAAGATTGACACCTTGATTATCCTTATTCTCATGATTCTCCTTGTGGTTACGCCCTTAGCTGGGGGAGTTGAGAGAGGGCCTAGGGTATGGCTAGTTCATACCCTGGTTTTTGGATTACTCTTGTTGTGGGGATTCGATATCATTAGCAGGGGTAGGGTATCTTTTGTTCACACGTCGCTGGATTATCCTATCTTTATTTTTGTCATTCTGTCGGTGACTTCCGCACTATTTTCCGTATCAGCCAGCAGGAGTTTTTTGACTCTTCTAAACTTTTTTGACTATATTGCTCTCTATTATCTGGTAGCTAATAAGGTTCGGCTGAAAGATACCCAGCGGGTAAGTCTGATTATTTATACTATCATTGCTGCGGGAAGCTTGGCGGCTTTGGCAGGGATTATCATCTACTTGAGATCATCGGCGGAAATGCTTAAGTTTACCTATGATAATCCAAATCCTTTTGGGGCTTATTTAGCTATGGTCATACCTGTTGCCCTGGTGATGATGATGACTGTGGCTGATGTGGGGAAAAAGATTTTGATTGGCTACGGTATATGCATCATGATGGTGGCTCTGGCTCTTACTCTATCGAGGGGAGCCTGGGTGTCTCTCCTCTGCGCCCTGGGGTTGATGGCCTGCCTTTATCAATATAATAGATATAACTTAAGCAAACCATCTAGTCTTTATTTATCTAGTCTTTATTTGTTGAGTATTTTGTTGGCGATTGGAGTTATCTTACTGTTAATTGTGCTTTTGGGCTATGTCAAGATAAGACGTGAGCTGATCGGATTAGCTGATAGGGGAAGAATTGAGAGTGTGAGTGGCAGAGTCCCGATCTGGAGAGGAACCTGGGATATTGTTCGCTCTTATCCTTTACTTGGAGCCGGGCCCGGTACTTTTCCTCTTTTGTTTGACGGCTACGTAAAGAAGTACAGCGGCAATTTACGAGATCGGTATGCCCACAGTGAATATCTTCAAACCATATCGGAATGTGGGGGATTTTCGCTGCTGATCATCTTGTGGATTCAGGTCAGTTTTTTTCTGGCAGCCGCTAGGGTGTATATGCGGGCCAAGAGTCGAAGGGTGCAGCAGCTCGTGCTCGGGATAATTGGGAGTATGTTTGCCATCTCGATTCATTCGCTGGTAGAGTTTGCCTTGCATCCGATGGCCAATGCCATTATTTGTGTGGTTCTTGGTGGTCTGGTCGCGGGTGGATCGGCTCGTGGTTAAGTAAAAGGGAAAATGGATAAAATCAAGCTCATGAATATTAAAAAATTTATTCTCTCTCTATGTATGTTATTTATATTTATCTTATTTTATATATGCGCAATTAATTTCAATCAGGCGGCTGCCGCGGCTGCCTCTCTTGGGGATGAGGCCTACAAGGTTGGCCCTTTGGATGTTCTCAGAATCACTGTCGCGGGAAAGCCGGGCATAGATGCTCTCTTTACTATCTCAGATGATGGGCTGATAAATTTCCCATTGATTGGGGAGGTTACGGTCTCGGGGCTGACGGTTCAAGAGATTAAGCAGAAGATTACGGACCTTTTAGGTAAAGATTATTTGGTTGATCCAAAGGTTTTCGTAAGTATAGAAAAATATAACAGCCAGAAGGTTATTGTCTGGGGTGAGGTCAAATCCCCAGGCGTTTATGTGCTCACTGGCCGAACCACACTTCTTGAAATCATAGCTCAGGCTGGTGGAATTACGGATAGGGCTGGAAAGAGAATAACACTTTTTCATAATGCTCTCGATCCTAAGCAGCGGGAAGGTGTGTCAGTAGCTGAGATCGTGGGATCGGTCGGTCAAAAAGACGCGCTGGTCATAGATATTGATCAGCTTGTGCAAAAGAGAGATCTTTCCGAAAGATTTTTGGTAAGCTCAGGGGATGTGATTATCGTAGAGGCCCAGAAAGATTCTGACATCAATCAGCAGCGGGTTTATATCACTGGCTGTTTGGCTAGGCCTGGATCTTATGAGTATCAAAACGGGCTGACCGCCTTGAGCCTTTGTATTATAGCTGGGGGGTTTTCTGATCGAGCGGCTCCTCAGAAGGCTACGCTCATCAGAAATATTGATGGGAAAGATATTGTTTATAAGATAGATCTTAACAAGATAAAAAGTGGCCAAGCTGCTGACTTTAAGCTAAAACCTGGGGACAGGTTGAATGTGCCAGAATCTTTCTGGTAAGGTTTCATCTTGTTGAAACTTTTTTGTTAGAAGGTAAATTGTGTATGGAACAGATGAAAGAGCACTCCTCTGAGGAATATCTTCTTACCAATGGCATCGATCAGGTCAAGGAAGTTTACCTTTTGGATTATCTGAAGGTTATCCGCAAGCGCAAGTGGATTTTGATCGCCTGTACCCTGGTCAGCGTCATGACGGCCATTATTTTTGTTCAGACCATGGTGCCTATTTATCAGTCTCAGTGCCAGATTATTATTGACAAGGAGATTAACCGATCTCCAGTTACTGGCGAGAGCATGGAATATATATATTATGAGACCGCCTTATCAGAAGAGTTGACCTTTAACACTCAACTGAAAATCATTACCAGTTATCAGGTTCTGGAGCAGGTGGTCAACCGGTTGGGACTTCGAGAGCGCCAGCAGCAGAAAAAGGCGGCAGAGCTTCGTACTCAGGCCGGTTTTCTGCCGCAGTTTAAGACCGCGATTAGGGAGAATGTCAAGACTGTTTGGAATTTTTTAGGCTTAGGTAGCTCCTGCCAGGCCAATAAGCAGCAGGTAGAGAAGGATCTTCCTCCTCTTTTGGCCTTTAGCCAAGGGGATTTGCCCGATCAGCAGACAGCCTCTCTAATCGCGGCCCTGGCTAGCAAGATAGAGGTGAAGCCTGTGCGGGATACGAGGCTAGTTACAATCACGGTAAGTGATGAGAGCCCGACTTGGGCTGCGGCCATAGCCAATGCTCTGGTCAGGAGCTATATTGACTATGATACCTCCTTGCGGTATCGCTCAGTTAAGGAGTTCATAGACTGGATTTCGGTTCAGGTTGCTGAGATGAGGCAAAAAATAGATGATTCGGAGAAAAAATTTTTTGAATTTAAGGCTAATAATAAAATCTATTCGATTCGGGAAAGAAAGGATCTTATCAGTGGAAAGATCAGTGAGCTGAATGATGCTTATATCAAAACTCATACTGAAAGGATGGCTATTCAAGCCAAGGTTATGGAGCTTGAAAGCCTACTCAATAGGAGAAAAGACAGGATATTGGGCAAGGAGATTGTGGACAATCCGCTCCTGGTGGACCTGAGCCGAGAGTTGTCAGAGGAAAGCATTCGGCTGGACAACTTGAGGCGGGATTACAAAGACAAGCACCCTGAGGTTTTGGATGCGGCCAGCAAGATTGAAATTCTCAAGAAGGAATTTAACGCTACCTTGGAGAAATCCTTGCAAGGGCTTCGTCTTCAGGATGATGTTCTAAAGGCCCGGGAGGATACCCTTCAGGCAGCTATGGCCAAATTAGAGGCCGAGGCTTTGGCTGATAATAAGATAGAGATTACCTATGCCATGCTTGAGCGTGAGGTTGAAACCAACAAGGCTCTCTATGAAGTGTTGCTGAACAAGCTCAAGGAAACCAAGATAAATGAAACCATGAAGAAGAGCAATATCAGGATAACAGAGCCAGCTCAGATACCCCAATCTCCTTCTGGTATGCAGAAAAAAGTGAGCATTGTTCTGGGATTTTTTATCCTGGGGCTGATGGGCGGCTTGGGCCTTGTATTTATTTTAGAGCATGTTGAGACTCAGATAAGAACTGAGGAAGATGTTAAACACTATCTGCAACTTCCGGTGATGGGCATTATTCCTGAAAATAGTGAAAGCAGCAGCAAGAAGATAGGCCAAAAGCTAAGGAAATCAGCTCGTGGGGAATTCCCTCTGGTCAGCGAAGGGCACTGCTCGGTAGCATTTTCTGAGGCCTATCGAAGTTTGAGGACAAATCTTATCTACTGTGGAGGCAGTGAGGCCAAAAGCAAGGTTATCCTGATTACCAGCAGCATTCCTCAGGAAGGAAAGTCAACCACAGCGGCCAATTTGTCTTTGATCCTGGCCCAGGCAGGTGCCCAGGTCCTTCTGATCGATACTGATCTTAGGGTACCATCAGTGCATAAAAAATTTAAGATAGAGCGTGGTAACAAGGGTTTGATTAACATCCTGGTTGATGTTTTTAATACTAGCCTCACTGAGGGCAGTCTGGAGGAATACAGTCTGGCCGATGTGATCAATTTGGTCAATATTCAGGGGAAAAGCGGGGTTTTGAGTATCTCGTCGGGTTATGCGGAAAATTTTCAGCTTTCTTTTAGAGGCGGAGAGCTGATTGATGCCCAATGGATAGATCGTCCGGAGGAAGAGCGGCTTGGAGCTATTCTGGTGGCTGGCGGCAGGATCACAGATGAGCAGAGGAGAAAGGCCTTGCGGCAACAGGAGGATTATGGGGAAAAACTTGGGGTTATTCTTCTTAATATGAATCTGATTACTCAAGATGATCTAAGAGGGCCGCTGGGGCTGCATTTTTCTTCAGTCCTGAAGAGGATATTTACCCTGGAGAGGGGGTATTTTACCTTTACTGAAGGATATCCTGTTGGGGGCAGCCTCAGGGGAAGGGAGGATAATTGGCTGAGTGAGAGTTTGCTCACCTGGCATGAGGTTATTGACAGCCAGGCTACTCCTTTCCTGGAGAGGAGTATATTTTCCATTATCCAGAGCGGTCCTGTGGATAATATGAAGGTTTTGACCTCAGGGCCATTGCCTTCAAATCCCTCTGAGCTTCTGAGCTCTAGGCGCATGAGGGCTCTGATGCGTATTTTGAGGGGTAGGTTTGAGTATATTATCATGGATTCTCCGCCCATCACGTCGGTTACTGACGCCTCTATTTTAGCCTCGCTAGCCGATGGGGTGATTATGGTGGTCTTTGTGGGTCGGGTTGATCGCGATGTGGCTATAAAGGCTAAACAGCAGCTAGATAGTATTGGCGCTCGGATCTTCGGCGTGGTTTTGAACCGACTAGATTTGAAAAAGGATGGCGGCTACTACTATAGCTATTATAAGTATGGGGATTATTATCATAAAAGATAGGATGTGCTCTTGTGAGACTTTGAGGCTGCAAAATGGATTCAAAAACAGTAGTTAGAAAGTTGATTTCCGGCTCTCTGTTGAGGGTAAGTCTGCTATTTTGCAGCATTGTGGTCTCATTTTTCTTGGTGCCCTTTCTGGTACATGCCCTGGGGGACAGGCAGCATGGCTTTTGGGTGTTGATTGGAAGATTCATGGGCTACTATGGTGTGCTTGATCTTGGCCTGTCTTCGGCTGTCTCAAGGTTTGTGTCAAGGGCTTGGGGGCAGAATGATTTTGAAGAAATAAATTATATCTTTAATACCTCCCTTGCTCTGTTTAGTCTGATTGGGCTAGTGGCTTTAGGTCTCTCTTTCCTGGCAGCCTTGCTGTGCCCACACTTTATTAAACATCAGGCTGAAATTCTTCTCTTCAGGAGGGTTATTCTGATTTTAGGATTTAGTCTGGCTCTTGGCTTTCCGGTCAGGAGCTTCGTCGGGGTTTTACACTCAAAGCTAAGGTATGATCTTTTGGCAGGTGTGGATTTTCTGAAACTTGTTATTCGGACTGCGCTGATTGTTTATTTTATCAAGGCGGGAGGAGGAATCTTAGCCTTGGCGTTGATAACCTTTCTGGTGGAGATCCTGGGTGATGCGGCCTATTTTGGGCTGCTGGTAAGAGAATTTAGGGAGCTTAGGTTTGGCCTAATCTGGGTTAGTTTGGGCAAGGTTAGGGAGCTTTTTCAATATGCTTTATTTACCTTTTTGCAGGAGATTGCGGACCTATTGAGATTCAGGGTAGATGAGTTTGTGATTGCTGGCTACTTGAGTGTTAGTCTGGTTACTCACTATTTTATTGCCACTAAGCTGATTGATCTTTTTTTCCAATTTATGTCAAGTGCTCTTGGTATGTTAGCTCCGGTGTTTAGCCAGTATGAAGGCCGGGGTGATATACAGGCAGTAAAGAAAGCCTTTTTGGAAGCCACAAAAATAGGGGTAATTCTAGCTGTATTTGTTGGAAGCAGCCTTATTTTGTATGGTAAGGTGTTTATCGAACGATGGATGGGAGCAGGATATCACGATAGCTATTATGTGCTAATCATTCTCTGTCTGCCCATAACCATAGCCTTGGCTCAAGGATCTAGCATTGGGCTGCTCTATGGGATCTCAAAACATCGCTATTTGGCTATTTTAAGTAGCTGTGAGGGGATAGCCAATCTCATATTGAGCCTGATATTGGTCAGATATTTGGGCATCTATGGTGTTGCCTTGGGTACTCTGATTCCATTGGCAGTGGCTAAGCTATTTTTTCAACCCTTCTATGTTTGTCGGATAATTGGGGTAAGCTGTAAGGAATATTTTTTTGATAACCTCCTTAGACCGGCGATTAAGACTATTATGCCTATTTTGGGATATTGGTTTTTGATAAGGGGCTATCTTGGGCCAAGTTATTTAAATATTTTTCTTACTGCTGGCCTGTCGGTAGTGGTATTTCTGCCAATATGCTACTTTTTCATCTTTTCTCCGCGGCAGCGGGAGTTAATAAAAAGTTGTGTGATCGGCGACAAGATAAGAGTGGCGATAAGCCTGTGTAGTTAGCGGCTAGGTGTGTCAACACGGAGACTTTCCCATGAATGTGCCCAATTCTGCTGAAATAATTAAGCAAAATAATCTATGCATTGGCTGTGGGGTATGTGCTGGCTTGTGTCCCACTCAAGGATTGGTGATGGAATTTAACCTTTATGGTGAATATAACCCGGTTAGGAGAAATTCAGATTGTTTTGAAAATTGTGGTCTTTGTTTTCAGGTTTGCCCTTTTAGTGATAAGGAAGAGAATGAGGATAGTTTAGCCAAGATAATCTTTGGAAATATTGAGGGGATAAAACATCGGCCAGAAACAGGGTATTATCTTGATTCTTATGTTGGCTATTCCAAGGTTTGCGACCATCGGGCTAATGGGGCCTCGGGCGGAGTGGCAACCTGGCTGCTAGAGACTTTGCTGGCTAAGCGGATCATCGACTATGTAATATGTGTTACTCCTCATCAGGAGCCGGAAAAGCTGTTTCGTTTTGCTGTCTTTGATACTTTTGAGCCAATTCGACGCTCTGCAAGATCAGCCTATTATCCGGTTGAGATGTCTGAAGTGGTGAGGTATATCATTGAAAATGAGGGCCGTTATGCTATTAGTGGGCTGCCTTGCTTTATTAAGGGTTTGCGGCTAGCGGCGAGAAAAAATAAAAAATTGAGGGATCGGATTAGGATTACTATTGGGCTGGTATGCGGACAAATGAAGAGCAAGCATTATACCTCCTATCTTGCGTTTTTAGCCGGAGTCAGGGGACCACTTTTGGAGGTGAATTTTAGGGGAAAGCCCCTTGGAGTACCAGCAAACAATTATTTTTTTCAGTGTACTGACCAAGAAAATAACCAGGGGAAATTGTTTTGTAGAGATGGGATAGACAAGGTTTGGAACAATCGCTGGTTCACACCCAGGGCTTGCAGCTTTTGTGATGATGTATTTGCCGAATTAGCAGATGTAGTTTTAATGGATGCCTGGTTGCCGGAATATATCGTAGACTGGAAGGGAACAAATTTAATCATTGTCAGGGTACCGCTTCTTCGCCAGGCCATAGAGTCAGGAATTGAGGAAGGCCAGCTTGAGGGAAAGAGAATTTCAATCGATCGGATTATCCAGTCACAATTAGGCGTTTTGAATGTTAAGAGAAATAAACTTGCCTACAGGCTTTATCTAGCCAAGCAAAAAGGAGCAGTTGTGCCAACCAAAAGGGAAGCTCCATCAGGAGAGGCCAATTTTTTCACCAGAAAGGAAATAGAATTAAAGGACAAGATGCAAGAGCTAAGCAGAGAGCTATTCTTGCAGTGCACCGATGGCGGGGAGAGAAATTTGAAGACTTTTTCAGACAAGATGGACCGACTGGTGACTGAATTAGAAAATTGGGCTAGGTTTGGTCGGATCGTGCGGCTTCCAGCAAGGGAAATTAGAAAGGTGGCTCGAGAGATTGGCAGGGTACGAAAGATTGGAAGGATATGAAGGTGAAGATGATGCAAGATAGAAAATCTCTTTTTATTCTAGCCGGCAATGGCCCTTATGAGAATAGAGGTTGTGAGGCGATTATCAGGGGAACGGTTGAGATTTTGCGGCACTACTTTAATGATCCGCACTTTGTGGCTGTAAGTAATTATACCTCCTGTAGTCAACTTAAACGACAAAAGCTAAGTGAAATAGATCCGGCTATAATCCATAAGAGGGTGAAGCCTTTAAAAAAATTTGAGTTTGACTGGTTTTTATGGATATTAGCCCGATTCTTATATCCCCCTGGAAAGCGGTATATTCTTTATCAAGAGATGCTGCCTTATCTTAAAAAAGCGGCCGCGGTGTTATCGGTTGGCGGAGATAACTACTCTCTGGATTATGGGATACCCGTGCGTTTTACTGAATTAGATGAAGTAGTCTTGGCGAAGAGAAAGCCAATGGTAATTTGGGGAGCTTCGGTTGGTCCCTTTGACAGAATCCCGGAATATGAAAGATATATGATTGAGCACCTGAAAAGGGTAACGGCAATATTTGCCCGGGAGTCAGTAACAATTGAGTATTTAGCTGAGCACGGTATCATAAAGCAAGTTTATAGGGTAGCTGATCCAGCCTTTCTTTTGAAGGCGACAAGGCCTTCGGGGGAAAAGTTTAATCTCGATATTCCAGAAGGAGCTATTGGGATAAATTTAAGCCCGCTGATGGCCAAATATGCAGCCGATGGTAACCTTCAAAAATGGGTTGAGCAATGCACTAAAATTATAAGACAGGTATCAGAGAAGACTAAGCGACCTCTATTTTTAATCTATCACGTAACTATTCCAAAAAGAGATGATTATGAATTTTTGAAGACTGTGTTGGCCGCGGTTGGCAAGCCAAATGGCGAGGAAATCAGATTAATTCCGCCTGGCTTAAATGCCTCTGAATTGAAGTGGGTAATAGGGAAAATGTCTGCTTTTGCCGGGGCAAGGACGCATGCCACTATTGCGGCTATCTCTTCTTTGGTACCAACCTTAAGTTTTGCTTATAGTATTAAAGCCAAGGGTATAAATCGAGATATCTTTGGACATGAAGATTACTGCTTGGGGCCGCATCAATTAAAACCTGAGATTGTTGCTGAGCGAATAGAAGAATTAATTCAAAACTCAGGTGGAATAAAAAAGAAGATTGAATCGGTGCTTCCAAAAATTCAGAATCTAGCTATGGATGCGGGAAGATATTTAAAAGAGATTATTGTTGATGGAGATAAATGTCAAAATCTTAGGAAATGAAATACGTTATACGCCCAGGTTATGAAGAATATATTAATTTCTGGCTATTATGGAATGAATAATACTGGTGATGACGCTCTTCTTGCAGTTACAAGCTGGGGAGGGAAGAGATTTTTGAAAGCTGATAAGATTATTGTGACCGCAGTACAAGTTCCTTTATTCAATGGATCACATTTTATATATCCTGCATTTTTAAAGAAAAAACATTTTATAGGTGAAAATAGACTGCGCTTATATTACCATGCATTTAAAGCACAGAATATCATCTTAGGAGGAGGATCGGTTCTCCATTCCTCTAACAGTATGAAAGGTATTATTGATTTACTTAAGTTGTCTGGAAAGGGACCACACGTGGCTCTTGGTGTTTCAATTGGCCCATTTAGAGATTTAAAAGCAGAAAAGGTATGCTCATCATTACTTAAACGGCTTTCTTTTGTAGGGCTTAGAGATCAATCTAGTTTTGAAATTGCAAAACAAATTGCTCCATGTGTTCAAATAGAAAAAACTTTTGACTTGGCAGTGTTGCTTCCCAAAAGCCTTGGTTATTCCATAGAGCAAATAAAATCTGATATAACACGTCGTGGAATCGGGTTGGCTTTGTGTAATTATGAACGTTATATTGGTGGAGATACTAACAGAGAAAAGGTATGTAAGCAAAAAGTGCTTCAGGTACTTAGTAAGCTTTATCCTGAAGAAATAGATGAGATTGTACTTATAGATTTCAATGGACATCCATTTTATGGCGATCATGAACTTCATTCCGAAATCGCTGAAAGACTTAAATCACGTTTTTATGTTAAGCATCTTTTCTATAATTCAGATCCAATAGTAGTATTAAAATGGATAGCTAGTCTTCGCTGTCTGATAGCTATGAGGCTTCACGCCGCTGTATTTGGATATATGACTCAAACGCCGACAATAATGCTTCCGTATCATGTTAAATGTCTAGCTTGGGCATCTGAAATCAAAATGCCTTTGGAGCTCATTCTTTGCAGAGATAGTTTTGAGGTAGATGAGCTAATTATGCGTATTAGAGAGATTATTGCTGGGAGAGCAAGCAGCCCATCTTTACCTTTAAAAGTAGCTGAAACTTTAGCCATGAGGAACTGGATATGGGAGGGATCAAGTTATAGAGAAGATGACCAAGCCGCTATTTTTTAAAAATAAAGAAAATAATTATCATCTCTTTGGCTTTCTCTTCCAGCCGAGGGTAAAAAATGCCAATAATCGCAAAGGGGTTATATTTTGCGACTCAATCGGGAGTGAAAAATATTTTTCTCACCGAGTATTGGTTAATTTTGCTAGACTCCTTCAAGCCAATGGCTATGTGGCCTTTTTGTTTGACTACTATGGAAATGGTGATAGTGAGGGAGATTTTGAGAGTACACGATTAGAGAGCTATCTTTCTGATACGAAAGAAGCTATTGAATTTTTAACTCAGGAGGCAAAGGTAGAAGAGGTTTATTTGTTAGGATTAAGGCTAGGGGCTGTTTTTGCCTCTTTAGTGGCTGCAAAAGAGATAGGAGTAGAGGGGCTTATTTTGTGGTCTCCGGTCATAGATGTTGGGGAGTATCTCTATGATTCGCTAAGATCAAATCTGACCATTCAGGGAATCGTACACAAAAGGATAAAATTTAATCGAGCTCAGCTTATCGAACAGATAAAAAATAATACCCCCGTAGTGGTAGAAGGTTATGTAATGGTCAAGGATTTCTATCAGAGCCTCTTTGATATTAACCTAAAGACAATAAGGCTACGGCCTGAGAGTAGGGTTTTGCTGGTAGAGATATCAAATAAGGTGGATAGTGAAAAAAATGGAGAGCTTGATCTGGTTTTTAAAGATAATAATCAATGTCTTAGGGTGGTGATCCAAGATGATCCCTTTTGGATTCTAAAAGGAACGAACCAAAGATATATAACCAGCTCAAGATCGCTCTTTGAAAAGACACTCTCGTGGCTAGGATAGCAACTGTTCTTCGTAAGGAATGGAATTTTAAGAGATGAAAAATGTTCAGAGAAGAGCCGGTGAGCTTTAAGAATAGAGCGGATCAAGAGCTTTTTGGAGTAGCTCATCTTCCATTAGTCAGTAATGATGAGAGGGTACGGAAAATAGGGGTTATTTTTTTAAATCCTGGGCCAGGCTATAGGATTGCTCACCGCAGGCTTTATGTCAGGCTGGCCCGGAGGTTGGCGCAGGAGGGTTACTATGCCTTGCGGTTTGATCCTGCCGGTATTGGCGAAAGTGAAGGAAGTGTGGATGAGGCTATGCTTTTTAATCTTTTTACCTCGATCAACAAGGGGAGATTTATAAATGATGTAAATGATGCGGCAGACTTTTTTATCACTAGATATGGCCTTGAGGAAATTATCCTTATTGGGCTGTGCGGTGGGGCAATGACCGCTCTTCTTGCCGCGCCGTACTGTCGTCAGAAGCTAACCTCACTTATTTTGTTGAGCTTTCCAGTGCTTTTTAATTTTCTTGAGGCTGAGGAGAAGGCAGCAATAGCTCCTGCTTATGCCCGGGATATAGTCAGAGGCTATCTCACAAACCTTATGAATTTTAAGGTATTGAGCCTTAGTGCCTGGAAGTCTTTGGTGAGAAATATCAAAGATCGTGGCTTGCATAGGTTGCTGGCTCGGCTACTTGAGGTTTTGAGGCAAGCGGTAAGTAAGGATTCACCATCTTTTCTCCATCCTAATTTTAACAAGTTATTTTTGGATGTTTTAGAAAGGGTTAAAAAATATATAGAGATTAACTTTATCTTTGGTGAGTATGATCGGTGGAAGCTTTATTTTGAAGTGGAATTTGAGCAGAAAATTGCCAAGAAGTGGGCCGAAAAAGGTTATCGAAAATTTATCATTAAGAATGAGAATCATCTATTTACCTTTCAAGAATCTCAGGATGAGCTTATAGGGGTTATTTTGGGATTATTGCCCCCAACGGGTAGGGAGATATCGCAGGTATTGGGGTCAGCAAAAGAAGGTGGACAGAGAGGGCCTGGCTGCTAAAAGAAGTAGGGTAATTTTAAGAGGTTGTGTCTAAATGGTCTTTTCGCTAATAAAGTGCGCAAGCTGCGGCGGCACAAGGCCTGCCCCTACAATTGATAGCGTAATTGATACGCTGCCCACTTGTGTTACGCAATTAGCGAAAGAACCACTAAAGCATAAAAAGTGGGGATTTATGCCTCTGATATTTTTTCTATCCTGGAAGATAGCTAACTGAATAGATAACCAATGGATAATCTATGCCTGCTGTTTCGGTAGTTATTCCTCTATATAATAAGGCCTTGGAGATTCGACGGGCTGTGGAGTCGGTTTTAGCCCAGAGCTGGCAGGATTTTGAGATTATTGTGATAGATGATGGCTCAACCGATGGTGGGGCAGAGGTGGTCAAGAGCATTTCAGAGCCGCGTCTTAGGCTGATTCGGCAGGAAAATGCCGGGGTGTCTGCGGCCAGAAACAGGGGGATAGCCGAGGCCACATCTGAGCTGATTGCCTTTTTGGATGCCGATGATGTCTGGAAGCCGAAATTCCTGGAAACTATCCTGAGGTTGAGAAAGCGCTTTCCTGAAGCCGGGGCTTATGCCACTGCCTATGAAGTTCATGAATCTAATGGTAAGGTAATTCAGCTTCAGTATAAAGATATCCCCTCGCCGCCTTGGGAGGGATTAATTCCTAACTATTTTCGTTCCGCCCTTGGTAGCCCGCCGGTATGGTCCTCTGCGGTTGCTGTTCCGAAAGGAGTATTTGAGGATGTAGGATGTTTCCCTGTGGGAGAACCCATAGGGGAAGATGGCGATATGTGGCTTCGGATCGCGCTTAAGTATCCTATTGCCTTTAGCTGGCAGATTGGAGCCACATATTTTAAGGATGTAGATAAATGGTCTAATCCCAGTCACCCTACGCAATCAACTCTTAAGGTATTGAAAACGGCTAAGGAAGCAATTAGGAAGGGTGAAGTGCCTCCATCTTTGCTTCCTGATTTTCAAGAATATATAGCTAAGCACACGTTACATAATGCCGCATGGTATGTTTTGATGGGTAAACCAAAAATAGCGCGGCAGCTATTAGCAGATTGCAAAACTAAGCTCTTTTATAAAACCAAATTATGGTGGTTTTGGTGGGCTATTATGCCTGCTAGGGTACCCTGTTTTGCCCGGAGTATGAAAAAGGAATTTACCAAGAGAATGAAATCAATCTTACCCAAATGTAGCCAAAGGATGTTGAAGCATAAGAAGATAACATAAAGATAAAAGATGTATCAAGTAAAAGGATAATAGAGACCTAATAGTTACTTTTCTTGGTGATAGAGCCCTTTCATGTTTAGTAGATATATAGTGCTTCAACTTTGGTTTTTGGGTATGATTTTTGATTAGATATTTTGGTAAAAATTTATAATTTATTCGCTCTTATTTATTAGCTACCATTGATAGACATAACCCTAATAAGAGCTAAGCTCCTTTGAGGGTTTATGGTTGTTCTGATATAGGGTTTATGGTGTCTGATATATAAGAGCGAATTTATTTCAATAATATTGTGTTCAGCTTACCATAAAAATATGTTCATTGACGTGATTATTAATATTCATGTCTTATTACCGAACACATTTTATCTTCCGGTTTTGTATGTGCCTTCTAAGTGCAGGCATTTCATGTCATTCCCGCGTAGTGCGGGAATCAAGAGTGTTGCTGCAACTATCCATGGATTACCACTTTCGCGGGAATGATGATAGCGGGAATGATGATAAAAGTGTCGGTAGTTAAATTCATGCCAATCAAAACCTAACTTGAACGAGCATAATTATAATAATAAAAAGGGGGCGCGTGACGGCCCGAATCAAATTCGGGTTTTGCAGCTAATTACTCCCATGACTTTGGGGGGGGCGGAGCGGGTGGTGTTATCTATTCAGGAATGGATAGGAGCCAGGAATGGAGTGGAGGGACAAACTGATCATCTTACTATCCCTCAATGGGAAGGGGTAAATTTCGTCTCATCTCTTGGTATATTTATTCATATTGAAAGCCATAACAATGCCTTTTTGCGTGAGGTTAAAGATCGGGGTTATCCATATGTTATTTTCCCTATGCGCTTTGCCTTTGATTTGGCTAATTTAATTCAGCTCATAAAATATCTTAAAACAAATCAAATTCAACTTCTCCACACTCATGGCTATCGTTCAGATATCGTGGGAATAATCTGTGCACGGATGGCACGAATTCCGGTAGTTAGCACTCTGCACGGTTGGACTAGTACAAATTGGAGAGTAAAAGGGTATGAGAAAATTCAACTTTGGAGTTTACCTTTTTTTACAGCCATTATCGCTGTCTCAAGAGAGATAAAAGAATATGTAGTTAATAAAATAAAAATTAACTCCAATAAAATTATAGTTATCCAAAATGCAGTTGATTTGCCTGAAAGATTAGAAAGCCGAGCTTTAGCTGAAGGCCGCGACCGAATTCGGCATCAGTTTGGCTGTGCGCCAGACGCTTTAGTAATTGGCTATGTGGGGCGTCTAAGTCCAGAGAAAAACTTGGCTGATTTACTGAAGGCTGTGAGTCTGCTGATTCCTCGATTACCCAAACTTTTCTGCTGGATTGTTGGAGAGGGACCAAACCGACTAACCCTAGAAGAACAAGCTAGGAATCTTGGGATCAGCCACAGAGTTTGCTTTCTTGGATTTCAGAAAGAGGTAAGCCATATTTACACGGCCTTGGACGTATTGGCTATCTCTTCCCTTACTGAAGGGACTCCCTTGGCTCTACTTGAAGCTATGTCTTTTGGAGTTCCAGTAGTCTCTACGCGGGTAGGAGGAATAGGGGCTATACTGGAGCACGGTGTTGATGGCCTATTGG
The DNA here is from genome assembly GCA_023512255.1 of bacterium. Classification (GTDB taxonomy): domain Bacteria; phylum SZUA-182; class SZUA-182; order DTGQ01; family DTGQ01; genus DTGQ01. The sequence goes on along the minus strand of JAILZY010000003.1, from coordinate 11,175 downwards.
TAAAACCTGGGAACGTGGTTGCATTGGCCAATTCTATGGAAAGGGTATTGACTAATCCAGAGCTAGCCAAGATGTTAGGGGAATCTGCCCGTGAGAAAGTAAGGAAGAATTTTTCTTTGTCTCAGTGGATTCAGAAAATTCGAAGTGTGTACTGGAGTTGTTTAAAGGATTAGCGGTTAGATTCATCTATTAAGATATAATTTATTAATATATATGTTTAATTTTAATTTTTTAAAAAGAGCCATAAATTATACCTTAGCTTTACTGATAAGTATTGAGCTCATAAGCGAAAGATATACATTTTACGGCCTATCGATATCTCAAATTTTCGTTGCTCCGATGCTTATCATTATCAACCTATTTACTCTCGCTAAGTATCGTGGATATTTAAAACTTCTTAAAAAATATTATTGTTATGTACTGATTTTAATAGCCTATGGCATAGCTGTTAATCTTTATAACAATTCAATATATGGAGCATACAAAATTTTTGTGAATGTTCTATTTTCTTTTCTTTGTATAGGGTTTTTCAGCTTTTTTTTAGAGGAAAAGAGCTTTTCTACAGGTATCTTAACGGGGCTTGTAATTTCAAATCTTATGTTTATTTATAACTTTTTTACAGAAAGTACACCTGTTTTGCGCCTTGGTAGCAGAGAGATTGTGAAAAGAGCTACTGGATTGATACGCGATACTAATTCTAGTGTTTTGGTGCTTATTATGCTATTAGCTTTATTTTCTCGAACTACAGGTATGATAAAGAGAAACTATATACTTTACTGGTTTATCATCATTATAAGTGTACTTGTAGGTTTTATTGCTTATTCGAGGACTTATGGAGTATGTATAGGATTTTGGCTAATTATTAATTTTTATCTAATAGCAAGGCGTAGAGGTAAGTTTAAAAATTTATTAGGTTATTGTATTTTAGTTATTGGGTTATCTTACATTTTGTATAGTTCTAATATTCTTTCAATTATTATAACTCGATTTAGACAAGGGGTTATAAGGAGAGGTTCTATCTTAGATTCTCGGCTCCCTCTGTGGATAAATTTTTATAATTACATCAAAGATAGGTCATTACTGGTATTACTAGGAGGATATTTTGATGATTTTATCTCTCATAATGTTCTCGCTAATACCGCAAGAAATCTATATCCTCATAATAGTTATATAGATTTTCTTCTAACTGGTGGCATTCCCTATCTTTTATGGTTTTTATTTTTATTGCAAAAGGGTTGTAGGCAAATAGTCGAGAAAAACGATAACCTGGCTTATTATGCCGCTTTTTTGATTACTTGCAGTATATTTCTGATGACCCTAAGCATAAGTAATTCAAAACTGCTATTTATGACCATTACTGCAGCCTGGGCACCAATCCCTGTCAACAATGGCCGGAAGATCACCCAAGGGGCGATTAAAAAGTTACCCGCATATCAGCCAAACACACTCTGTAATAGACTTTATCGTAAATATAAGTAATTGAAAATAAACAACTTTTAAAAACCAAGCTTCAAGCTAACTTTTTATACATCAATAGGTTAGTTAAAGCTAAATTTTTATTGAAAATAAAAGTTTATAAATAACAATAAGTTATAAAAATAATTTCCGATTAAGTCTAATGTTTTTATCCTAATAAATAGAATAGGGAAAATTTTTCTTAAATCGCATGAATATTTATTGGATTGATCCAGTTAATTCGGATGCTCAATTTCTTAATTTGATGACTTATTCGCTCGCTCAACTAGGCGTTCAAGTGAACGTGCGATCTCAAAAGAGGGAAATATTTAGGCCTCCTCATGAAGTAAAATGGGTGAACTTTGGAAGTTTAGGAACAATACAACAATCAATTGCTTGTGGATGGCAAAGGTATGCCGTAGCCTCTTTTTACTTATTCGATTGGTTGAGAGCTATTCGATGGATTGTTAGGCTACAGAAGAGAGGACCTATTTTAATTACTACCAATCTACGAATACCAGCAATTGATACATTAGCACTTTGGATTATTCGTCGAGTGGGAATAATCCCAGTTATAATTTGCCATAAACCTCATCCTAATTTTTATAAAAGACATGATCTAAGAAGGGCTAAATTATATCGTCCATTTTTTCATCTAGCAGGCAAAATTCTTGTTATGACTGATTATACGCGAAAATTATTAACTTCTTACTATAATTTACCATTTGATCGGTTTAAGTTGTTTCCACATCCTCATTTCACTGATTACTTAAATAGATATGAACCTGATGTTTGTTTATTAGATAGATTAATAACCTGGTCTGAAGGCCACCCAGTGATAGGGCTTATTTCTAATTATAATGCTGAGCATGGCTTTGATAACTTTTTTCGTTGTTTACCCTTCCTTTTAAGATTAATACCAAAGATAAAAATTTTAATATGTTCTAATAATTCCAAAAATAATTTAAGTATAATTAAAAAGTTTGAAACAATTATAGAGAATGCTGGATTTACAGATGAGCAAAGGTATATACACTTTGGCTCGTATTCTTACCCTGAGCTTCTTTCATACCTTAAAGTGTGTAGTATAATAGTTATCCCATATCATTGGGCAACCCAAAGTGGGGTTATTCCGTTAGCTTCTGGATTCGGCATACCTGTAGTAACTACTAATGTTGGGGGGTTACCGGAAATGGTAGCGCAAGGGATAAGCGGAGAAGTAGTTCCACCAAATGATCCAGAAGCAATGGCTTTAGCATGTAGGCACATCCTTGATTCGCAGCGATACGAAAAATATTGCCAAGGTGCTTTGAATTTTGCCAAAAACAATTTTAATCCTAAAAAAGGAGCACAAATAATAATTGATCTATTAAATGAAATTAATCATTCATGCAACAATACGTTAATAATTTAATCTAGAATTCAATTTAATCTAGAATTCTACTCAGAAAAATGGAGATAATTTTATAGACATTATGGATAGATTACCTATAGTATCGATAGTTATTCCATGTCGAAACGAAGAGCGATATATTGATAAATGTCTTGATTCTATAGTTACTAATGACTTTCCCAAAGACATGCTCGAGGTCTTGGTAATTGATGGATTAAGTGAAGATAAAACAAGAGAAATTATCAGAAGATATTCAAATCAATATTCTTATATAAAGCTTTTAGATAATCAGAAAAAGATTGTATCAACTGCATTAAACCTTGGGATAAAAAACGCAAAAGGAAATATAATTATTAGAATGGATGCGCATAATATCTATAAGAAAGACTACATATCGAAATGTGTAAAATATATCTTATCAGAATATAATGCAGACAATGTTGGTGGTATTTGTATTACTTTACCAGGCAATAACACCAGATTGGCAAAGGCTATAGCTTTATCTCTTTCTCACCCCTTTGGTGTTGGTAATGCTTTTTTTCGAATAGGTTCAAAAGAACCAAAATATGTAGATACAGTTCCTTTTGGATGTTATAAAAGAGAGGTTTTCGACAAAATTGGATATTTCGATGAGGATTTAATTAGAAATCAAGATGATGAATTTAATCTGAGGTTAATCAAGAGTGGTGGGAAAATACTTCTGGTCCCAGAAATTGTCTCTTACTATTATGCTAGGGATTCATTATTAAAATTGTGGAGGATGTATTTTCAGTATGGTTACTTTAAACCTCTTGTCGTATTAAAAGTGGGAGGAGTGTTTACCTGGCGTCAGTTAATTCCAATAGTTTTTATAAGTGGGGTTATTATATCAGGCTTATTATCTTTTATCTTAAAGCCATTTTTCTGGATGTTTCTATTATTAATATCTACATACTCTCTTGCTAATTTATTTTTTTCTTTTTCCTTAGGATTACAGAAAGAACGTCGGTGTATCTTTTTTTTACCTATAGCGTTTCCTGTAATTCATTTTAGTTATGGGTTAGGCTATCTAAAGGGCATTTTGGATTTTGTCGTATGGCGAGAACAAAGGAGGAAAAGAATTAAGGATCTTCAATTAACGAGATGAGTAGCACATTCGCTCTTAATTTATAAAAATGAGAGCGAGCTAAATTTTAAAAAGTGTCTGGTATCTATACTTTTGCAGAAATCTTTACATGCCTTGAAATTCCTGAAAATTACCTTTCATATCAAACCCAGTAAAATCAAGGACAAATTCGCTCTTATTTATTAGCTGCCATGCTCACCAGAATAACAACAGAAAGATAACTACAGAAAGACTGGGTTTCCTCTTATCTGGTGTCTGCTCTATATAAGAGCGATTTTAGTTTAAGCAATGCCGTAAAGGAGTGCCTTATGGTACAAGAGGTATTACAAAATAAAGATAATGAGCTTCAAAAGGTGCGTGAGCGGTATTTGCGTCGAAGTCAATCTTCTAAGGCTGATTTGTATAATCCTCTCGATCCATCTTATTATATGACTCTCCAAGAGAAGGAGCGGGCGTTCATTTATTGGATTAAGAAGTCAGGCTTATCACCGGTTCAAGATAAGCGGTTATTGGAGATTGGATGTGGTCAAGGAGATAATCTAATTCAATTTTTACGTCTTGGGTTTCGACCGGAAAATTTGGTGGGGAATGAACTACTAGAAGAGCGAGCCCTCAGAGCACAGCACAGGCTGCCGAGTTCGATCCAGATTTTAATTGGCGATGCATCTGTGCTGGATTTGCCAGAAAACTCATTTGATGTTGTCTTCCAATCACTGGTCTTTACATCTATTTTTGATGATGAATTCCAGAAAAGACTTGCTAACCGTATGTGGTCTATGGTCAAGTTAGGAGGGTATATCCTATGGTATGATTTTATTTTCAATGATCCTAATAATCCAGATGTTAGAGGGGTTCCTATCCGACGGATCAAGGAGTTATTTCCAGAAAGAATAAGCAAGGTCTGTCGTCTAACCTTGGCCCCACCTATTAGTCGTTGTGTGACTAAAATCCATCCGTGCCTTTACACACTCTTTAATCTTTTTCCTTTTATGAGAACCCATATTTTATGCTGGATTAAAAAAATTCGATAGATTATGTTTATTTAAATGAGTTTTTACATAAAATTTCCGCTAACTTAAGCCTGGAGGTAAAGTGGTTTTTCTTAAAAATGCCTTTGGAAATCAGCCCTATACATAGTTCGCCAATTTAGACATAGAAAATGCATGCTTTACCCTTTTTATTTTCGCTCTTATATATCAGACACCATAAACCCTATATCAGAACAACCATAAACCCTCGCGGGGCTTAGTTCTTTATTAGGGTTATGTCTCTCAGATGGTAGTTAATAAATAAGAGCGTTTATCTTAAAAAACAGCAAGTTTTGACTATTGAACAAATATTTGATGTGAAAATTTTGGAAAAGACCTGGATACCACCTATCTATTTGATCTGTTGAAACAAAAAATAAGATGACTAATTCTTGATTAATTATACTCTTCATGCCCAAGCCATCCCTGAGAGATCTACAGCAATTTCGCACTCAGGCTATTGAAGAGATTAAGTTTTTACCCTTTTCTCTGCCTGACATCGGTGCGGAGGAAATTGCTGAGGTGGTTGATTCTCTGCGCTCTGGCTGGATCACCACCGGGCCCAAGACCAAGCGTTTCGAGCAGGATTTTGCCGAATTTCTTGGCCAGGGAGTGGAAGCGATTGCGGTCAATTCAGGTACGGCAGGCTTGCACCTGGCTCTTGAGGCGATCGGCATCGGCCCTGGTGATGAGGTGATCACTACCCCATACACCTTTACCGCCACCGCTGAGGTAATTCGCTATCTAGGTGCCACTCCTGTTTTTGTGGACATTGATCCGGCTACGTTTAATATTGACCCATTGCAGATCGAGCCTGCTATTACCCCGCGCACCAAGGCTATTTTGCCAGTCCACTTTGCCGGGCTCTCCTGCAATATGGAGGCCATTATCGATCTCGCCCGGCGCTATGGGCTGAAAGTGGTTGAAGATGCGGCCCATGCCCTGCCAACTCGCTATCAGGGAAAATTGATTGGTACGCTGGAAACCGAGGCTACGGTATTTAGCTTTTACGCCAACAAAACCCTGGCTACGGGTGAGGGAGGCATGGTTGTAACCCGGCATGCTGACATAGCCGAGCGCTGCCGGATCATGCGCTTGCACGGGATTAGCCGCGATGCCTTTGATCGATATACCTCGACTAAGCCTGCCTGGTTTTACGAGGTGATCGCCCCTGGGTTTAAATACAATATGTCTGATTTGGCCGCTTCTTTGGGCATTCATCAGCTCAAAAAAATTTGGAAATTCCATGAGCGGAGAACTCAGTTGGTTGAGTATTATGACTCGCAGTTGCAGGACCTTCCCCTCAAGCTTCCGCCTCACCCACCTGATGGGGCAGATCTACATGCCTGGCATATTTACGTTATCCGACTTGACGAGTCGCTAAAGATGAGTCGGGAAGCCTTTATTCAGCAGATGGCAGCCAAGGGAATTGGCTGTAGCGTGCATTTCATCCCTCTTCACCTTCATCCCTACTGGAAAAATACTTACCACCTAAAACCCCAGGATTTTCCCCACGCACTTTCTGCTTACCAGCAAGCGGTGAGCCTGCCGCTTTTTACCAAAATGACAGATAAGGATCAGGAGCGGGTCATCACCGCGGTTAGAGAATTACTTGAGTGACCGCTAAGCGCATCTTTGATTTTTGTTTCTCTTTAGCCGGGTTGATAGTTTTACTGCCGGCTATGATAGTGATTGCCATCCTGATCAAGCTTGACTCAAAAGGCCCTGTTTTTTTCCGCCAGGAACGTGTGGGCCGCTTTGGGCGGCCTTTTAAGATTCATAAGTTCCGAACCATGAGAGCGGATGCCGAAAGTCAAGGGCTAAAAATTACTATAAGTAGCGATCGGCGAATCACCAGAGTAGGTCATATCTTGCGCAAGTACAAGCTGGATGAGCTTCCGCAGCTCATTGACGTAATCGCTGGGCACATGAGCCTGGTTGGTCCACGGCCAGAGGTTCCCCGCTATGTGGCCTTTTATCCGCAGGCCATAAGGGAAGCTGTTTTGTCGGTTCCCCCAGGGATTACGGATTTTGCCTCGATTGAATTTAAAGATGAGAATGAGATACTTAATCAGTCTCAGGATCCAGAGAAGGACTATATTGAAAGAATCTTACCACTAAAGCTTGCCTATTATCGGCGATACGTTCATGAGCGATCATTATGGCTTGATTTTGTGCTGATCCTCAGAACGATTAAATCTATAGTTTTTTAGTTTTCAACCAAGCATTACCCAAGCGTGAAAATCTTTCTTGCCCAACTTAGTGGTTCTCTCGTTAACGAAATGTGCAATTTGGGTGGATCTATTGTGTCTGCCTCTACAATTGATTGGGTAATTGGATCTGCTCTCGCACTTAGCGATAGAACCACTTAGGCCTACCCCTGGGGGATGTACCCATAATGCCCAAGATAGAGCATAAGTTTAAAAAAAATCTTTTTCTTCTTATCCTGACCGATATTGTGCTTTTGGCCATCTCGTATGGCGGATCATATCTTCTGCGCTTTGATCTGAAAATTCCTCCCCTGCCATATCTGGCAAGCCTTAAATATACCCTTATCCCCTTTATTGGGATCAAGATTTTCATTTTTTATCAATTTCATCTCTATCAAGGTATGTGGCGTTATACAGGCCTCAAGGACCTTGAGAATCTGATCAAAGCCTCTCTGGTCAGCTCAGGATTCATGGTTTTACTCACCTTTGCTGCTGTCAGATTTCGCGGCTTTGCCCGGTCCGTATTCCTGATCGACAGCCTGCTGACGATTTTTCTCATTGGTGGGTGTCGATTAGGGATTAGGCTTTTCTTTTCTTCCTGGAAAAAAGAGACTCTCCCTTGGATGAGGAATGGAGATGGTGGTAGTGGCCATAAGAAGAGAAAAAAGGTCTTAATTGTCGGGGCCGGTGATGCGGGAGAGAAGATCTTGCGAGAGATCAATGATAATAGAGACCTGGTGCACTATGAGGTAGTGGGATTTTTGGATGATAATCCCAGGAAGATTCACCGGCATATCCACGGGATCAAGGTGTTGGACGGTATTGAAAATGTTGCCTCTGTAGTTCGGAATATAGATGTTGATGAGATTATGATTGCCATTCCTTCAGCCTCGGCAGAGCAGATGCGCCGTATCATTGATCTTTGTCAGCAGACTGGGGTGAACTGTAAGACTATTCCCACAATTGGTGAGCTGCTGAATGATAAGGTAAGCATTTCAGCTATTCGGGATGTCTCATATGCTGATCTTCTTGGCAGAAGCCAGATCGAGTTGGATATTGAAAGAATCGGCGCATACTTGAAAGACAAATGTATTCTGGTAACTGGAGCTGCTGGATCGATCGGCTCTGAGCTTTGCCGCCAGATTATGGCATTTGAACCAAGGGCTTTGATCATGATGGATCGGGCGGAAAGCAGTTTGTATGAGATTGAGATGGAGTTAAGGCACTTATATCCTCGGCAGATTTTGGTTCCAGCCCTTGGATCCGTAACCTGTCGGGATAGCCTCAAAGGGATATTTAACCGCTATCATCCGCAGGTGGTTTTCCATGCCGCAGCCTACAAGCATGTACCTATGATGGAGATTCACCCCTGGGAGGCAGTTTTTAATAATATCCTGGGCACCAGCAATGTCCTTGAGGCCGCCTTGGAGGCCAGAGCCGAAAGGTTTGTTCTGGTCTCTACGGATAAGGCAGTGCGGCCAACCAATGTCATGGGTGCCAGCAAAAGAGTGGCTGAGATTATTCTTCAGCTTAAGCATGAAGAATCAGCAAGAGCGGCAGCAGGGCAGCGGAAATTGGCAGGGACAAAGATTATGGCTGTTCGATTCGGAAATGTTATCGGGAGTGCAGGCAGCGTTATTCCTCTTTTCAAGAGGCAGATCGCTTATGGCGGTCCGGTAACGGTTACTCATCCAGAGGTTACCCGCTACTTTATGACCATCGGTGAAGCGGTTCAGCTTATCTTGCAGGCCGGAGCAATGGGAGAGAGTGGAGATATCTATATTCTGAAAATGGGAAGACCGATTAGAATCCTCGATATGGCTAGAGATCTTATCCGGCTGTCCGGTTTTATCCCTGATAAGGATATTCGTATCGAGATCACTGGACTTAGGCCAGGGGAAAAGCTTTATGAGGAATTGATCACTGAAGGTGAGGGGATTGTGCCCACCTCTCATGACAAGCTCATGGTTTTGAGAAGCAACGGCCAAAAGAGCGCAATATCAGCCCGTGAGCTTAAAGAAAAGATTGAGGAGCTTCTTAGCCTAGCTCAAAGACAGGATGGTCGAGGAATCCAATTAAAATTGCAAGAGATTGTACCTGAATATCATCCTCAAATCTTGTGGGACAAGGTGCAGTTTCAATGTGAAAAGATTGTTGACCTGCAAAGCGGTGATGAGATCATATTTCGGGCCAACAATGCCCCCACTCTACCTGTGTAATTCATATCGCTCTTATTTTATTAGCTACCATTGAGAGACATAACCCTAATAAGAGCTAAGCCCCTTCGAGGGTTTATGGTTGTTCTGATATAGGGTTTATGGTGTCTGATATTCTGATATATAAGAGCGATCATCTTTTTTCTAATCATCATCTCTTTTTTTTCTGATTTTTCAATCTTGAAAGCTTGAGGCTTTAATTTTTTTGTTAAAAAATTTGCTCATCTAGCCCATTTCATGATATATTGAAAAGAGACATGGGCTATATTATCACTTATGAAAAATAAGCTTGAATGTCCTGGAAAATTTTCAAACCTATCTCTACTATACCCTAGGCAGCAGTGTAGTATGTCAATTTTCAGACAAGATGCTATACAGCTAATCCCCAGCAAAAAATATAATATTCTTCAAAAAAAATTCCTTTCTTTTAATTTTCCTTTAACCATAGGGAGCGATCCAGGCTTTGAGTTAACCTATAATAATAATTTTATTGTTAACTTAATTTTTAAGGTGAGGTAATCGATTTGAACGCCGGGCAATTGTTCTTAAATAACACGAAATTATCTGAGCTGATTGATCCTAAGATGGTAATTTTCAATCTCCAAGGTGAGGACAAGATATCTGTCTTGAGAGAAATGGTGGACCGGGTGTGTCAGTTTCACAAATTTGAGGGAAATGAAGATGTCCTCGAGAGGATCCTGGACAGAGAGTCCTTGTCCTCAACTGGAGTAGGAAATGGTTTTGCCTTTCCTCATGCCAGGATAAAAACTCAGGACGGGCCAATTATTTGTGTTGGAATAACCAGGAATGGTATTGATTTCAATTCTATTGATGGCAAACCAGTTTATGTTATCCTGTTGATTATCTGGAAACCTAATGTACCTGGCTTGTTCAATCACCTATTTGGCGGATTAGCCAGATTCCTGCTGAGCAATCCCGGAATGAAAGAAAAATTTCTTGAGATTCAGAGCTACGAGCAGATAGCTCAGATTTTCTCCCAGGTCGAGCTGCAGATTTCCCCCGATCATGTTAATGTCCAAGGAGCTAAATTGCTCTGGAAGCTTCAAACCCTGACAAATATGATAAAGGAGAACGGCAACGGAGAAGAAAGAGCCCGGATTGAAAAAGAGATAAAGCTTATTCGGGAAGAATTGGACCAGTCGATTGTGGCCAGATTTGATCGACTGACAGAAAAATTTGGGGCTGGAGTTTTTAAAATCAAAGATGGGGTGTGCCAAGGTTGCATGATTAAATTATCCACTTCGCTCGCAGCTACGATCCACAACAGTAACGATATTTTCGTCTGTCCGAAGTGTGGAAGATATATTGTTGATTGATCCTTAAAAGATAATTGTCTATTGAGAAGTGCGCGAGTGGCTCAGTCTCTTTGCGGCCCAGCGGCCGCGAGATTCACTCGCGTTTTTCCAAGTCCTCGGGTGATATTAGACTTCCTGTTATTTCAGTCAAGGGCGATGATGATAGACTAAATTAGACTAATTGAAAAATATCTTTTCAGCTCGAATGACTGTTTTTCTCAGCGACTGTTTTTTTCTTTTCTAGGATTACTCCTCTCAATCTGATTGTTTTTCCTCCTCTGCGCGGCGAGTTTCGAGTTTATGGTTTTTTACAAAAAAATCATACTCTTTTTTCAGCCAAGGCAGTTACAGATAATTAACCGGCTCTGTGGACGATAAGCAACCGACCATAAATATTTATAACTCATCATTAATGGCCAGGCTATGGACAATGGTGATGATTATCTCACCCC